>JBJMGC010000224.1:0-6206 GCA_045808105.1 Acidobacteriaceae bacterium | reverse complement strand
GCCGCGCCCGGCTGTGCATCGAGCACGTACCAGCACTCGGTCTTGCCGCGTGGCTGACCGATCTTCTGCGCGAGCGCATCGTCCGGATGCACCTGCACAGAAAGTTTGTCGTGCGGGAAGAGAATCTTGACCAGCAGCGGGTAATCGCCCGCCTCATTGCGATGTGGACCGAGCAGCGCATCCGGATAGGCTGCAGCGAGCTCACTGAGCGTGCGGCCCTGTTGATCGCCGGTTTCGATGAGGGACTGCGGTCCGGTAAGCCAGGCTTCGCCGACGGGTTCGGCGGGACGGTAGTCATACCAGGGAGACAAATCACGCGTCCCCCAGGGACGCGGGCTGAAGAAAGGTGCGATGCGGAAGGGGGCGAGGGCAGGCGCTTGCATGTCCTTCACAGGATCGCTTGAGTGGAAGGTACGCGGCAAGCGCGCGCGCTCAAGCGATCCAGGGTTCAGCTCAGAAACCGAGCCAGTCAGGAGCTAAGCCACTCCAGACGACGGGGACGGAAGTTCAGCGTCTCGCGCGCCTTTCTATTCGAGGCCCCGCGCAGCTCGGTCTGGTAGTAGATGGCATCCTCGCCTGCCGCGGTGAGCGCCTGCTCTTCGCCGACGTGCGGCGGAGCCGGCGCGTCCACAAAACGGGCAAATGCCGGAAGCCACACGCTTACGGGAGAGGGACTGTCATCGACGATGTGGTAGACGCCGGCTGGAGCGGTGATGGCAGCGACCGTGGCATGCGCAGCGTCGTCGATGTGAATCCACGACCAGACGCCCTCGCCGCGTCCGATGATCGGCATCTCCTGCTCCCGCACCTGATCTGCGGAAGCGCCGCTGGGATCAAACCAGGTATTCGGGCCGTAGAAGAAGCCGTAGCGCAACGCGACACCCTCTATCTTTGGAGCGCGGAAAAGGCGCGATTCCAACTCCGTGTAAGTTTGGGCGGCAGCCGCGACGCTCGGTGTCGCATCAACTGCAAGCGACTCTGACTCGTCCGCGAGACCAGTGCCCGCCCGGAGAAAGAAGCCGGTCGACTGCTGGATGTAACGACGTACGCCGGTGGCTTGCGCGGCACGCAAAAGGTTTCCGCCGCCTTCCAGCCGCAGCTTGCGATCACCGGCAGCGGCCTCGGCCATCTCGGCGGGATGCTTCGGCAGCGCCGTTAGCTCGTCAATGACGACCTCTGCCGAAGAGCGCCGCAATGCTTCCTCGAGCGCCGGCGCATCGAAGGCGCTGACGCGCGCGACTGTGGCGCCGGCCTGTTGGAGCTTCTGTGCTCCCGCATCGGAGTGCGTCATGCCGGTGACCGTGTGGCCCTGCCGAATTAATTCCGCGACCAGAGGCTGGCCGATAGCGCCGCTGGCGCCTGCGACAAAAATGTTCACATTACCCTCCTTGCGTAGAGATGCGCGCAATATCCTTTTGGCTCGATCATTGCTGAACGTGCCGGGCACTTGCAGGCATCCTCATGCCGGCTTCAGTATCGAATGGATATGAAGGAGCCGCGCCATGAAGAAGAGAAAGCTGGGGAAACAGGGTCTGGAAGTCAGCGAATTGGGGCTGGGCTGTATGGGGATGTCGGAGTTCTACGGGCCTGGTGACCAGTTTGAATCTGAGGCGACGATCGACCGTGCAATCGACCTGGGCGTGACCTTCTTCGATACATCGGATATCTACGGTCCATTCACGAATGAAGAGCTGGTAGGGCGGGCGCTGGTGCCGCACCGGCGCAAGGTGCAGATCGCGACCAAGTTCGGCGTTGTGCGGAAGAAGGAAGATCCAAAGTTCCGCGCCGTCGATGGCAGCCCTGCATACGTGCGCAGCGCATGCGAGGCCAGCCTTCTGCGGCTAGGAGTGGAGACGATCGACCTTTACTACCAGCACCGCGTGGATCCGAAGACGCCGATTGAGGAAACGGTGGGGGCGATGGCGCGGCTCGTGGAAGAGGGTAAGGTGCGCTACCTTGGGCTGTCGGAGGCGGGGCCGGAGACGATCCGCCGCGCCCATGCGACGCATCCGATCACGGCGCTGCAAACGGAATACTCGCTCTGGTCGCGCGAGCCGGAAGACGAGATCCTCCCCGCAGTCCGCGAGTTGGGCATCGGCTTTGTTGCGTACTCACCGCTGGGGCGCGGCTTCCTCACCGGGCAGATCAAACGCTTCGAGGATCTGGCTCCGGATGACTTCCGCCGCAACTCACCGCGCTTTCAGGGCGAGAACTTCGACCGCAATCTGGCGCTGGTGAAAAAGGTGGAAGAGATGGCTGCGCGCAAGGGCGTGAAAGCCTCGCAGCTTGCGCTGGCCTGGGTACTGGCGCAGGGTGACGACATCGTACCGATTCCCGGCACCAAGCGGCAGAAGTATCTGGAAGAGAACGTGCATGCCGTCGATGTGAAGCTGAGTAAAGAAGACCTGGCCACGTTGGACGCACTGGCGCCGCTTGGTGCTGCGGCGGGCGCGCGCTACGACGAGCGCGGCATGGCAGCCGTGGGCAGATAAATCCATCACTTCCTGTTCAAGCGCGCATGTCGCGTTTTTCCAATCCGCGCCAGAGATGCAGCGGTACTCTGACATGGCTACGAGGTACCGAATCCATGAGCAAAACGCTATTCGCAGTGGCGCTTCTTATCGCGAGCCCGCTGGGCGGATGGGCAGCCCGCGCGACACCGAGCGAGACACATGGAGTCGCACTATCAGACACAGGAACAGGAGCGACCATGCACGCCAGAGGAACATTCGTTGTGAAGATAAGTCCGGTGGAGGCTTCGGCCATTTCGCACGAAGCAGGGATCGGGCCGATGACGATCGACAAGACCTTCTCCGGAGATATGGAAGGGACAAGCAAGGGAGAGATGCTGAGCGCCGGCACCGAATCGAGCGGGGCGATGGCTTACGTCGCGATGGAGCGCGTGACCGGAAAGCTGAATGGCCGCAGCGGAAGCTTCCTGTTGATGCACAACGCATCGATGCTGAAGAGCGACCCCGCGAGCGGCGTTATGCAGATCACGGTGGTGCCGCAGTCCGGGACGGACGAACTCGCCGGCATAAGCGGCAAGCTGACCATCATTATTGAAGGCGGCAAGCATAGCTACGATCTGGAATATGAATTGCCATCGGCGCCAGGCGCACGCTGAGTTAGAAAAATAGGCGATGAAAATGCGAAGGTGCCAAGTTAGCAGATAGGTCGATTGCGGCGATATCCTCTATACTTTCCCTCCGGAGTGTGTCTATGGCATCGACCGTTTGGAAGGGGTACATCTCCTTCGGCCTGGTTTCCGTTCCTGTTCGCCTGTTTGCGGCGGCCCGCGAAGAACACGTGAGCTTCAACCAGATTCATGCGGAATGTGGCGGACGCATCAAGCAGCAGATCTTCTGCCCACAATGCGATCGCGTTGTGGAACGGAGCGAGTTACAGAAGGGCTACGAGGTGGAAAAGGGTACGTATGTCACGGTGACGCCAGACGAGCTCAAGGCTCTCGAAGCTGAGTCATCCGACGTGATGGAGATTCAGCAGTTCGTGTCACTGGATGAGGTCGATCCTATTTTTTTCGAGACCTCGTACTATTCTGCCTCGGAAGAGTCCGGCAAGCGTGCTTACAACCTGCTGTTCCGCGGCATGACGCGCGAGAAGGTGGCAGCGATCGCTCGCGTAACCCTCAGCGGCCGCGAGCAGGTAGTGCTGATTCGGCCTTATGACAAGGGCTTGTTGCTGCACACGCTCTACTATCCGGCCGAGGTGAGAGAGGTCAGCGAATACGGGCAGGACACCGCCGCTGAAGTTCCTGAGCAGGAGATCGCACTCGCTGAGAAGTTCATGGAGTCCCTGCGTGCGCCGTTCCAGCCGGAGCAGTTCCAGGACAACTACAAGGAAAAGGTGCTGGCGCTTATCGAAACCAAGCGCGCCGGCGCAACGCCCCGGCCGGGCGCAGAGAAGCGGCGGCTTGCTCCGGTTATCGATTTGATGACGGCGCTGAAACAGAGCATTGCCGAGAAGGAACGCGCCCAGCCTACTCTGGTGCCGGCAAAATCTGCGGTGAAGAAAGAACCGCAACGGGCGGGCAAAGAGAGTACCGGCAAATCTCGCAAGCAGAAAGCTGTCTAATCACTGGTTGGCAATCGGCGGCTGCGCTGCCGCTCCTAACCACTGGATGGCGTTTCTAAAAAGCTGATTTTGCGTGGCGCTGGTAAATATTTTGTCGCCATGCCCCGTGTTGCAGTAGAGCATTTTGTACCTCGTGTTGGTCCACACCACGGGTAAGTCGCCGGCGGTCAGAGTATCTTTCATGCCCAGTGGGTAGTTAGACGGACTTAGACTCACCAACACGTGGATATCCTTGCTCGCACGTGGATCGGGCTTCCAGATATACCATTCATTCGCTGGCGACAGATAGGTTTCGGGCAGACCGCGCGTGACTGGATGCGCTCGATCTTCAACCACAAGCTGGGCAGGAAGCGGCGGCCAGCTATTCGTCAGGAATACCGCATTGAGGAAATCATTCACGAACCAGGGCCAGTGCGTGCTCTCGTCGTTGTAGCCGGCGAAGTGAAAACCCAGCCAGGCGCCACCGTGCTTCATATATTGCTCGAAGGCCGCGCGCTGTGAATCGACGTGTGGCGAATCGTTGAGCCACACCACAAGCTGATAGTTCTGCAAATTCGCAGTGTTCACATCGTCCCAGTTGGTGGTTGCCTGCCAGGTGAAATTATCTCGCTTTGCCTCGGCTTCGAAAAAGGTGATTGCCTGGCGCGCGAAGTCCACATGGTCAGCTTCCGTCTTCTCGGTATAGAAGGCGAGAACATGAAATCGTGCTTGCTGCGCATGCAGCGCAACGCCGCACAACGATGCCAGGGCGAGCAGAACCGTTACGATACGGCGCCTCATCGTTGTGCCGCCCACAGAATCGAGTTATGAAAGAGCGTGGTAAATGATTTGTTCTGGAATAACTCCGGATGATGGCCCATAAAGATATAGATGTTCCGCGCCTTCACGTGCTCGTTGGTCCAGATCACCGGATGGTCGCCACTCATTTTGATGTTGGTTGCGGGAGTGTAGCTATTCTCATCGACGGTCGCCAGCACGTGCACGTTCGGCCGCGGATCTTTGTCCCAGGTGTACCACTCCTCGTTTTCGATTGGGAATGTGCTGCCGAGGCCTTTCATCGCGGGATGCTGTGGGTTTTCGACGTGAACGGTGCCCGAAGCGAAGGTGGCGATGTAGTCCTTGAACTGGATGCCGCCCATGAAAGTGGAGAACCACGGCCACAGCCCAAAGCCATCGAAGTGCCCCAGCAGCGTCGCGTGATGGAAGCCAATCCAGCCGCCATGCCCCTCATCGATGTAGCGCTCGAAGGCTGCGACCGCCGCCGGTGTCCAGTTGTATGGTGGGTAATTCAATTGAATAAAAAGCTGATAGCGGGAGAGAAAGGCATCGTTGATCGCGTCGGTGTTCTCGATGTAGTCGATCGTAAAGTGGTCGCGAACCGCCTCCTGCGCAAGCCATAGCTTCGCAGCATCCACAAACGGCTTGTGAATGCCGCCCTTCTCAGCGAGTGCGATCACGTGGAATTGCGGAGTCTCTGCCTGCGCGTGTATGCCGCACGTGGATGCCAGAACCAGGAGAACGCAGGCGACCCTCCGGAGTGATACAAAAAGCTTCATTGACGCTTTGGCTCCGTAAAGCGGAACTATGTAACACAAACGTTATACCTTGTTACGGGCGCTATGATTCTCTGCATCGATAAGGAAACGATGAAACGGTACTCGAGTCCGCAGCGGTTGGGTCTTCTGATGGTTGGCGCCGTCGTTTTTTTTGCAGGCTCGCGCGTGCGGGCGCAGGGAGTTGCAGAACCCCACGGCAGGACTATCCATCCGCACGCCCTCGGCTTCAACGCTGCGGTACACCGGCTGTACTGCGTGGACCAGCATGCGGATCGCGTGCTGGTGATGGGCCCTGCGGGGCAGCGCTCATCCATCGCGGTTGGAAGGCAGCCAAATGCGATCGCCATCGACCCGGCCCTGAATCGGATCTATGTCGTGAACGCCGGCAGCGGCAATGTCAGCGTCATCGATGGCGCCAGCGACCACGTGATCGCGACTGTCGCGACCGACAAGCGGCCCTATGCCATCGGCATCGATACGACGCTGCACCGCGCCTACGTGACAAACACCTTCAGCGATAAGGTGACAGTCATCGACGGAACAACCAACAGCGCT
>JBJMGC010000223.1:0-17098 GCA_045808105.1 Acidobacteriaceae bacterium | reverse complement strand
CGGATGCAGCGAGGCGAAGTCCTCCGCGCGGAAGCCCTTGCGCAGCGAGACTGCGATGGCTAGCGCATCGCCCAGCGCGAGCATGGCGGTGGTGGATGCGGTCGGCGCAAGGCCTAGCCCGCAGGCTTCGTTTGCAACGGAACAGTCGAGTGCAACGTCGCTCGCTCGCGCAAGCGTGGAGTCTAGATTGCAGCAGAACGAGATGAGCGCGTCGCCGATGCGCTTGAGCGTAGCGAGCAGACGCAGGATCTCCTCGGTTTCGCCGGATGCGGAGAGCGCGAGCACGAGATCGCCCTTTGTGAGCATCCCGAGATCGCCGTGCAGTGCCTCCGCGGGGTGCAGGAAGAGTGCCGGCGTGCCGGTGGAAGACAGTGTGGCAGCGATCTTCTGAGCAATGATGCCGCTCTTGCCCATGCCGGTGACCACAACACGGCCGCGCGTCTCACCGCAACGCAGCACCAGGTCCACGGCAGCGCCGAATGGCTTTGCCATCCCGCCTTCGAGCCGCTTTGCGAGGGCGAGCAGGCCCTCAGCCTGGGTGCGGATCAAGCTTGCAGGCGTGTTGCTTGCGGGATCGAATGATTCAGTCATGCGGTGCACGAGACGACGATGACAAGCTCCCATCTTCCATCAAAATGGCCGTCATGTTCACTCCATTACGTAACACATCCCCGGCTCGTCTGGATGGCGTGGCCGGAAACCGTATCGGGCATAAAGCGGTGCGACACCGCGATCCGCGAACAGATTGATGAACGCTCCAGGGCGGGCGTTCCGACGAAGCCATCCATCGATGGCGTCCAGGATCTGCTTGCCCAGGCCGCGTTTCTGGTGCTCCGGCAGCACGGCGATATCGGCTACCTGAAAGACGGTGCCGCCATCGCCAACGATACGGCCCATGCCTACCGTGGCGCCCCGGTGCTCGACGACAACTGCGAAAAGCGTATTGGGAAGCGCGACCCGCACAATCTCTTCACTGCGCGGAGAAAGACCCGCCCCGGCGCGGAGCGCACAATACTCGGCTACAGTCGGATTACGCATGACAAGTTCATATTCCTGCATTGCTGTTCCGCTCCAGGCGCCGGGGCAGTATAGCAGCGCCTGCTTTTTTCGCCTGGTGTCGCCGCGAGTTCGATCTGCGGAACGTCCATATAAAATGAAGAGTTGCCGCAAAGCGGCGCATCGCCTGGAAAGGTACCTTTGAAGCGCAATCTGATTGTCGTCCTCGTGGTGGTTGTTGCGCTGGGCCTGATGGCCTGGTCGGGATATCAAAATCTGCAGCGCCGTCGCGCAGCGCAGAAAGCTCAGCCGCATGTCACGCTATTGGACCAGTCAAACCAGACAGTGCAGCAGGATGTTGCCTCCGACGAAGGATTGCCGAATCTCCGTGGGAAGAAAGCGCCGTCTTTCACGCTGAAGACGCAGGACGGGCGCAAGGTCTCTCTCGCGGAGTACAAGGGCAAGGCGGTGCTGATCAACTTCTGGGCGACCTGGTGCGTGCCTTGCAAGCTGGAGATGCCGTGGTTCGTCGATCTGCACAAGCAATATGGCCCGCAGGGATTCGAGATTCTCGGTGTCGATGAGGATGAAGCAAAAGATCGCGGCCAGATTGGCGGGTTCGCAAAGAAGATCGGGGTGACCTATCCCATTCTGATTGGCGATGATGCGGTCTCGAAGGCATACGGCGGGGTCGAGGTGTTGCCGACATCGTTCTACGTCGGGCGCGATGGCAAGGTGGTGGAAGAGGCGGCTGGGCTGATCTCGCGCGACGAGATTGAAGCGAACATCAAGAAAGCTTTGGCGGCGGGGCAATGATGCGACAGAGAGTCAGCCTTGCTTTCGTGGTGGTGATCGCCTGCATCGCTGCGAGCGCTGCATCGGCACAGAAATTTCCCTGGCAGGACACGCCGGAGGCGGGTGGCAAGACGCCGCAGACGGTGCGCTTCGACGGACCGGACCAGATCGCGATTGCAGCGCGTAAGCCGCAGGTAGTGGAGCTGCGCTTTCACATCCAGGACGGCTTCCACATAAACTCGCATATGCCGCATGAGAAGACGCTGATTCCGACGCAGCTTATGGTGGTGGATGGTGACGGCGTGAATGTCTCCGTGGTCGACTTTCCGCCGGGGACGGATACCAGTTTCGCCTTTGCGCCGAATGAGAAGGTGAGCGTGTACACGGGTGCTGTGACGTTGCGAGCACATGTCACCGTAGCTATCGGCGGGCACCTGCTGCAGGGAGCGCTGCGCTATCAGGCATGCGATGCGAATGCATGCATGCCGCCTCGCAAGATCCCGGTTGCGGTGAACCTGCTGGCGAAGTAGCGCGCGCGCCGGATGGTAGCATCCGGCTATGCTTCGCATTTCACTGGCTCTCTCGTTCGCGCTTGCGAGCGCTCTGCCGATTTATTCCCAAACCCCGGGATCGCAATCACCGCAAGCGCGTATCGCACGGCTGCTCGAAACATCGCCAGGCGCGTGGACACCGGAACAAATCGCCAACATGGAACGGCTGCGCGATGCGGCCCTGAACGATCCATACGCGTTGACAGAATTGCGCCACCTGACCGACAACATCGGGCCGCGCCTCGCCGGATCTGTGCAGGCACAGCATGCGGTTGAGTGGGTCGCGGGTGAGATGCGCCAGCTCGGCGCAACAGTGACCATCGAGAAGACGACCGTGCCGCATTGGGTGCGCGGCCAGGAGACAGCAGACCTTACGAACTGGCCGGGCATGACGCCGAAGACGACGCAGAAGATCGTGCTCACCGCGCTGGGCGGCAGCGTCGCTACACCGAAGGATGGGATGGATGCGCCGGTGTTAGTCGTTGATTCCTTCGCTGACCTGAAGGCACTGCCAAAGGATGCGGCGAAGGGAAAGATACTGCTCTTCAATGAGCGATTCGACAAGGAGTTGGCGGCGCAGGGGCGCGGTGACGAGGCTTACGGGAAAGCGGTGGTCTATCGTGGCGCAGCGCCAGGCGTAGCAGCTTCGGTGGGTGCGGTCGCCACGTTGGTGCGCTCGGTTGGCGGTGCGGATTACCGGCTTCCTCACACCGGCATGACGTACTATTCGCCAGGATTGCCGAAGATTCCTGCGGCTGCCATTACTGCCGAAGATGCCGACCTGTTAAAGAACCTGACCTCGCAGGGCGAAGTGCAAATGCACCTTACGCTGACGTCTGAGACACTGGCGCCGGTGGAGACCGCGAACGTGATCGCGGACTGGAAGGGAACGGAGCATCCGGCACAGGTGGTGATCGTCTCCGGCCACCTGGATTCATGGGACCTGGCGACCGGCGCGATCGACGATGGGGCGGGCATTGCTGTGTCGATGCAGGCGATTCATCTGTTACAGAAGCTTGGGATTCATCCCAAGCGCACGGTGCGTTTCGTCGCTTGGATGGATGAGGAGCAGGGCTCGTTTGGCGCGCAGACGTATGCGAAGGACTATGCGGGCGACCTCCAGAATCATGTCGGCGCGATCGAATCGGATCTGGGCGCGGGACATCCGACCGGAATTTACTTTCAGGGCGGCGCCGCGCTCGATGAATGGCTGAAGCCGCTATCGCAGGTGCTGGCGCCGATCGGCGCGCCGCTGCTGGAACGCAGTGCGGAGACCGGCGAGGACATCAATTCTGTGACGGAAAAGGGCGTTCCTGGCTTCGCGCCGATCCAGGACAGCCGCTACTACTTCAACTATCACCATACGGCGGCGGATACCTTCGACAAAGTCGATCCGCGAGAGCTGGGCGAGAACGCGGCAGTGATGACAGTGACAGCGTATGCGCTGGCCGATGCGGCGACTCCTGCGCCTAGATAGAAGAACAGACAACTACAGACCAAAGCAGATGACTGCAGGCGGCAGCAGACCGGTTGCTGTCGTTGTCTGAACTTGTCTGCCGTTGTCTTTCTTTTTTTACTTACACTTCCAGCCCGATTGAGCGCATGAGTTGCAGTGCGTTGGTGCTGTCGGCGATGCCGGGGCTGAGTTTGTAGTCGAAGTGCAGTTCGCCGGCGCTGAAGCGGTCGCCGAAGTGCATATTGATGGCGCGGCCGTTGAGCTCGCCGGCAATCTCGGTGAGCGCGAGATCATGTGTCGTGATCAGGCCGATGGCGTTCCGTGCCAGCAGGCCGCGGAGCAATGCCTCAGTGCCGACACGGCGATCGTGCGAATTGGTGCCGGAGAGCAATTCATCCAGCAGGAAGAGCGTCGGGTTCGTAGCGGCGAGATCGGTAATCTGCTTGAGCCGCTGGATCTCTGCGTAAAAACGGGAGAGGCCGCTCTGGAGCGAATCCTGCACGGTGATGGATGCGCCGACCGCGAGCGGCGATAAAGTCAAGCTGCTGCAGCAGACCGGCGCGCCGCACTGCGCGAGTACGACGTTCAGACCGATGGCGCGCAGCAGCGTGCTTTTGCCTGCCATATTGGGGCCGCTGACGATGATGAGCGCATGCGATGTATCGAGCGAGATCTCATTCGGAATCGCGGTGGCGGGCGGCAATAGAGGATGCGTGAGGCCGACGGCATCGAGCGCTGGTCGCTCCGTGCGCAGCGTGGGAAAAACCCATGCCGGGCGCTCGTAAGCGAAGCAGGCGAGCGAGCTGAGTGCTTCGAAATCGCCCACGCTGGCGAGCCACGCGCGCACGCCGCTGCCATGTCGACGTCGCCACGCTTCTATGGAGAGCATGCAGAGTGGCGTCCAGAAGACGAAGCGGTTCACCAGCTTTACAAACCAGTTGTCGCTGGATTCGAGCCAGTGGAGATTGCGCTCGAGCTTCGCGATAGCACGCGACGGCGCGAGGCCCTCGCTGCGCAATGCCGCGGTGAGAGCGGTGAGGCGCGGTGATCGAAAAGTCTGTGCTTCATAGACTGCGAGCACACGATGGAGCGGTTCGAGAAGTGACGATATTTGCAGGACGTCGACTGCTGCGCGTTTGATGGCTCCGATGAAGCGCGTGGTAAGTGCAGCGTTGACCAGACTGAGGACCAACAACCAGGTAATGCTGCTGGTGGCGAGCCAGTAGAAGAGACTGGCTAGCCAGAGCAGCGCGAGCGGCGGCGCTACGTAGAGCAGCCAGTCAGGCACGGTGCTTTCACGTGACTCAGCCCACCGAGTGAGGGTTTCCGGCGTGCCTTCATGAATAGCATCCGCGGCGAGGGCGAGCTGTTCGCGCAACTCGAGACGTGCTGTGAGTTCGCGAACGGCCTGCTGGCGCTCGATAATTTCGTCCGGCTCGGCGGGATGCAGCAGCCAGTCCGCAAGTGTGTGCTGGCCAGGTGCGCTGGCAGCCTGCGAGATCAGCTCGTAGAGGCTGCCGGCGCCGAGGATGTCGAGATCATGGGCGTAGGGATGTTTGGAGTCGAGAAAGCGCTGGCCGGCGTCGCCGTGCCCTGCCCACGCATCGTCAAGGCGTGCCAGGCCGCAGCGATAAAACGCTTCGAGGCGGGCGGATTCGCTCAATACCCGCAGTAGGCGCTCGTGAGCGATCCATAGGATTGCGAAAATAAGTGCTGGAATTAGAGCCCAGGCAAGCAGCCCTGGATGCACGCTCGCCAGCCAGATGGCGCATACAACGGCTGCGATGGCGAACGCGAGCTTGCTGAAACCGAAGAGCCTGTCCCGATACCGCAGGCGCGCCCGCTCTGCCTCAAACTTGGCAAGCCGATCGCTGTAGACGCCGCGCGCGTCTGGATACGATGCGCTCAAGCAGGCTGCGGCGCCTCCGCGCTCGCTGCCGGTGTAGGGATGGAAGTGGCGGATTGCAGGCGGCGCACCACACGTTCGCGGCCGAGCGCGAGCATTACTGCGAAAAGCGAAGGCGCGACGCCCTGGCCGGTGAGCGCCACACGCGCGCCATTGATGAGCACGCCAGGCTTCACGCCTTTCTCGTCGGCGAAGGCGCGCAGCAATTGTTCGGTGGAGACCTCGGTGAACTCCGGCGCGGCATCGTAGCGGCCGCCGAGCTCGACCAGCAGGTCACGACTGGTGGAGTCCTTGAGAAACTTTGTTACCGCGGCCGGATCGAAGCTATATTCGTCGCTGAAATATGCACAAAATGAGCTCGCGAAATCAGTGAGGCTACGGGCGCGGGTCTTGACGAGATCGATAGCCGCAAGTACATCGGCCTCGTTGCGCTTGGGGATAAAACCGTTCTTGCCCCATTCACTTTGAATCAGCGGCAGCAACTCGCTCGCAGTGGAACGGCGGATCCATTCCGTGTTGAACCATGCGAGCTTGTCGTTGTCGAAGACGGCGTTCGATTTTGATATGCCTGCGAGGGAAAAGAGCTTGGTCAGTTCCTCGGAGCTGAAGATTTCGCGGTCGCGGCCGTCCGCGTCCTTTCCCGCGGTGCCGGGCGACCAGCCAAGCAGTGCGAGGAAGTTGCGGAAGGCCTCCGGCATAATGCCCATCTCTTTGTAGGAGATCACCGAGGTCGCACCGTGACGCTTGGAGAGGCGCGTTTTATCCGGCCCGAGAATGAGCGGCACGTGTGCAAAGATGGGCAGCGGCGCGCCGAGCGCCTGGTATTGGAGCACCTGCTTGGGCGTGTTCGAGATGTGGTCTGCGCCACGAATGATGTGGGTGAGCCGCATGTCGAGATCGTCGGCCACGACAGAGAGGTGATAGGTGGGGATCCCATCCGAACGCAGGAGAACGAAATCTTCAAGCTCGCTGTTTGCAAATTCCACACGGCCCACGACGGCGTCGTCGAACGCGGTGACGCCGCCCTCGGGCACGCGGAAGCGAATGGCTGCGGGCTGCCCGGCGGAGCGGCGTGTGGCAGCGTCCGCGGGCGCGATGATGCTGCAGCGGCGATCGTACATAGGAGGCTTGCCGGCCTCGGAAGCGACTTTACGGCGATGCTCCAGGTCTTCTTTGGTGCAGAAGCAGTGATATGCATGTCCGGACTCGAGAAGCCTCTGCGCAGTGGCCTTGTAGAGATCGAGCCGTTTCGACTGATAGAAAGGACCCTCGTCCCAGTTAAGCCCCAGCCAGCGCATGCCCTCAAGGATGCCCTCGACCATGGCCTCGGAGGAGCGCTCGAAGTCGGTATCTTCGATGCGCAGGATGAAGGTGCCGCCGGTGTGATGCGCGAATAGCCAGTTGAATAGCGCGGTGCGGGCACCGCCAACGTGCAGGTAGCCGGTCGGGGAAGGAGCGAATCGGACACGGGGACGTTCAGGAATGGATGACATAAACGATCTGAATTGATGCTAGAGCATTTTCACTGTTGCTGCGTATCAGGCACATGTTGTGAAATATGGCGTTTCTTGACCGAAAAGCCAGTGCACGAGCCCACCCGGATAGTGAAAGTGCTAGAACATTTGCAGCATCGGTGGCGGCCGCAGGCGGTGGAGGATCGCAATGATGGAGATCGAATTCGCTGTTCCGCAAGGCTATAGCCTGAGTGGCGCTGCATCGCTGATTGAAAAGGCGTGCATCGGATGTGGTTTGCGGATCTCCACCCGAGCAACCCTGAGCAGTTATCCGGGATGCATTCATTGGCATGTGAAGCGGGGCATACAGTCCGGCACATTGGAGCTGACGTTGTGGGAGACGAAGCGGCGGATCTGGGCGAGTGTACAGGATGAACGTCGCGCGCCCTGGATCGATGAGGCTCTGCCGCAGATGAAGGACGCCATAGAGACGGCCTTGCGCATTGCCGTCTCTTGAGCTTCCAATCCTTGCGACCGGGATTAGGCTCGCGGGTAAGTGTCGCTTGGATTGGCAGGTGGAGCAGCAGGAGGATAGGCGGCAGGCGGGTACGCAGGCGGGTATGCAGTTGGAGGATAGCCGCCGGTGAGTTGCGCCACTGGAACAACCTTCCACTGCGAGAACGCCAGCACGTAAAGAATGATGATGTTTGCAAGCGGAATGAAGAGCAGCAGCGCCAGCCATGGGGTGAAGCCGGCCTTCTTGAAGATCATCCAGAACGGGATGATGTAGATGGCGATGCCGACTAAGGCGAACAGTCCAAAGAACGGCAGGAAGTAGGCAATGTGCGGATCGATACCCATGTTATTCGGATCCATGAGTGTTCCTTCCCGAGGCGAGAATGACGCGAGGATACCGTCATCCCGTTACGGAGACAACACAAATGCTGTATTGCGGCGGCCTGGAGCGGATTTCCCATAGGTGTACACCGGAGCCAATAAGATTGCGCGGCTTTTCCATTAAGAAAAGCCGCTCTGCGGTGAACTCGGCGACGCACAGCAATGGGAAATCCGCTCTAGATATCACCGCGATCGATATCCAGCGGAAAGATGGATTTAAGTACGATCACGAGCAGTCCGAGCACGTTGGCGGTTGCGGTGCCCAGCAACGCGATGAGCACGGCATCCGACAGTTTTCCATGCTGCAGCTCTTCGCGGAGAACGATCCAGCCGACAAAGACCAGCCATCCCACCGTGAGCGCAAAAAGACTGGGAACGAGCCAGCGGCGAAAAGCAAGAAACTGTGCCTTGCGTGCATCGTCGAATTGATCGTTCTCCTCGGTGGCCAACTCGCTCGACCGGACTACACCGGCAACGCGCGGTGCGAGAGCCGAGGCGCTGGTATCCGCGATTGTCTCCGGATCCGGGCCAGGAGGTGCGGCACTCATGCGGCCACCGGCTTGAGGACGGACTTGAACCAGGCGGCAATCTCCGCATCCGGAATGGGCACGTATCGCTTGCCGGAGTTCTCGCTCCAGGCTTGCGCCCAGGGTGTACCGTCCGCGTGCGTCATCATGGAAAGCTGAATGGCGGAGTAATTGCCGTATTGCTCGAGAATGCGACGGAGGATGCGGTCGGCGTAATCGGCATCCGGGTCGCGCGCGGGCATCGAGTAGCGCCGCAACCCCAGCTTTCCGCCGTTGATCGCGAAGTAGCGTGCTGGCTCCGTGATCGGCTGCGCGCCAAACTGCCGGAAGGCGCGGTAAACGTCCGGCAGTACCGGTCCGTACTGCCACGCTTCGACAGAACGGTCGAGCAGTGGGCGACCGGTGAGCGCTAAATGCCATCCGTGGGCGTAATAGAGGAGCTTCTGCACCTTCATAGGATCCAGCGTGAGCTGGCGCTCGCGGGCAAGCTCAAGCAGGCGATTGGCAACAGCGCGAGGATCAAAGGGCATGGCGGGGAGATCCCTTTCTACGCAGTCTTTGAAGAAGTATAGAGCGGCCGGGCCGCGCAGGCACTAGTGAACGAGGGGGCCTGGAGTCTGGTCGCCGAGGAGGTCGCGCCGCTCGTAGATGAGATAGTCCTCCAGCGGACCCATGGCGAGGATTCGCTGTAATTCGTGCGATGAGTGATATGTGGCGGGAACGTAATGGGCACGCCGGATGAGCTGGTAATGGGCACCGAACCAGCGCTGCTGGGCCGGAGTAAGGGTGTAGTTCTCGAAAGTGCGGTAATGGTCGAAACTTTGCCGCTGGACGATGTAATCAGGCTGCACAGCGGCTACATAATCGAACCACCACGCGACCGGATCCTGCTTCATAAAATCCGTCACACGACTAGAGACGAGGCCGACTTCGTCATCGGTGCGGAGGCCAGAGAAATAAGGGATCAAACCTGCCGGTTCGAGGAAGAGGGTTCCCTGACCATGGCTGACGGAGGCGAGATAGCGGCCGATATCGCCACGGTAGTGGTAGTCCTCCGTGGAAGCGGCGAGTGCCTTGGTCCATTGCATGAAGATCAGCCCGATCCAAATGATGGCGAGGAGCGCGGCTCCCGCTATGCGGAATCGGAGCTTCGTGACGATGCGAACTGCAACAGCGATGGTGACGGCGATGGCCAGCCAGTTCGCGGGGAAAAGATACCAGGCGAAGACAACGCCGCCATAGGCATAGGCGAGCGGAATGGCGATGCTGGCCACAGCGAGCATACCGAGGACAACGCGTTCCCGGCGGGAGCGTGCAAAACGGAAGGCAAGAACGAACGCAATGACGACAACGATCAGCACGATCGGACTGAGCTTAACCAGATATGTGGAAGGGGTGGGCAACAGGAAGGACTGTCCGAGGAAGAGATCGTGTATGCGGGCAGCGACCGCAGCCAGTGAATGGCTGGGGTGATACGCAATTTCCTTAGCACGCGCGGTAGTGGGCAGAAAGTGACCGGTGGTGACGCGAGTGCCCAGCAGAAAGAGTCCGCAGCCGATCACGAGCGCCAACGTGCCGCGGAGGGCGGCGCCCCGGTTGATGAAGAACATGGCGGCGCAGAAGACGAGTCCATACGCCACCGCATCGGGCCGCACTAGCGGCAAGAGCAGCACAGCGACGGCGAAGAGCGTCCAATGGCTGTCACGCGCGAGAGCGAAAAGGGCAGCGGCAAGTACAAGCGCCAGCAGCGAAGTCTCCATGCCGGTGTAGCTCATCACCAGCGCAATGGGCCAGCAAGCCGTGAGCAACCATACTGCACGCTGCTCGCGCATGTTGCTACAAAGTGCGGCCGCTATGAGATAACAAGCAGCCGCGATGCAGAGCGTTCCGAAGATCTGGACGCCCAGGATCATGAAACGGTGCAACAGCAGGTCGATGGTGGCAACAATGAGCGGGTAGAGCAGGCTGGTGGTGCCGGGGAAGTGCTGGTGCAGGTTAAAGGAGAAATCACCGTTTTCGGCAAGATGCCGTGCGGCGCGGAAGGTGATGTATGCGTCCTCCTGCAGGGGATGGATGAGCAGGAAGGGAATGCGGACCAGCGCGATGACAAGCAGAACCAGCCACGCCGTCCATGTGCCGATTTTGGAGCTGTCAGTTTCCCCGGCCGACAGTGAGTCTGAACGGCCGGATGCCGGTGAGTGCACTTCGGATGACGAGCTCATGAAATAGTTTCGACCCGGTCGGTAGCCATCACGGGGCGTGAGGGACCGACCTGATCGAGTATAGAAGCAAAAAATCGCCAGCGGTGATCATGCGGGGACATTACGCCGAACTGGGCAGCCTGTGCTGTTGCTCCTGCTGCGCTTTCAATTCGCGCAGTAAGTCTTCAATCTGGTCCTCGCGTTCCATGGCGGCGAAGCGTTCTTCCAGTTCCGCTTCGCCCAGTTCTCCTCGATCGAGATATGTGCCTGTCTCGGAGACAAGCATTGCCTGCTGTGCCCGGCCAGCGGCGGATGCCTGGTCGATGCGGCCTCGGACGCGCGCCATGGTCGCAGAGGGCCGGGGTGCAGAACCATTCAGTTTTTGGCTCGCGCGGGCACGGCGATGCTCCACGGCCAGCAGCTCACAGCGCGACTGCGTTTCCTGCAATCGCTGCTGTAGCCGGCTGAGCGCGGTACGCAGCGTGTCGGTCTCGGTTCGCTGATCGGTGAGCTGCTGCGCGAAGCTCGCGGCCATCTGCTGATGGCTGATCTGCTGGCGCAAGGCGGCGCGCGCAAGATCATCCTGCTGGCGGGTCACGGCGAGCGCCGCTTTGCGCTGCCAGTTGCCGGCGGAGTCCTCATGCTCGGTCTGCTTTTTCTCGAGCAGGTGCTGGTCAGCAAGCGCGATGGCTACTTGAGTCTTTACCTGCAAGAGCTGGTTCTCCATATCGAGAATGAGCTGGCGCAGCATCTTCTGCGGGTCTTCCGCGCGATCGATCAGGTCGTTGATGTTGGCGCGGAGTAGAGTTGCAACGCGTTCCAGCAGTGCCATGATGTGACTCCTTTACTATTCGATGCCGCATTCGATTCTTTGACATCTGGTGAAGCGGTGGCCCCGGCCGAAGCCGGGGACCACCGCTCGGGTTAGCTGTTGCTTGCGGTGCCGTTAGGACGGGCGCGCATGCTCTTCACGTTCGCCATCAGCTCGTGCATATCCATGCCGGAGAGCGCCTCGAAGAGCGCAGGTACCTGCGCGGCGATCTTTGTCAGGTCGCCGGTCAGTTTATTCGCGCCCACCTGGCCATCACTGCCGGTGGATACGATCGTGATCTTGTCCACCTTGCTGAGCGGCTCGGACATGGCGCGGACCACCTCCGGCATGCTGGAGATGAGGCGATCGACGACCGCAGCCTGCGTCCATTCCTGATAGGCTTCGGCCTTCACGTTCATCGCCTTGGCTTCGGCCTCGCCCTTCTGGAAGATGACGGCTGCTTCCGCTTCGCCCTGCGCGCGGATTGCCGATGCGCGGCCTTCCGCTTCGATGGTGAGACGCGACTTCTCTGCGGCAGCGAGATTCTCGATGCGTTGCCGCTCGATCTCCGCCCCCTTCAGCACGGTCGCGATCAGCTCTTTCTCGTGGCGCAGAATTTCTGCTTCCTGCACCTTGACCTGCTGCTCCTTCTCGATCTGCTGCACCTTCACCTGCTCAGCAATGACGCTCTGCTGCATGATGTTGGTCTGGATCTCGTATGCTTTGTCTGCCTGCGCCTCCTGCTTGCGGCTCTGCTCCGTAAACTGCGCCTTCTGGATATCCAGATCGCGCTGTGCCTCGGCCTGCTTGGCGAGCGATTGCGTCTCGGCCAGCACGCGTTCCTGGTCTGCTGCAGCCTTCGCGACCGCAGATTCGCGCAGCGCGATGGCGCGACGAATAGCGGTGTCGCGCTCCGCCTCGGCAGCGGCGACATCAGCATCGCGCTTGATGCGGGCGATGTCCGGCCGACCCATATTGGTGATGTAGTCGTTCTTGTCGCGGACTTCCTTGATGGTGAACGAGATCACTTCCAGACCCATCTTGCTCATGTCTTCGGCGCAGGTGGCGCGCATGCGCTCGCCCACCATCTCCGGTTCCTTGACGATCTGTTCGACTGTCAGCTGGCCGATGATGCCGCGCAGATGGCCTTCCATTACCAGACGGATCAGCCCTTCACGCTGTGGCGGCGCTTTGGTGAGGAACTGTTCGGCCGCGGTGAGAATGGATTCGCGGTCGGAACGGACCTTGATCTGCGCAACGGCTTCGACGGTTACCGCGACACCCTGTTTGGTGTAGAGGTCCTGCTGCGGCGCGACGTCGAAGGACATCAGCTCCAGCGAGAGCTGCCGGCAGCTTTCGACCACGGGAAAGATGACCGCGCCCGAGCCTTTGATGATGCGCGGACCGCGGAAGCCGTAAACGATGAGCGCTTCGTTGGGCCCGGCCTTACGAAACATCTTTGCGATGCTCGTCATGATGATGAGAAGAACGACAACTCCCAATCCGATGATGACAGTGACAGTGGTTGGCATAACCGATCCTTACAGTCGAACAGCGTGAAGCCAGCCGTACTGCGTATGGCCGGTGTCGTCCCTGGCTGTGGACGGCGCGGTCTGGGGCCTGCGTAAGAAAGAATCAGGTGGCGGGCGGGCCCTCCAGCTCCGACCACGGCTGTACATAGGCGACGCCGCGCTCGTAACGCAGCACGACGACCTCGATATCGCGCGCGATCGCCGCACCGGCCTCGCTGCGGGCTGCGGCTGCGCGCCGTGCACCACCCTGCGAATAAGCAATCTCTCCGGTGCCGCCCTCGCGTATGGGACTCGAAACACGCGCGAGCACGCCGGTCATCTCCGTGTCCTCCGCCGTGAGGACACGTTCACGCGGAAGCAGCACGCGCGCCAGAAACCAGAAGATGATTGCCGCACCGGCAACGCCACTGATGACGGCAAGCGCGAAAATTCCGGCGCCCCATAGCGGACTGAAGCGGCTCAGCAGATATCCGGCGCCGCCAAACCAACATAGGAAGACAAGCAGCGTGAACCCGCTGAAAGGCGAAAGGCCGCTGTCGTGTCCGCCACCGCGCGGCGCGTGCACATGGCCGGCGTGCGTGTGAGCTAAATGAAAGTGGCCTCCGTGGAAGTGGCCCAACTGCAGATGACCGAAGCCGCCCACGAACGCCAGAACGCTCAACAACAGGCCGACACCAAAACAGACGAGATACCAATTCTCCGCACTTAACAGGGACGTGTGCATAGGTCATCTCCTCTCTTTCATAGTTAGGCTGCCGTCGCGCGTAGCAACGCTGCCGGCACGCGCACTGCGGCCGCCGTTTCGTGTGGCGCTTCGCTTCTGCGTGCTCTTCGCGGTGGAATGCTTGTGGCGCGGCGCGAGCTCCGGCCGCAACACCTCGAGCAGCCCGTCGGCAAGCGAGGGGGTTTCGAGAATGGCGGCGAGCAGCAACAGACACCGGCGAGTGTCGTCATGTTGAGCTGCTGCCAACAGTGCGCGGCGCAGCTCCGGATCGCGACGGAAGCGTTCGGCGCCGGAGATTAGCCACAGGTCGAGCTTGTCCTCATTCACGCGCGTGTGCAGCGTTCGCGCTTCTGAGAGCAGCTCGGCGTGGTAACCCTCCGGGTCATCGACAAGATAGCCGGGATGCACCTTGAAGAAGCGCGCCAGCAGCAGGCGGGTGGTGTTGGTCAGGTGCGGACGCGCGCCGCTCTCGATCTGGGAGAGATACGACTGACTCACGGCAGTGTCCATCTCTTCCCGAACGGCACGCACCAGCTCCTGCTGGGTCATCGCGCGATCCAGACCGCGGAGCGAGCCTTCGACTTCGCGGAGATAGCGGATTTTCTCGCCGAGTCTCATATTGCAATCCGCAATAACAATATCGCGGATTGCGATAAACTGCAGGACTCTTTGGTAATAGCAGTGGTTAACCAAACTGCATATGCTGCGAACGTGCCGGAAATCATCAACATCTACGAGGCGAAGACCCACCTGTCCGCGTTGGTCGAAAGGGCCGCGGCGAGGAGATCGTCATTGCGAAGGCCGGCAAGCCGCTGGCAAAGCTTGTCCCGCTCACACCGGCAGAGCGGGTGCCGCGCAAGTTCGGCCAGAATGTACTGAAGATCAGCTACATCGCACCGGACTTCGACGTCACACCGGATGACATCCTCGAAGACTTCTACGGCCCTATTGAGCCGGAGAAGCGGAAGAAGTGACGGCACCGGCGTTTCTCATCGACACGCACGTGCTGCTCTGGGCTGGACGCGGAACCTGACCGGCTCTCCGAGCACATTCTAGGGTTGCTGCGCGATCCTCAGCACACTGTCTATTGCAGCGCCGTGTCGCTGTGGGAGATCGCGATCAAGCAGAACGCGGGCAAGCTGCACGTCGAAGGCTCATTACCGGAGATGATCGAGCGATATGGCTTTCGCGAACTGCCCGTGACGGCGCGAGATGTTGAAAACACGCGCGGCCTGCCGATGCATCATCGCGATCCGTTTGACCGGATGCTGGTAGCACAGGCGATGGCAGAGCAATTGGTGCTTGTCAGCGGCGATCGCCGGATGCTGGCCTATGAAGTCGCTATCCTAAGCTGTTATCGCTAGCGCACCGGCACGCCATCCAGCTTCGTCAGCCGCCCCACGGGATATAAGCCGAGCTTCGGGTCCAGCCAAGGCGAATGATCGTAGAAGAATTCGAGACGTGCCCGTGGAGTTGCGGCAAATTTAGGATCGTTCTCGACCCGCTGTTCGAATTCCGTTTTGAGCTTGGGATCTCTGGCCATCATCTCCCGCGCCAGCTTTTCAAGAACGTAGGCCTCGCCGTACTCGCGCTGTTCGAAGATGGGATCGAAGGCGTTCCACGCCATGGCCGAGTCCGGCGCCATCGGTTCCAGCCAGGCCATCGCCACGTGCGAGAGGCGCTGGTTCAGCTCGACGACTGCGGAGTTGGCCGGAAACGTCATCGTCTCAGTGACGAGGGTGCACTGCGCCGGCTCCCCCGGATGGCCGTTGCTGCCTTCGCCGCCGAACATCGGATGATGACCTTCAAACGGCGGCTGCTGCCAGTTGCCGCCGTGGCAGCGGTAGGTCTCAACCGGCGCTGTCCAGGCTGCGGTGGTTCGCCGAATCACGACCTGGTGGGCGGCGAGCACGTCGATAACGTGCGTCCACTGCGCCGGAATGATATAAGCGGCCGGAGGCACGGCGGAGAATGTGACCTTCGCTCCAGTCTGCATGGCCAATGTGGCGTTCCATGGCTCGCGCCAGTACTGCACCCACACGGTGCCGGAGACGGCGCTGAGCTCGCGTCTATATTTGTAACCGCGAAAGAGAAATGGCGTAGTCTCACCCGACCAGCCGAGCGCGAGCGGATATCCAACGTTGCTTAGCGGGTGCGCGCCAAGCTGTTCTGCTTCGTGATCGGCCGCGGCATTCAGCGCAAGCAACTTGTCGGCATCCCGGTTCACGACCTTGAGGAGAGCGCGCAGCAGTTCGTAGTTGCCGGTCACGCGTGTCTTGTAGTCCTTGAGCATATGCATTTCAACGAGCATGCTCGGCCGATTTTCCAGGTTCATGTAGCCGGTCGAAAAGCGCGGGACGAAGGCGTCGAAGCCGAGCCCCTTTGCAGGATCGGACTCGTCGACCAGCGAGATGTAGGTAGGCGATGCGAGGTGGCCGGTCGCATCCACCTGGTGCTCCAGATCCGGAATGACGCTCTCATCGAGCCAACGTCCCGTGTCCGCATTGAGGTTCGGAAGGTGCTCGATGGTGAAGGTGACGTCGTACTGGAAATCTGCGCCATCGGTGACGTGATCGTCGACGAAGAAGTCCGGCAACCAGAGATGAAACATTGCCATAAAAGCACGTGTCTCCGGCGCATCGGCCTTCATGTAATCGCGGTTCAGGTTGATGTTCGTTCCATTGCCGCGCCAACCCATTTCTTCAGGGCCGTCCTGATTGATGCGGTTGTAGGGCGAGCGGCGTTCATGGCCATCCGCGTTGTACATGGGGATGAAGACAAACACCGCGCGATCGAGCAGCGCCGCATCCTTGCCGGTGATCACCATATCGCGCAGCAGCGCGAGGCAGCTGTCCTTGCCGTCCATCTCGCCGGCATGGATCGCGTTCTGCACCAGCACGATGGGACGCTTGGCTGCGTGCAGTTTGTCGGGATCGAAGACGCCGTCCTTCGAAGCGATCACGATGTCCAACTCGCGGCCTTCGCCCGTCTTGCCGAATGCTTCGATACGCACCTGCTGCGGTTTCGCAGCGGCAATGCGCTGCAGGTAGGCCATCGTAGTGGCGTAGTCGGGCGTCGTGCGGTAGTTGGACTGCTCGGCGGGAGTGGCCCAGTCGTTCGACTGCGATGTGTTCTGTGCGAAAAGGCCAGGAGTCAGCAGGAAGAGAACAGCCAGAAGCGGCGCGCGCATGGCTTAGGGTAGCAAGCGAGCGACCCAGCATCGATTTCTGTGGCCGTGTGCGCACTTG
>JBJMGC010000222.1:0-4809 GCA_045808105.1 Acidobacteriaceae bacterium | reverse complement strand
CGGGCATTCAATTGGTTATGCTAAGTCGGCTTCTGGTGAGTTGCAACCATCTCCTAACCAGAAGCACCTAGAGTGCAACGAACAGAATGAGAAGTGAGGTAACTCCCACTTATGGAATCCAGGCAAATTCCTGCCATTTCATATCCTCCCATTTGCTACTCTAAAAATAGATACAGTTCCAGTCACAGAAAGAGAGAACAAAAGCCACCGCAGCGGTGGCTTTTTCTTTTTCGCTGGCTCGCTGATTTGACTGACTCGCCGACTCGCTGGCGGCTAGCAGTCGCTAACTCCAATGACTGGACGAATTTAGCAATAAATCCTTTAGAAAAACGAATTTGATGCTCGGAAGACACCACATGCTACTGATTCAGCACGGTTTGTACGCCAGCCTCCCGCACCGGAGGGGGGAGGGGGCCACCGGCACCGACCTCAGACAAGAGCTCCGCCGCCAGTGCCGCTTCGCCCGTCGCAACACCGAGCTGATCGCCAACCTCGTCCGCATC
Source organism: Acidobacteriaceae bacterium (assembly GCA_045808105.1). Lineage (GTDB taxonomy): Bacteria > Acidobacteriota > Terriglobia > Terriglobales > Acidobacteriaceae > KBS-83. The sequence goes on along the minus strand of JBJMGC010000222.1, from coordinate 4,306 downwards.
TGCGCCGGCCTGCCCATCGAGATCGATGCCGCACTCCGCCTGCACCATATGCGCGCACGCCTGCGCGCCAGACATATCGCAGCCATTACTGAAGAGGTCTGTCTAGCTCAGGTCGCTTCCAAGTCCAACCGTGTAGCGAGCAACAGAAGCGAACCCTTCAGGACGCGCCACCAGCGCCATTGCCTGCGATGGCGAGTTCCCGCTCGTGAGCGCGCAGTTCGGCAACAATGGTCGCCGCCGCCGCACGCGCCTCATCGGAACGGTCCGGCGGAAACGAGATCGCGCCCACCCGCGCATGGCCGCCGCCGCCGTAGCGCTCGCAGATCGTCGCCAGGTTCACCATCTCGTCGGCTCGCCGCTTGGTCCACGGGTTCGAGCCCACCGCCACCTTGGTCCGGAAGCTCGACTTGCTTAGCCCGATGTTGTACGTCGCCTCTGGGTGCAAATAGTACGGGATGAACTTGTTGTAGCCCTCAAGCTGGCGATCGGTGATGTCAAAGTAAATCGTGCCGTCTTTGTACTCGGCGCGCTCTCGGATCAGCTTCATCCCCTCGTGGTGGCGCTCGAGCAGCGGCGGCAGCAGCGGCGCAATGAACGGTTCCTTCAGCACGTCCGCGAGCGGCTCCTCGGTCAGCAGCGGAATCATCCGCGGGATCAGCATCGGGTCAGCGGTCGCTTCGATGATCAGCGTCAGCTTCATCGCAGGCTCGGCCATCTCCACCGCGGACTCGGGGCTCTCGTACAGCGCGCCGTCCACAATGTCGGCCCACTTCACCAGCTCCGCCACCGGAGCCGCGTCGAAGCCGAACTTTGTCGACGCGATATGCGTCAGAAAGCCGGCGCAGGAGGTGTAGCTCGGATCGTAGAACCGCCGCATCGCATAGCGCCCATCCGCCATGCCCCGCCGGTAGTCGTCATGGTCCTGCGGCGTAAGGAAGGCGCTCAGATGGTGGTCGAACCACCAGGTAATCTCCGGCGAAGCCGAATACTTGAAGTCGACAATTGCGTTCTCGTCTCCGATGAAATCCGCTTCGTTGAAGAGCGCGCCCGCGCGGTGCACCAGCCCGTGATACCCGTAGGTTGCCGACGGCTCAATGCACTCGCGATGGAACCGCGTGAACAGCGAGGCGGAGCACGCCCCATCGAAACACTTGTCGTGATAAAAAACGCGAACCTTCAATACAGCTCCTTGACCAAACAGACGGAAAACTCAGTGTAGAGAGAATGATTAGGATTGCCGGGGTGGACTCTGGTGTCAAGCTGCGTCCGCCCATCAGCCACGGAGGCGCGGTTACGATATGGTGTCTGTGTGCCGGCGCAGTCGCAGGTCAGAGTGTCTATGCAACCTAGCGAGAGACCATTTTGAGACGAAGAGGTGCCTGGTTCTTCCGGTTTCTGCGCCTTTGTCTGACGGTGCTCATCCTGCTGGCGCTGGCCGCGGGTGCGGGCGCCCTCTGGCTCCGCCGCGCCATGCAGGGCCAGCTCCCGCAGCTGGACGGCGAGCGCCGCACCGTCGCCATCACGCAGGCGGTCACCGTGCAGCGTGATCACCAGGGGGTTCCCCACCTCTCCGCCGCCAGCATCGATGATCTGATTGCCGCGCAAGGCTACGTCGCCGCCCAGGACCGCCTCTGGCAGATGGACATGATGCGCCGTGTCGCATCCGGCGAAATCGCGGAAGTCCTCGGCAGCAGCTTCGTCGAGCATGATCGCGTCCAGCGCGTGCTGGAGTTCCGCCAAACGGCGGAGCGCCTCACCGCCAGCCTCTCACCCCAGGACCGCCGCTTCTTCGAGGACTACGCCCGCGGCGTCAACGCCTACATCGGCGAAGCCGACGCGCTCCCCGCCGAGTTCCGTCTGCTCAATTATCAGCCGCGCCGCTGGCAGCCGGTCGATTCCATCCTCATCGTCCTCAGCATGGTGCAGACGCTCGATGAGCAATGGCCCACCAAGCTCACCCGCGAAACCATCACCAAAAGGATCGGGCCCACGCTCGCCGGCGATCTCTACCCCACCGGCTCGTGGCGCGATCATCCGCCCACCCAGGCCATGCCCGACCTGACCAAGCCGCCCACCGATGTGCCGCCTCCACCGCCGGATGAAGATCAGTCCTTCAAAGGCGTCGCGGACGATCTGCTCCGCCTGCGCGCCGCGCTGGGTGCAACTGTAGGAGTCGATTCATGCCGCGAATGCATCGCAGGCTCGAACGAATGGGTGCTCAGCGGCGCGCACACCGCCTCCGGCCGTCCCATGCTCTCGAACGACATGCACCTCAACCATTCGGTTCCCGGCGTTTGGTATGAGATGGATCTGCGCGCCCCCAACTTCCATGCGGCCGGTGTCAGCCTGCCCGGCGTCCCCATGATCGTCGCCGGCCACAACGACCACATCGCGTGGGGCTACACCGCACTCTACGGCGACACCCAGGACCTCTACGTCGAGCGCACCAACGCGCAAGGCGAGTACTGGGACGGCGCCGCATGGCGTCCCATGGATCGCGACCACGAAACCATCCAAGTTCGCTTCGGCAAGAATCAGGAGGTCGATGTCCTGCGCACCAATCACGGTCCGGTCATCTCGCCGCTCGTGCCGCATGAGTCGCGCACCATCGCCTTGCACTGGACCGTTTACGATCCCCAGTTCGCCAGCGGCATGCCCATATACGCGCTCAACACCGCCGGTAACTGGCAGGAGTTCGAGTCCGCGATGAGCCAGTGGTGGGCCCCGACGCTGAACGTCGTCTATGCCGACGACCAGGGGCACATCGGCTATCAGGCCGTAGGCCACATACCCCAGCGACCCGGCGGCCTGATGGGTGTGCCCATCGCCGACCAGGTGCACGAATGGCAAGGCGTGCTTCCCTTCGCATCGCTGCCCGCCTCGCTCGATCCCCCCGGCGGCATCCTCGCCACGGCAAACTCGCGCATCACACCGGATGGCTACCCCACACCGCTCTCGCTCGAGTGGGCATCGCCGTACCGCAATGAGCGCATCTGGAAATGGCTCGCGAGCCACGAGAAGATGACCCGCACGGACATGCTCCTGCTGCAGACGGACATCAACTCAGAGCTCGACCACGAGCTGGCGCAACGCTTCGCCTATGCCATCGATCACGCGCACCATCCGTCTGCGCGCCTGCGCGCCGCGGCAGACATTCTCCGTTCCTGGGATGGCGTGATGCACACCACCGAGGCGGCCCCCGCCATCATCAGCGCCGCACGCGACGCACTCTGGCCGTTGCTGCTCGAACCAAAACTCGGCGCGGACTGGAAACTCTACGAATGGCCGGAGAGTGCCTATGCCGAAGAGCAGCTCGTCACCAGCACGCCGCCCGCGTGGCTACCTAAAAAATATGCGAGTTGGGACGATCTGCTCGCCGCCGCCGTCTCACGCGGACTCGACAATGAGCACGCTCCCTTCTCACTCAAAAACTGGCGCTATGGCGACGTGCACACCATCGCGCTCTCGCATCCGCTCTACGGGATGATTCCCTTCTTCGGCTGGACCAGCATCCCGCCTCGCCCACAATCCGGCGACACCACCACGGTGAAGCAGGTGGGCCGTATGTTCGGCCCATCGCAGCGCTTCACCATGGACTGGAGCGATATCGATGGATCCACCGAGAACATCGTCATGGGACAATCCGGCGATCCCGTCAGTCCGTTCTATCGTGACCAGTGGCCTGCCTGGTACGGCGCCACCACATTCGCGCTCCCCTACACGCCCGCGGCCGTGAATCGAGCGACCGAACACACGCTGCGGCTCACGCCGTGACCCTCCGCTCCGGCCGATCTTTCAGAGCACGGCCGTCGCTCTCCATCGCCGCTCTCCTGCTCACCACACTTGCCGCCACCGGGCTCCTGCTCAAGCGCGGTCCCTCCTGCGGCCATGACTTTGACTTCCATTTCGTCTCCTGGCTGGAAGTCGCGCGCGCCTGGCACAGCGGACTCTTCTATCCGCATTGGGCGTCCTCTCCGAACTTCGGCGCAGGCGAGCCGCGCTTCATCTTCTACCCGCCCGCGTCGTGGATAGTCGGTGCTGTACTTGGCAGTATCGCCGGATGGCACGCCACACCCTGGCTTTTCACTGCCATCTGTTTTTTCTGTGCGGGCCTCGGCATGCGCCGTCTCGCACGGACATGGCTCAGCCCACTCGCCGCCACTGCTGCCGGCTGTCTCTATATCGCGAATCCCTACATGCTCTTCGTTGCCTACGAGCGCACCGCCTACGGCGAGTTGATGGCTGCAGCGCTTGTTCCGCTGCTGCTCTGCTTTGCCGTAAGCTCGCGTCCGCCCATCGCCGCGCT
>JBJMGC010000221.1:0-25112 GCA_045808105.1 Acidobacteriaceae bacterium | reverse complement strand
GACCGGGCCCATCAGCTGAAACATGAAGGAGCGCCAGCGTGGACTGGATCGGATGACTCCGTCGTGAGGGTGGTGGGTAAGTAGATGGGACGCAGAGGATAGTTTGAGGCATCTCGGTCGACGAATGCCACTCCGGTTCTTTTATGCGGCGATCCTTGCGGGGACTCTTGCCTGGTCGGCGTCTCCCGATGCAACCGCTCAGAAGTCATCGATTGGAGCCACCAGACGGATCCAATCTGGCGTGGAAATAAGCACGAAGACTTGCGTTCTCACCATACGCCCGATCGCTGCGAGTGCGATTCGGGTTCGCTGCGCGAAGGAAGCCGCGATAGAAAGCCCGAGTCTTATTCTGCTTCCGCAACCCTCTGTGCCGGCCTTCCAGGTCTCGCAAGATAAGAGCCGCGTCGTGATTGCGACAGCAAAGATGAGAGCGGTCTTCGATCGTCATGATGACGCTCTCCACTTTACCGATAGCTCGGGAACGACGTTCTTGTCCGAAGTCGCTGGCACGCGGCGGCTAGACCCGGCTACGGTACAGGGTGAAGCGACCTTTGCAGCGGAGCAGGCTTTTGTCTCCCCACCTGGCGAACACCTGTTCGGAACTGGAGAATTTCAGGACGGTTTCCTAGACGTCCGAGATCTTCCCCGGCGCCTGACGCAGGTCAATAGCCAGATCGCCATTCCTTTCCTGCTGGCGAGCAGAGGATACGGAATTCTCTGGCATAACTATGGTTTGACTGACTTGAACCCGGCGGACGCACGTATGCTGTTGACGCGAACGTCGACTGGCAGCGAAACAACGGCCAGCGTCACCACAGCCGCAGGCGCGAGGCGAGAAATCCGGCGCGAGGGAGAATTTGCCGGAACTCTGGAGATTCCTCGCGATGGGCGATATGCCTTCATGCTGGATGTGGGGCAAAAGATGGCCCGCCGATACCATGTTGAGATCGACGGAAAGGTCGTCATCGACTTTGCCAACTTCTGGCTTCCTCCCACGACGAGTTGGTTTGGCGATCTTTCTTCGGGCCGCCATCGCATCCGGGTTATCGGCGCGCAAGATGACCAGCCGGTGTTGTTTTGGAGACCCACCGACGACCGCACGGTATTACGGTCTCCCGTAGCGGAGGCGGTCGATTACATCGTTTTTGCGGGGCCGGCTGCTGATCACGTGATCGCCACCTATCGCGAGGTAACCGGACCCGCGCCGTTGATGCCCCAGTGGGCGTATGGCTATATTCATTGCCGGGAGCGGTTCCACTCCAGCCAGGAGATTTTGGATACGGCGGCGGAGTTCAGAAAGCGCAATTTGCCCCTCGATGTCATCGTGCAGGATTGGCAGTACTGGGGCAAGTACGGCTGGAATGCGATGAAGTGGGATGAGCGGTACTATCCGGATCCTGCGGGTATGATAGACCGCCTCCATGCGATGAACGTGAAGTTGATGGTTTCCGTGTGGTCCAAGATCGATCCAGAGACCGAAGTGGGAAAGCAATTTTCGGCGAAGGGATATTACATACCTGGAACTCAGTGGGTCGACTTCTTCAATCCAGCAGCGGCGGCGCTTTATTGGAAGAATTTCAGTGAACGCATGTTATCGCTCGGCATCGATGCCTGGTGGCAAGACGCCACCGAACCGGAGAACGATGACCTAGCTGGTAGAAGCACTTTTGCGGGTCCAGGCGATAAGGTGCGTCTGCTCTTTCCCTTGTTTGTGAACAAGACCGTTTACGAAGGGCAGCGAGAGGATGCACCGACCAAGCGCGTTTTCATCTTGAGCCGCTCCGCCTTCCTGGGCCAACAGCGTTATGCCTCCGCAACATGGTCCGGCGACATTGGCAACAGCTGGGAGACACTTCGCAGGCAAATCACTGCCGGTCTGGATTACACCGCGAGTGGGTTACCGTACTGGACTACGGATGCTGGGGGCTTTTTCCGTCCCGGCCCCGGTCAATATACCGATCCCGAGTATCACGAGCGGTTCCTGAGGTGGTTCCAGTTCTCAACCTTTTCACCTCTGCAACGTGTTCATGGCTTCCAAACGGATACGGAACCCTGGCGCTATGGCGACAGGGTTGAACACGAAGTGCGCAGCTACCTCGACCTTCGTCAACAGTTGCTGCCCTACATCTATTCTCAGGCAGCCGCAGTGACCTTTCAGGGATCGACGCTGATGCGGCCCCTGGTCATGGATTTCACGCACGACGATGAGGCGCTCGCCCAGAAATATGAATACATGTTTGGGCCGGCCTTCCTGGTCGCTCCAGTGCTTGAAGCGGGAGCCGTGCGATGGCCTGTCTACGCACCCGCAACCAAAGGTGGCTGGTACAACTTCTGGACCGGGAGTCGCGTGCCGTCAGGGAGGGCCGACATCGCCGCTCCTCTTGAGCAGATTCCCGTGCTTGTCAGGGCGGGAAGCATTGTTCCCATTGGCCCGGTCGAACAATACACGGGGGAAAAACCGGCCATCGATCTGGAGATTCGCGTGTATCCGGGCACAGATGGAGACTTCACTTTGTATGAAGATGAAGGCACAAATTACAACTATGAAAAGGGAATGCGAAGCACAATCCACTTCCATTGGAACGACGCCAAGAGAGAGCTTTCGATCGCACAACGTAGCGGGCGGTTTCCAGGAATGGTTCAGTCCAGGCAATTCAAGATCGTTGCCGTGGATGCCAGCTCACCACGTCAGGTCAGGTATGACGGGAACAGTGTTGCTTCTGTTGTCTCGAAGTAGCCTTCCTGTGCGGCCGTGTGGTTTCGCCTTGCACGGGAAGTTTGGTTTTCCATCTGAACCGGCATAGGTGATCTCGCGCTCCAATTCGGCCCGGAGGTCTTCGAGCGCTACTTCCGGCGCAGTCGTCTGATGAGAGAACACGGGGCGCTATCGAAACGCCAGAGAAGATTGGGCAAAGTCCTTTATATCTGGCCGACCGTTGCTGAAGCGCTCCGCAATTGGGGAGCACTCGCACCTTCCATTTGAGGAAGATTCCGATGATCAATCGCAGGCTGTTCCTGAGGAGTGGAATGTCTTTAATTGCGCTGTGCCGCGCGGCCAGGGCGCTTGGAGACTCTGCGTTTTTTCGAGGGGAGGTTCCCAAAGGCCCGTTCCTGCCGTTTTGGGAGTCGTTGAAATCCTATCGCTGCCCCGACTGGTTCCGCGACGCTAAGTTCGGCATCTGGGCCCATTGGGATCCGCAATGCGTCCCGGAGCAAGGGGATTGGTATGCGCGGAACATGTATATCCAGGGGTCGCCGCAATACGAGTATCACGTAAAGCATTACGGTCATCCTTCACGGTTTGGATACAAAGACATCTGCCATCTTTGGAAGCCTGACCGATGGAATCCCGAAGCGTTGATCCGCATGTATAAGCGAGCCGGTGCCGAATACGTCGTCGCTCTGGCCACGCATCATGACAACTACGATTGCTGGAATTCAAAGTACCAGCCTTGGAACTGCATGAACGTAGGGCCGAAGCAAGACATTGTCGGAACATGGGCCAATGTTGCGCGCGATCATGGATTGCGTTTTGGAGTGAGCTACCACGGAACTCCGCATCGGGTGTGGGACGAGTTTCTTCCCGTCCGATACAAAAGCGATACTACCGGACCGCTGACGGGGATTCCGTACGACGGGACGCAAACCGTTGCCGACGGAATAGGCCATTGGTGGGAGGGTATGGACCCACAGATGATCAACGGAAGACGGCATGCAAAAAACTCCCCGTGTCCGGAGTTCGTGCAACAGTTCCTTCTACGCGTACAGGATGTAATCGACAGCTACACACCGGACATTTTAACTTTCGACGACGGTGCACAATTTAACTTTGATGCTGGCGGGCCGGGGGCTCCGGACTTAGGAGTATGGCTCGGCATTCCGGACCTCGCACCACAGATTATTGCTTACTTCTACAACAAAAATGTCCAAGCGAGCTCGGGGCGTCTAGAAGGCGTGGTTGACCTGAAGGAGGTTCCCAGACCCGTGTGGGACACGCTTACGCGCGACTTCGAAATGACATTGGCGGACAAGCTTCAGGAAGAACCGTGGCAAACCGAGGCATGCATCGGGCATTGGCATTATGATCGAAAACTCTTTGAGAACCACACCTATCACAAGGCCTCATTAATGATCCCTTTGATGGTGGATGTCGTCAGCAAGAACGGAAACCTTCTCCTCAGCATTCCATTGCCTGGATATGGGGAGCCCGATAGCGATGAGATCGCATTTTTGGCTGATTTTGCGGATTGGCACGAGATCAATTCCGAAGCGATCAAGGGCACCCGTCCCTGGAAGATTTATGGAGAAGGTCCGTCCACCGAGGCTAAAGCGCTGCCTTCTTATCAATTGGAGAGGCTCAAGTTCGATCACACGGATATACGATTCACTACGAAGGGGGATACCCTTTACGCCATCGCCTTGGGCTGGCCATCTGATAGGAGAATGGTCATCAAGTCGCTTGCCGACGGCTCGCCGAACTACATTGGCCAAATCAGGCAAGTAGAGATGCTGGGATCAAAATCTCAATTGAAATGGACCCGAACGGCACAAGGTCTCGAAATCCAACTATCGGGCGAGCCGCCCTGTAGATACGCCTTTTCATTCAAGATCCAAGCTCGCTGACCCCGCTCATTTGCCCCGCTTTCTAAGGTCGACGACGACTTTGTAAATGAGCATAATGCTGTTGGTTGGGAACCGAACGGTTGCAGGCTATGAGCTAACCCGATTCTTCGTCCGATGCTATCGCCGGATGACGGCGCTGCTGCAGCGCGCCGACAGGCGGGTATGCACCACCTCAGCAGCCTGAGGATTGAGATCAAGCCTGGAGGCGACAAAATTGTCATTCGATTGTCCCGGTCAGAATGGTCTGCGCCGTTCTCGTCAGAGTCTTTTCGCAATTCTCAGCAACAAGGTTTTGCGCGTGCCGCGAACCTGCAGGCTTGAGATCCCAAGATCTATGTGCACTTGGGATAAAATTGCGCTGCACTCCATGTCCCGGCTTCTTATCTCCCGTATCGTGCTCCTGGCAGTGATCGGAACGATTGCGCAGTCAGTAATTCCGCTGGCCTATTCACAAACTGCCGACACAGCGGAAGCACAAAAGCTCCTCGATCAAGGCCAGTTCGACGACGCGCTCAGAAGGCTTGACGTCCTGGCCGCGCGCCAGCCTGAAGCGGCGGGAACGGAACGCCTGCGCGGCATGGCCTTCTACAACAAGGGTCAAATGCAATCAGCGGAACAGGCATTTGCGAAAGCCGTAGCCCAGGACCCTTCCGATCGCGAAGCCATGCAGATGGAAGGCGTAGCTCTCTTCCGAATGGGTAAGTCATTAGCCGCGATCCCATTCCTGGAGAAGGCCAATCTCGCCATACCCTCCAGCAATATCGATAACAACTACGTCTTGGGTCTTTGCTATCTCGATGCTCGGCGCTACGACGATGCCCGCCACGCGTTTGCCAGTCAATATCATTTTCCGCCCGACTCGCCTTCAGCATATCTGCTCGCGGCAAGGATGATGCTGCGAAGGGATTACCTTCCGACAGCCGAAACCACCGCGCAAAAGGCGCTCGCGCTCAACCCGAATCTGCCGATGGCACATCTTGTGCTCGGACAGATACGGCTGGCGCGGTCGCAATTTCCCGAAGCGATTGCTGAGTTTGAGGCTGAGCGTACCTTGAATCCGCTTTTCGGCGAAGTATACGATCGTCTCGGAGACACTTACATCCGTAGCGGAGACTATGTAAAGGCGCAGGAAGCGCTTGATCAGGCTGTTCTCCTTGAACCGACCTCTCCGGTCCCGTTCATCCTGCTAGGCAAGGTGCTTCTAAAACAGCGAGACCTGATTATGGCCCAGCAGTATCTCCAGAAGGCGGTCGCCATCGATGAACACAGCTACATTGCGCATGCTTTGCTGGGGCAGACGTATCGCTCCCTTGGCCGAACCGGGGAAGCGTCGCACGAATTTCAACTGGCAGAAGAAATTCAAGCGGCCGCTCAGCCGAAGATTGAGTCCCCCAAGTAGCGACGAGTAACCAGTAATAGGACGCCAGAACATGCGGGGGGGGCCGGCGAGGAAGCGAAAGGTCGGCGTGCAGATGGTGTGTCTGTCAATTTCACTGCTTCGGCACGCTCGGAATCCTTGTGCGGGTATAACAAATCGGCTGGCATCTTCTCGGCTCAGCCCCTCGGGCTAGAAATGCTCTGCAAGAGCGGCGAAACGGTCCAACTGAAGGAGGCACTGGGGCGGCACGGGCTGCGCGAGTTCGTCGTGTTCGAGCACCCAGGTGTTCGGGTGATGGACGTAGACGGCGTGAAGGCCCGCGGTGAGTGCGGGGTTGATATCGGAACGCGGACTGTTGCCAATCATCCACGTGCTCTCCGGTGCGAGCGCATGACGCGCGACGATCTCGCGATACGCGTCGGGGTGCTTCTCGGGAGGAATCTCGACGGCGGTGAAGTGCATGTGAATTCCGGAGCGATCGAGCTTCTTCTGCTGCTCGAGCGCATTGCCCTTGGTGACCAGGATGAGGCGATGGCGCTCGGCCAAAACGGGGAGCGTCTCGGCGACACCGGAGAGCAGTTCGATGGCGTGATCAGCAATGGAGTGCGCGAAGCTGGCAATACGCAGCCGTTGCTCGTCCGAGGGCGGCGCTTCGGAGAGTTCCTTAAAGCAATCGACCAAGGAGCGTTCAAAGCTCGCCATACCGTATCCGTGCGCTGCGATCGTTGCGTGTTCACAACGATTTAACACCTGACGGACTTCATCCGGTGCATGCTGATGATGGTCCAGATAGCTGATGAAGCTGGTGATAGCGCGCTCGAAATAGACGTTGTTTTCCCACAACGTATCGTCGGCGTCGATCAGCAGGGTCTGCGGGGAGAGTGGATTCGGACGAAACATCTTTCCGCATGATCGCACGGAAAATGCGAGGTGATTCACAAGTGAGCGAATGCCGGGCGGAGTGCGTTCATCAGAGAGGGGAAACCCGTTGAAGAGGTATCAAAGTTCGGAAAATAGCAGGTGGCGCAGGGTGTACATGTAAGTACCTTATGGTTACTATGGTGAGAGGGGCTACCCAAAAGATAAGAGTGCGATGAATTGCAGCGCTTTGAGCCGACGCGTACGTCGCGGAAGGCATCTGAGGAAACCGACCCGAAGAACCAATCGATCTTCGGATTTGAATCCAATCGAACTGCCAGTGGAAACAAGTCGGATCTGCCCCGCCAGCGATATCTGCGGGCATTCCGGTTGTGAATTGTTTCCGCAGGCACAAGGCTACATGAGAGCAGTCGAGAGAATCCCAGAGACTCCCTTACCGATCGCGACGATGTCCGAGATCGGAGATCGGCTCAAACGCCCGGTTCACCTTCCGGATACGGCGGCGAATCTACACGTCCAGTATCTTGCGGCGCGGCCTTTTCCTCACCTGGTTTTGGACGGCCTGTTCAGTGATGAGGCGATGGATGATCTGCTGCGAGAAATCCCTTCACTGAGGGATGATCGCTGGGTACATCACGAGGAGAAGCGGCTGACCAAGTCGAATCTGCGCTCGGCGGTGGACTTGGGAGAAGTGGGCTATCAGCATCTGTCATTCCTTCACTCGGCGGCGTTTCTTTACCTGCTGGCGGAGCTGACCGGAATCTGGCACATGGTGCCGGACCCATATCTTTCGGGGGCCGGATACCACGTGGTGCCAACTGGTGGCCGCTTCGACGTACATGCCGATCGCAACGTGGATCACAACACCGGCTTGACGCGACGTCTGGTGATGATCACCTACCTCAATAAGGGCTGGAAGCGGGAGTATGGCGGCCAGTTGGAGCTGTGGTCCACGGATGCCAGCCGCTGCGAGGTGGTAGTGGAGCCGGTCTTCAACCGCACAATTCTCTTCGAGGTAGCCGACAGGAACTTCCATGGGGTGCGTCCGATAGAGCGGGAGGGGCAGGAGAGAAAATCTTTTGCCATGTACTTTCATACAGTTGGGTTACCGGATGGGAAGGTGGCGGCGCCGCATAATTCGATCTATGCGCCGACCTTTTACCGCAAGGGCCCCGAACTCAGGCACATTGTTCGGGACTGTATTCCGCCGCTTCTGTTGCGAGGAATCCAGAAAGTTCGTGGCAGGTAGGCAACTATTTGCAGGCGGAGCTCATCTGAGACTCCAATCCTGCCAATTGTATTGAGTTGAGCAACCGTATCGCGCATGGAGACGCGAAGCAATTGCTCTCAGTAGACGTGTAGATGCCGGTGACCGCCGTCGCGGAGAACACGCACTGAGCACGCTAGGATCTGGAGTTCCGTACATATGTGGACGGAACTCTGAACTTGAAGAACTGAAAACAAGCGCGCAGAGGAGTGATTGCGCGGTGGGGATTATGGATCGTCATTTACGTCTTGCAGCTGAATCGGGTCGGGGCTACGAAGCGGGTCTAGGCGGAGGAATCCGCCCGGTGATGGACCCGGAAGAACTCACGATACGCGGGCTGCTGGCTATCTTGCGGCGGCGGCAGCGGGTAATTCTATCCATCGCCGGTGCGTGCTTCCTGGCTGCCGTGCTGCTCTGCATATTCATGACGCGGCAATACCATGCCGCGACCACGATTCAGGTGCAGAAGGGCAACTCGGATAGCCTGGGCCTGAATACGCTGACCAATGAAGGCCCCGTAGCTCCCGTGGATGCGATGGAAGAGAGCATCACAATGGAGACCCAGGCCAACATCCTCGAGTCTGACAGCCTGGCCCTGAGCGTGATCAAGAAGCTCAACCTGGAGCAGAACAAGGATTTCAAGCCTCACTTCAACCCGGTGGGCTGGGTGATGGGGTTGCTTTCACCTTCTGGATTGAAGGACCCCTCGAACGCCTCGCTGGATGAGAGTCCGGTGCGCCGGACGCGACTACTCAAAACTTTCGCGAAGCACCTGCAGGTTAAGCAGGTGTCGGGCACCCGCCTGATCACGATCGGCTTCAACAACTCGGACCCGCATGTCGCGGCAGCTGTCGTGAACGAATTGACGCAGTCACTGCTCGACTACACCTATCAGACCCGGAATGAGGCGACCAAGCGCGCTTCGAACTGGCTGAGTGTGCAACTTGAGGACGTGCGGCGCGAAGCGCAGGAGAAGCAGGCGCGGGTCGCAGCCCTGCAGCGGGACACCGGTGTTTACAGCCTGGGCACCACGGATGCAGCGGGACACGACCAGACCTATAGTGCAACCCTGGACCGGTTGCAGCAGGCGACCACGGCGCTGGCAACCGCCACGTCAAACCGTATTCTGCGCGGTGGCATCCTGCAGGCGGTCAAGAGCGGAGACCCGGACCTGATCTCCGGTCTGGCCGGCAGCTCGTCGCTGAACGGCGGTGCGAACACCACCAACAATGCCTTCAATCTATTGCAGACCCTGCGTCAGCAACAGTCGGCCATGGCGTCGCAGATTGCGACCGACCGCAGCCGCTACGGGTCGGCGAACCCGAAGCTGCTGGACGACGAGGCCACAATGACTAGCATCAACAATGCGGTCAAGGCTGAGATCAAGCGCATCGGAGAGCGCGCGGAGAGCGATTACAAATCGTCGCAAACGGTGGAGAACCAGCTTCGTTCTGAGTTCGATCGCTCACGCGCCGACGCCAACAACCTGAACAACAAGGCGATCGACTACACGATTGCACGCCAGGAAGCGACCGACAGCCGCGAACTGTACGACACGTTGTTTCAGAAGCTAAAGGCTGCTGGCGTGGTCGAAGGCCTGCGCACCACCAACATCAGCGTGGTGGATCCGGGACGTGTGCCATCGAAGCCGGTGAAGCCGAATGTTCCTATTTACCTTGCGCTCTCGATCTTCGGCGGCGTCTTCCTGGGCGCGTGCTTCGCGCTGTTCCAGGAGGCGACCGATGAGCGCATCCAGAGTCTCGAGCTGGTAGAAGACAGTCTGCAGGCGCCGATCGTTGCCGTGTTGCCGCTGGCGCCAGGTGCGGAGAGTCACGGCTTCGCTTCGTATCTGCAGAACGTGCCGGGGGCGCGCCGGCTGGCGCACTCGGGTGCCGGAGTGCGCGCCGAAGTGCCGATCGCTGCCATCGACGGGCCGAACTCTGCGTTCGTCGAAGCTCTGCGAGGACTCCGCACCGAGCTGCAACTTTTCTCGGGCAGCACGCCTCCGCGCACGATTCTGGTGACCAGCGCTCTGGAGAAAGAGGGCAAGAGTACGGTCAGCACAAACCTTGCCGCGGTACTGGCGCAGGGTACCGGTCGAGTGCTGCTGGTGGACGCGGATATGCGCCATCCAGGTGTGTCGCGGCGCTTCGGATTCTTCGGCAACAGTTATGGCGGGCTGAGCACTGTGCTTACGGGCGAGGACGTCACGGCGGAGGTGGTGCAGTCGACTGAGATTCCGCGGCTGTCGGTTCTGCCGGCGGGTCCGCTGCCGTCTTCGCCTTCGGATCTGCTGGGGTCGGCGAAGATGCGGCAGCTATTGGAAGAGTGGACTCAGTCGTATGACTACGTGGTGATCGACACGCCGCCGATGCTGGCCGTGACGGATGCCACGATCCTTTCGCGGCTTGCCGATCTGACGCTGCTGATTGCGCGGCATGGTGTAAGCACGCGGCGCAGTCTGCGGCGGGCACATAAGAGCCTTGCCGAGCGAGGCGATGCGAATGTCAGCGTGGTGGTGAACGGCGTGAGCCGGACGTCACAGAGCTATGGGGAATATCACGGATATGCAGGCACGAAGTACTACAGGGAGGCTTAAGGTGAAGACCTTTCTGCGCATGATAGTGGCGTTGTGTGTAGGTGTGTCGCCGGGTGCTGTCCTGGCGCAGGTAACTGCGGCGCAGGCTCCTGGACGCCTGCTTCCTCCCGCGACGACGAGTGTGCCGAGCCCGCAGACCGCCGGGCCGACCGCGCAGCAGCAGGAGAGTCTGCTGATCGGGCCTGGCGATGTGTTGCACGTGCAGGTGGTGGAAGCGCCGGAGATGGAGCAGCACGTCCGCGTGACCGACAACGGGATGATTCCTCTGGTGGGCGCGGGGGATGTGAAGGTCGGCGGCATGACGGTGGCAGCCGCGCAGACGGCGATTCACGATCACCTGATCGCAACCCACTACATGAACCATCCCCAGGTGATGGTCACCGTGGAGCAGTATGCAACGGAGACAGTTTCCGTGGTGGGTGAAGTGGCGAGGCCGGGCGCGTATCCGATCACGACGCCTCGCACCGTGCTCGATGTGTTGTCGTTCGCTGGCGGCATCACGAACGTTGCGGATCGCAACATCATGGTCCAGAGGCACGGCAGCAAGGACGATGCAGTGCCGTATTTCGTCTCGAACGATCCGAAGCAGGCTATGTCGACGCAGGTGATGGTGAACCCCGGCGATACAGTGATCGTCCCGAAGGCGGGGATTGTATACATCCTGGGCGATGTGAACCGGCCGGGCGGGTTCGCTATGTCAAACAATCAAGACCACATGACACTGCTACAGGCGCTGGCGTTGGCCGGCGGCGTTACCCACGCGGCGAGGCAGGGCCGAGCCCGGCTGATTCGGGTGGCGGAGGGACAGTCCCAGCATGAAGAGACATTGAATCTAGGTGACATCCAGAAGGGCAAGCGCCCGAATCCGACGTTGTATGCAGGGGACATTCTTTATGTGCCCTTCAGCTGGACGAAGAATCTGGTAACCGCCGGGGCGCCGGGTGTCGCTGCTTCGGCGACTTCGGCCGCGATTTACGCAGCGCCGTAACCGCAATTCACTTCGCGATGTCTGGCGTTAGCACAACGGCAGGCCAACACGGGGCAGGTCACAACAAGGGGGGCCAGATTGTCCGCTGTTCAATTAAAGAGGGTCGTAAGCGAGTCGGCTGCTGCTCAATCTGTCGCTGTAGCGAATGAGCGAGCGGTAAGGATTGGGCCTATACGTGTGACCACGCTTTCCCGGCGGGAGCTGGTGGATCGGCTGATCCAGCAGGTCTTTATGGGAAAGCAGACGAAGCATGTGGTCACGGCGAACGCGCAGTTCTATGTATTGGCAGAGCGGGATGCACGTTTCCGCCAATGCCTGGCCGAAGCGGACTATATCTGCGCGGACGGTCATCCCATCGTGCGGATGTGCAACTGGATGGGGATCCCCGATGCTGAGCGCATCACTGGGGTCGACCTGATTCCGCTGTTGTGCGAGCGAGCCGCGGAGTTCGATCTACCTGTCTACCTTCTGGGCGGCTATCCAGGCTCAGCAGCGGCGACGGCTTCACTGCTAATGGATCGCTTTCCGAAGCTGCGGGTATGCGGCGTGGGCTGCCCGCCCAAGGGATTTGAGGAGTCGCCGGAGGTGCTCACACAGATGCTGCGCAGCATTGCCAAGGCGGAGCCAGCGATCATCTTCGTCGCCTTCGGCGCGCCGAAGCAGGAATATTTCATTCAGGAGCACATCAAGGCATTGGGAATTCCAGTCGCAATCGGAGTGGGTGGCAGCTTTGAGCTGCTGGCCGGTATCCGCAAACGCGCTCCGCAGTGGGTGCAGTCTGTGGGAATGGAGTGGGCGTTTCGCCTGGCACAGGAGCCGCGGCGCTTGGCGAAGCGCTATTTGATAGGAAACTCTGTTTTCTCGTATTACGCGCTCCGCTATCTCCTCTCCGAGGAGGCGTTCAAGGCACGCAATACCTATCATGCTGCACTGGGGCAGAGCGACGAGCCGGAGCAGCAGAGTGAGCACAAGCGGGAGGTGGGCTGAGGTATGTCCTCCCCCGTGTTGTCTCGCGTGACGCGAGTGAGTGTTGTGATCCCGACGCGCAATCGTCCAGAGCTGGTGCGGCGGGCAGTGGAGAGCGTGCTTGCGCAGACGCATCAGGATTTCGAAATTATCGTGGTGATCGATGGGCCGGACCAGGGCACAGAGACGGCGCTGCGCGAGATAACGGATCCGCGGCTCCATATTCTGCCGTTGCCGGAGTCGCTGGGCGGCTCGGATTCGCGCAACGCCGGCATCACAGCATCGACAGGCGCGTGGGTTGCGTTTCTGGACGATGACGACGAGTGGCTTCCACAGAGACTCGAGCGGCAACTGGCGCACCCTGCGGCGGATCCGGAGCGCCCTGTGTTTGTGGCGTCGCAGTTCATCGAACGCTCGGAGCTGGGAGATCGGATTCTTCCGCGGCGATCGCTTGAATGCCGCGAGCCGTTCAGCGAGTTTCTCTTCTGCCGGCCGAGCTTGTCGGCGGGGACGGGATATGTGCAGACATCGACCTGGCTGGTCTCTCGTCCGCTGATCGATGCGGTGCGCTTTACCAGCAAGTTGAAGCGCAATCAGGATGTGGACTGGATGTTGCGCGCCATGGCGGTGAAGGGTGCCACGCTGGTTATTGTTCCGGAACCTTTGATCGTTTTTCATGAGACAGGAAAGATCGGCAGAGTAAGCAAGAAGGCGGACTGGCGCTTTCAGTTCGAGTGGCTCGAGCGGAATCGTGAGCTCTTCAGCCGGAAGGCATACTCGTTTTTTGTAGCGACGGTCTGTATAGAAGACGCGGTGCGCCAGCGAGCAGGCGCGGTCGCTTACGCCAGGCTGTTGCGAGCATTTCTGTTTCGCGGTCGGCCGGCGCCTCGCTCGGCGTTCTTCTTTGCTTATTACGCGCTCTATCCAGAGTCCATGCGGGCCACGCGACGCGCGCGGGCGAGTGCCGAGTCGGCGATGCGCGAGATCGCAATGTCTTAACCCGGCCAGAGTGAGTTGTGCGGGATAGCAGTCACTTGCTAAGCCCGTTTTGTTTTTTTGAAATCTGAGGAGCCGTAAGGCTTTGTGTGACTGAGGAGCTAACTCCAGAACTATGCGTGTAGCCATCACATATGCGAACTCTCTTGCCCTGGGCGGAGCTGAGCGAGTACTGGAAGTGCTCGCGCGGATGTTTCCAGAGGCGGACTTTTTCAGTTTGATGACGGAAGATCGCTTCATTCCGGAGGCGTTGAAGGAACGCCGGATCACCACCTCGTTCCTGAATCGCTTCCCCTGGGTGAAGCGCTCCCATCGCAATTTTCTGCCGCTCTATCCGATGGCGGTGGAAAGCCTGAATCTTCGCGGGTACGAGCTGGTGATCACGGCCGACGGCACTGCGACCAAAGGCGTGATTACCGACCAGTCGGCGGTGCAAATCTGCTATTGCCACAGCCCTCACCGCTCGCTGTGGGACCAGTACGCGGCCTATCTGGACGAGCTTTCGGGCGCTCGGCGGAGATTGTTTATGCTCTCCGCGCATTATGTGCGGCAGTGGGACTACCTCGCCGCGCAGCGCGTGGATGCATTCGTCGCGAATTCGCGCTATATCCAGGACCGGATTCGGAAATACTATCGCCGCGACAGCACCATCATCTTTCCGCCGGTGGATACGAGCGAAGGCTATGTTTCCGAATCGCACGGAGACTATTACCTCACGGTCGGCAGACTGGTTGACGTGAAGCGGATCGATCTGCTGATCGAGGCCTGCAACCGGCTTGGGCGTCACCTGGTGGTTGTGGGTCGCGGAGCGAGTGAGAGCGCATTGCGTGCCATTGCCGGACCGACGATCTCGTTCCGCGGACACACTACCGATGCCGAGCTTCGCGAGCTGTATGCGCGATCGAAGGCGCTGCTGTTCGCCGCGGAAGAGGACTTTGGCCTGGTGCCGGTGGAGGCCCAGTCGTATGGGCGGCCGGTCATCGCCTACGGCAAAGGCGGTGCGATGGAGTCGGTAGTGGGCGGGTTCTCTCCGGAGTTGCAGAGAGATGGCCGCGCCACGGGTGTGTTCTTCGAGGAGCAGAGTCTGGACAGCGTAGTAAGAGCGATTCTGCAGTTTGAGACGCTGGAGCAGAATTTCATTCCAACCTTCATTCGGGAGCATGCGAAGAGCTTCGACACCACAGTTTTTTGCGGGAAGATGCTCGACTTCGTGCAACGCCAGGTAGAGCTTCGCAAGGGAGGAGCGCGCCTGCCGCTGCTCTTTCCCGCATCGCATCCTTCCATGCGCGTTCTGGGTTGAGGGTTGGCCCATTTGCTGCGCCGGAGGTTCTCGTTGCGATGCCGGGCGGAAGCCGGTCAGCTCGTTGCCGCTGCAGGTCAGGTATGAGCGTGAGCACAGCGTGACCAAAATTTAAGGAGTAGAGAATGCCAACTCGAAGAGATGTCCTTCAATCCGGTCTTGGATTGGCCTTGGCATCCGCGGTTCCCGCAAAGCTTTTTGCGGACAGTAACAATCTTCCATTGAAGCAGCTTGCCGCCCATTCGGGCATTGCGATGGGCGCGCAGTCGATGCGTTCGTTGCTGCGGGACCCGAACCTGGCCAGCTTCATCGCGCAGAACTTCAATGTGCTGACACCCGGGATCGAGATGAAGTGGGAGCGCATCCATCCCGCGCCGGATACGTACTTCTTCGCCGATGGCGATTGGATGGTGAGCTTTGCTCAGAGTCATGGGATGCAGGTGCACGGGCACAATCTTTGCTGGAACGACTACAACCCGGCATGGATGGCCAAGACGATCAACAAGAACAATGCCGAGCGAATTCTTACTGACCACATTACCAAGGTGGTCAGCCACTATCGTGGGCGCGTGGCGTCCTGGGATGTGGTGAACGAGCCAGTGCGCAGCCAGCAGGGGAGACCCGATGGTCTTTCGACCGGGCTGTGGACGAACGCGCTGGGGCCACGTTATATCGACATCGCGTTTGCCGCCGCGCGTGCTGCTGATCCGGATGCGAAGCTGTTTATGAATCTCGATAATGTGGAGCAGGATACGAATCCTCAACCGGCGAATCGCCGAAATGCGCTTGCGCTGATTCAAGGAATGCTGCAGCGCAAGGTGCCGATAGATGGGATCGGTTCGGAGTCGCATCTTGACGGAAACTCCAGCGATCAGAGCGCGGATGCCGCCCGGTTCTACCAGGCAGTGCACAAGCTGGGACTGAGCGTTGCTTTGTCCGAGCTGGACATCAATGATTCCTGGGAAAACGGTGATGCTCCCACGAGAAAGGCAAAGAACGGCCGCGTCTACGCCGATTTCATTACGTGGGTGGCGTCGGCTGTTCCGCTAAGCCGGATTTCGTTCTGGACTGTGTCGGACACCAGGAATTGGCTCGATGGCGCAGCGCAGCGCACGGCGACGTTCCGGCGGAAGGACGGAGCGGCACATGCGCCTGGACTGCTGGATGCCACGAATGCGCCCAATCCGGCTTGGAACAGCGTGCGCGCGGCCGTTGCTGCACTGCCACGCCGCAGTTGACGAGAGGGCGAGTGAAGACGATCGAGGTCCAGGAGCGATGAGCCTGAAGCAAGGCACAAATGTAACAGTTAAGGTGCGATTTAAGCGCCGCGACCAGATGGTGCCTCGGCGAGAGCCGGTCACTTTGGTTGTGGAGCGGCCGGCCCATTGGCTTGGAAGCGCCGCCACCTGGGTGACCGCGTTCGCGCTCGTCTATTTTTCCGCTGCCGGCACCTTCTCGTTTTACGACGCAGAAGGCAACACGCAGATGGGCGCGGTGAGTGGCGGAGCAGGAAGCTCCGCCGTCGGTGTGATGCTTGGAAGAATTGCGCTGGTCGGGCTATTTTATGTTGCGGTGCGATGGGCTGCGCAGGTTCGCAAGGCAGCGTTTTGCGTGCCCATGCTCGCGCTACTGAACTGCATGGGCATGATCTCCTGCCTGTGGTCGGCGGAGCCGACATTCACATTCAAACAGGGCGTCTATTTATTGGTGACCTACACGTTCGGAATCGCCTTTGCTTTTAAACCGGGCGAAACCCAGATGAAACTCATGCAGCTGGCCGGAACCATCGCGGTTGTATTTTCGGTACTCACTGTCGCTCTCTTTCCGGCGTACGGTTTGAATGGACGCCAGGGCGCTACGGGCGAGTGGGAGGGAATCTACGCGGGCAAGAATGTGTGCGCGATGGCGATGATGTTTCTGCTCATGCCGGCGTTGTATCGCAAGCCGGCAACCCTTCAAGGACGCGTGCTGCGGAACATCTACATCCTCGCTGTCCTGGTGGTGATAGCAATGACGCGCTCACGCACGGGATGGGGAATCGCGCTGATGCTGCTGCTCTTTTCCGTCGGGCTCAAGCAGCTGGCGCGCTTCAAATCTTTCGATCGCTCTGTCCTATTCATTTTGTTTTGCGCGGCCACAATCTTCCTCGGCGTCGTGGTTCTTCTGAACCTGTCCACTGTGTTTCACTTCATTGGACGAGATACGAGCTTCAGCGGCCGCACTCCGATCTGGTCGGCGATTCTCGCCTCCATCCACAAGCAGCCCTGGACCGGCTATGGCTATCGCACCTTCTGGCGAGGCATGACCGGTGAGTCAGCGAATGTGATGATCTCCCTCGGATGGATGATGGGCTACGCGCACGACGGCTTTCTGAGTGTGTGGGTGGAGGTAGGCGCGTTCGCACTGATACTGCTGATTCTGTGCCTGCTGAAGGGGCTGCGGGATTCCTGGTACTGTTTCATGCGCGATCCGAATCCGCAGGTCCTTTGGTACATCACTACCATCGTGTTCGGCATCCTGTACAACATCGACGAAGCCTCGTTCCTTTTCCGCTTCAATCTTTCCTGGATGTTGATGGTCGGCGCCATTGTTGGTCTGGACCGCAAGCGGCGTCAGCTTCGCCGCAACGCTGTCGCGCTGATGGTGCGCGCATGACGACGTACCATCTGCTAACCGAGACCGAACCGTTTTCCGAGCCCGTCGGCGGAGCCATCTCGCGTTGGGCCGCTAACGTGCTGCGCGACGACGACGACGCCGTCATCCTGGCGCCGAGCGCCGATGATAGCTGGCGCTTTCCCGCACACCGTATCCGCTGCAACGAGCGGCTCTCCAACTATGCCCGGTATCCCGGCCGTTTGAAACGCAATCTGCCGTGGCCGCTGCGGCGGCGCTTCCTGCGCTGGATTCTCAGTACGGTACGGCCTCTGCTGAAGCGAGGGGATGTGGTGTGGGTACACAACCGGCCGGAATTTGCCGCGACGCTGCAGGCCAGCGTTCGCGATGCCGGCGCTCGGCTGGTGCTGCACATGCACAATTCTCACCTGAGCGATTGCGCGGCGCCAATCGCGTCGGCGATCGATGCCGATCAATGTGTGTTTGTCAGCAGATTCCTGGAGGCCGAAGCGCGACGCGCTGTTCCATCGTTGCAGCGGAGCGCTGTGCTGTACAACGGCGCGGACGGATCTGTGTTTCACCCGGCAAAGCAGCGACGGAGCGGACCGATTCGCATTCTGTGTGTGGGGCGGCTGGTGCCGGACAAAGGCATGCACATCTTTGTGGACGCGATGCGGTTGCTTGCGGAACGTGGTGCCGACGCGCAGGGTCTGATTGTGGGTACTGCAAACTTCGGCTCCGATACCGATGCCGAGACCGACTATGTTCGCAAGCTGAAAAACGACGCGCCGAGGAATGTAGAGTTTCTCCCGTTTACGTTTGGGAGCGCACTCGCCGATCAGTTTCGTGCGGCCGACGTTTTCTGCTGCCCCTCCATCTGGCAGGAGCCTTTTGGCATGGTAAATGTGGAGGCGATGGCCACGGGTCTACCTGTGGTGGCGACACGGATGGGCGGCATTCCCGAGATTTTCGAACACGGTGGCGCGTTGCTGGTGCCGGCAAACGATTCGGAAGCGATTGCAGGTGCTATCGAGCGGTTGATTGCGAATCCGGAGGAGCGCAGAATTCTCGGCGAGACGGGTCTTCGGTCATTCCGCCAGCACTTCTCCTGGGACGCGATACATACCGCTTACGACCGGCTGCTGGCGGAGGCTGTCTGATGTCTCTGCGGGATCAGGTGCAGAGGCTTCGCGGCAGCACACTGGCGAGGAATTCGGTGTGGATGTTCCTGGGCCAGGGACTCTCTGTGGTGGTGCAGGCGGGATATTTCTTTATTCTGGCGCGGCTGCTGGGGAATGTGCAGTATGGCGTGCTGGTCGGCTCCGTTGCGCTGGTCATGATGTTCTCCCAATACAGCAACTTCGGATCCGGCCTGATCTTCATGCGGTATGTCTCGCTGGATCGGAAGACGTTCCCGGTGTACTGGGGCAACATACTGCTGACCACCCTGATCTTCGGCTGCATTCTGGTCGCGGGCGTTCATCTGGGCGCTCCATGGCTGATGGGAGCGAGGAATCGCGGCATTCTCACGACCTTGGCGATCGGTGAGTTCCTGGGCGCGCAGCTCGTGGTAGCGATCAGCCAGATCTTCCAGGCGTTTGAGCAGATGCGGATCACCGCAACCCTGAATCTGTTGACGAATCTGCTGCGGCTTTTGCTGGCGCTGATCCTTTTCCTGCAGTTTCACCGTATTTCGGCATGGCAGTGGGCCTATGCCTCGATGGGCGTTGCGCTCTGCGCGGCTGTCGTCAGCGTGGTGACGGTGCTGAAGAAGTTCGGCAAGCCGGCCTTCGATCCGCGGCTTGCGTTGCGGCGCGCAGGAGAAGGGTTCATTTTCGCTATCTCCGGCACCACCACATCGGCTTACAACGACCTGGACAAGGCGATGCTGGGCCACTACGGCATGAACGCGGCGAACGGCATCTACACCATGGCGTATCGCGTGGTGGATATCAGCTTCATGCCGATGCGGTCGATCTACAACGCCGCGTTCCCGCGCTTCTTCCAACTTGGCGCTGGCGGCCTGGCGGCAACTTCGAAGCTGGCGCTGCGGCTGATCCGCAAGACGACGCTGCTGGGCATCGCGGCTGCGGTGGGCATGTTTGTGTGCGCGCCGCTGATACCGTTTCTCGCCGGCCACGGCTTCGACAAGAGCGTGCTTGCACTGCGCTGGCTCTGCCTGATTCCTCTCTTCCGCTCCTTTCATATGTGCGCGGGCGACGCACTTGCCGGCGTGGGGCTGCAGCCATACCGGCTGGGTGCGCAGACGGTCGCGGCGCTGGGGAATTTTGGCCTGAATCTCTATCTAATTCCGCACTACTCCTGGCGAGGGGCTGCCGCTGCCAGTCTGATGACGGATGGCGGACTGGCAGTGCTGAGCTGGCTCTTGCTGTTTGGCTTGCGTGCTCGCGAGCGCGGCAGAGGTCTGCCGATGGCGGAGGCTTCTGCAGAGGTCAACCTCGGTTCAAGCTAATCCAACTATGCGCAACGTCCTGATCTTTCGGGAGCTGCTGTTGCCTCCAAGTGAGACTTTCGTGCTCGCCCAGGCAGAGGCACTTTCGCGGTACAGGCCAGTCTATTGTGGACTGACGGATGTGCCCCGCACGCTGCCGGTCCCGGATGCGATCCGCCTAACGGATCGCGAGGCGGCGCTTGCGCGATATCGCGTGGAGGCCTACAAGCGTTTGCCCTGGGCGCCTCGATTTCATCAGCAGGTGCGACGTGCGCGTCCTGCGCTGATCCACAGTCACTTCGCCGTCGATGCGGCGGATGCGCTCGGAATGCAGAGCCGCCTCCGGATTCCGATGGTGGTGACGCTGCATGGTTTCGATGTCTCCACATCCGATGAGGGCTTTGCACGAAACCGGAGCGGGCGGCGATTTTTGGCGCGGCGGTCGCGGCTCTGGCAAACAGCTTCGCACTTTATGTGCGTGTCGAAGGCTATCCGCGAGATCGCGCTGAGGGCGGGGTATCCGGAAGAGAAGCTGATCGTCCGCTATATCGGTATCGATTGCGAGAAGTTTTCTGCCGTGCCTGCAGCGGATCGCGAGGAGAATCTGATTCTCTTCGTCGCACGGCTGGTGGAAAAGAAGGGCTGCGAGTATTTGATTCGGGCGACTGCGCAGCTGAGAGAGCGGCACCGGGACGCCCGGCTGGTGATCGTTGGCGATGGACCATTACGCGGCCAACTGGAGCACCTTGCCACGGATTTGAAGGTACCGGCGGAGTTCCTTGGGGTGCAGAGGCCCGATGCGGTGCGCGGATGGATGCAGCGGGCAAGCGTGCTGTGCAATCCCAGTGTGACGGCGGCAAATGGCGATACCGAGGGACTAGGGATGGTCTTCGCTGAGGCGCAGGCGACCGGATTGCCGGTGGTGAGCACGCAGCATGGCGGCATTCCGGAAGTGGTGCGCGATGGCGAAACCGGATTGCTGGCGCGGGAGCGGTCGGTGGAGGAGCTGGCGAATCATCTGGAGCGGATGCTGGCGGATCGAAGTTTCTGGGAGGCGTGCAGTGAGCGCGGAAAGCAATGGATCCGCGAACAGTTCGATCTTCGCAGGTGCACGGCCGGCCTGGAAGAGGTATACGACGAGGCAGTAACACGGGGCTGGAGATGACCGGGGGCCATTTGCCAAGTGTGCCCCGAATCGTGTGTATTCATCCTCGCCCGAACGGGCAATTCTTTTGCGAACGGAAGGGAAGAACGATGCGTGGACTCTCTCTGATTTTGACGGCAGCAATGATGGGCAGCGTGGTGCCTGGTGCGATGTTCGGACAGAATGCGGCGTCCACTGCCGCCCAGAAGACGACCAATGCTGCCAAGAGCGCGAAGGCTGCAGCTACCATGCCAACCGATGCGGAGATCGCCGATGCCAAGGCGAAGGGCATGGTGTGGGCAAACGAAAACACGAAGGTGTATCACAAGGACGACGCGCAGTATGGCAAGACGAAGCACGGCAAGTTCATGACGGAGGATGACGCCAAGGCGGCCGGCTATCGGCTGGCGAAGACATCGCCGGTCGGCAAGAAAAAGAGTGCTGCGCCGGCGGCTGCTCCGCCGCAGTAGTCAATCGCAAACATACCAGGCACAGGAAGACCAGACACCGAAAACCAGGGCCGGTAGGAGACCACTCCGCCGGCCCTGGTTTCTGTCGCTGGATCAAGACCCGGTGGTGGGAAAGGTAACTGACGCTTCTGTGCGATGGGCCGGGAGGCCAGTCCTGCCTACACTTTGTGTATGGCTACCTATCGCTTAAAAGTTCTTGGCATCCCCACCGCGGTCATTCTTTTGTGCGCGGTATTTGTGGAAGCCGCGTTCCACCTGGACCAGTCTGTGCTGCTGGAGATTACGGGACTGTTGGCGCGGTTGACGATCATGGTTTCGTTTCTATACTTCCTGCGGGCGTGGAAGAAGACTGTGCTGGCGTATTGGTAAGGGGTAAGCTCTCCCCGATCCGGGAAGAATCTAACTCTTCCATCTTTTCCATTTAGGTTGGCCGCTCGAGCTCTGGCGGCCGATACCTCTCATCTCTCAAGGAAGTGGCCACATCCGGTTCCGCCGGCCGCTCCTCTCCCCGATACGAAGTTCCTTAGTGGTGGGCTCTGGGGCGTTCTGCGGCCTTGTAGAAGGTGTAGACCGCGGCATAGGGCACGCGTGCGACCGCGCCCAGGTGTCGCGCGTCGCAACCGGCCGGGGGCATGCCGCCATGGGTCTCGGAGCGGCGCACATACGTCACATGGGCGAGCATTCCATTGGGCGTGCTGTCGAGTGCGGGTGATGCTGCGAGCAGCAGCCAGGGAATCGAGGCGTGATCCGGCGCGGGTTGGGTTATCAGCAGCTTGCCGGTGACTGCGGTGCCATCCTTCCAGCGCCATGTGGGGCCGGCGCCATGGGTGCCGACGGATTCGGCACCGGCGTAGAGAGTGGCCTCCGGCGCGACGAAGACCCACGCTACTGTGCCTTGCTGCTGCTGGCAGTGATAGATCTGCACACCTTTGCCGGTGACTGGTGGTAACGGCGTAACGCTGGGGTCGGGCGGGAGCGTGCGGTCCTGCGCGCGGATGCTAAACGGGAGCAGGAGCAGGACGGCGATGGCGATCGAGGTCCGCATGGCGCTTCCAGCCTAGCATTTCCAGTACGAGGAGCACTGTACCTCATCAGCATTGACTGGATTCGGATGACGCTATTTAGCGGAGCAGTCGTTGCGGCTGGTGTCGGCCACGCTGGCGATGAGCCATTGGCCGTCCTGACGGACGAGGTTGAAGAGGTCGGTGCCGCAGTGCTCGACTTTGCCGTCGACGAGGAAGTCGAAGGGCGCCCAGACGACGGCGAGATCGTTGTCGATGCGGACGAGGGGATCGTGGATGCGCTCTTCGATCTTCTTGGTGCCGGGCTTGCCGACGCGGGTGGCGAAATCTTCGAAGGTCATCTGGGTGGGTTTGCCGTCGCGCATCAGGACCATGACGCCGCCGGGGAGTGTCGGCTTTCTGATTGCCGCGGCGTCGCGTGCGGACATGCCGTCGAACATGGCTTGGATCGGGGCGAGGATGGCCTGGTTGTCAGCCGTGGGTGCGGCGTGAAGTGCGAGCGGGAAGAGGGCGGTGAGGAGTGCGATGAGCGGGCGGGACTTGATGCTGGACATGGCCCCTCATTCTAGCTGCACTCTCAGGATGCTGATCGCACGTCGTAGAGTGACCGCCTACCCCTCCCCCCCTCCCGGTGCGGGAGGGGGTCGTGTAAGCCCCTCAGTTTCAAGAGGATAGGCGGCTTCCCGGGGGCTAAATTCGTCCATTCATTTGGCTTACCGCTAAATTCGTCCAGCAACACGACTTACGAGCAGCGACCGCCATCAGTGATCCCATCATTATGGGAATCGCTGGATGGGAAAACGCCACCGTGACGGTGGCGTTTTTGGGATCTCGTTTGGTGCGTCTTGAGTTGCTTTCTACTTCACTATTTCCAGTGTAGCGAATTGAGTGGGGTGATTCGGCAAATTCTCAGTGGCCGATTCCTGGAACGGGAACAACGTGCGAACCAATACGCGACACGTTCGCTCATGGCTGCTGCGTGGCGGCATCCTGAGCGAGCAGTTCTTCGAGGTCGAGCGGCGCGGTGACCATGGCGAGGTCGCCCTGCGGGGTGCGGGGCCATTGAGATTCCGGCCGGTCCCAGTAGAGCTCGACGCCATTGCCATCCGGGTCGCGAAGATAGAGTGCCTGGCTGACGCCGTGGTCGGAGGCGCCATCGAGCGGAATGTGGGCGCGAACCAAGCGGCGAAGGGCGTCGGCGAGCTCGGCGCGGCTGGGATACACGATGGCGAGGTGATAGAGGCCGGTGGTACCGGGCGCGGGCGCGGAGCCACGGCGGCTCTCCCAGGTGTTGAGGCCGATGTGGTGGTGGTATCCGCCGGCAGAAAGGAAAGCGGCGCTGTTGCCGATACGCTGCGTCACCTGAAAGCCGAGAACATCGCGATAGAAGGCGAGCGCGCGATCGAGGTCGGCGACTTTGAGGTGGACGTGGCCTATACGCGCTTGCGGGTGGATGTCGGACACGCCTCATTAGACTCAGCAGGTCGCGAAACGATGCTGCGACCGCTCAGGAGGCCGGCGTGCGTGTTTCGGCGAGGAAGTCGTGGTAGTCGGTGAAGGGCGGGGTGTGGCCGAGCTGGCGCAGGAGCAGCGCGACCTGTCCGCGATGATAGGTGGAGTGATTGAGCGCGTGCTGGATGAGCTCGCCGAGCGTGTACGTAGTGGCGTCGAGGGTGCGCGGCGCGTCGAGTTCCGCCTGTGTGCGGCTGCATAGATATCTCACATAAGCTTCGTCGTGCGTGGCCCATGCGCGCTGGAGTGCAGGGAAGCCGGGATAGTCGCCGGGAGTGGGGCGGGGGACGAAGCTGCCGGTTTGCCAGAAATTGAGCCAGCCGCGCTCGCCCCAGAGGATGTGGATGAGCGTGCCTTGGAGGGAGACGAAGCTGGCGCGGAGGTCGCGTTCGCGCTCCTCGGGCGTGAGGGCGGCGGAGGCTTCGAGGAGGCGCTGGTTGGCCCAGCGGTTGTAGTGGACTTCGGTTTGGAGTTGGTTGGGGCTCATGGCTAGCTCCTCCTATCCCTGCGGAAATTGGGCAGGCCAGCGGCGTGCGCCATGGAGGATAGAAAGTATCTGAATCCCTGCGGCTTTCAGCCGGTAAACGAAAATGTAGGGCGTTCCCGGAACTACCAGTTCGCGAGTGCCACTGACCCTTCCGGTGCGGCCTTTTTCGAGGAAGAGACTAAGACCCTGAATGGATTCGAGGACCCGATGGAGTTGCCGGTCCGCGGACGCACTGTTATCTGCGGCGATGTATTGGTGGATCTCGCCAGCTTGTGACTCGGCCAGCGGCGTCCAGTTGATATATGCGGGAAGCTGCAAGCGGCTATCAGGCTCTTTTTTTCAATTTTCGCGCTGTTGTGGGCTTCGCAAAAGACGTGAGACGCTGACGCACTTGTTCGTGAGGCACGAGTTGGCCG
>JBJMGC010000220.1:0-6042 GCA_045808105.1 Acidobacteriaceae bacterium | reverse complement strand
CTGCGGGGCGGTAGCGGCCAGCGCTTCGAGCTCTGCGTAAGTCACCACCGCATCGTCATTGACCCCGGGATCGGTGCCATCTACGATGACCGCCGGAGCATTTGCCGGTAGCCCGAACAGTGTGCGGTAGTTCGCAGGAATTGCGAGATTGATGTTCGAATCGCTAATGATTCCGACGGTCACACCGCTGCCCGTGGCTGCCGCCGGAACGTCGTAAATGGTCGCCAGGTCACCCGGTGAAAGATCCTGTTCCGAGAATTCGGCCGATGCGTAAAGCGGATGCGATTTCCCGGTCGTCCGATCCAGCACCATCGGCCGTATCGTCTGAGACATCGGCGCCTTGTAGTTGTTCAGTGTGATGTTCTTCACCACCGGCGCGAGCGCGGCGGGAATCTGCGGCGCAGCTACATTGGCATGGAACCTATTGCCATTGACGGCGTAGCTGTGAATCTCCGTTTGAAACGCCGACCGAACCTGACCCGCGGTGCCGGTAAACTCCACCGCCATCTTGCTGTTGAAGACACGGCCCACGGCAAAGCCTTGCGCGGCCAGATACGAAGTGACCGCTTGCACGTCGGCATCGGCCACGCCAAACTGAGAGCCGAACTGATCCGGCGTCAGCCATTTGCGATAGTTCGGGCTCTTCGGGTCTTTCTGCTCAGCGAGCAGAGCGTCCAGCGCCTTCTGCTGCGCGTCGCTGCGCCGCAGCACCATCAGCATGTGACCAGTCGGCGTGCCGTCTGGCACTCGCCCACCGTCGAAGCGCGCCTGTGCCAGCGGCAGAACGTTCCCCCTCACCGGGGTCAATTGTGATTCGCTTACCGGACCCAACGCGCGCGGAGTCGCCAGCGCCGTGGTCTGTCCATAAGAAGCTGTAGCGGTGAAACCGAGCGCCAGAAATGACGCAAAAATACTCAAGCGGGAGAGGAAGAAACGAGTGGGGTGCATAGCCATCCTGAAAAATGGGTTCGTGCGACGGTTGTCCGTTCTGTTGCAATGCCGGAGAGGGTGGCACGCCCGACGGATTTTACGCAGACCGCGAAGGTCCCTGACTCAGTACTGCCGAAACTGCCGCATTTCCAAATCAGCGGATGCGGCTGCGCTTTTTCTCCGATGTAACCTTTCGTTCAGAAGTCCAGATAGGTACGAAACAATTTCTGTTTCATTTCCCATTTCGGAACTCCTGTCCCGATTCGTCGCGGAGCTCAGTACTGCCCCGGCCTGGGGGATTGCGTCTAGGGCCGGTTTCGAGGTTGAGTGTAGCCGAACCCCTGTGGCACTGTCTCCAATCCACGAATAACTTTTAACTATTCGCGGACCACCTCCGGCAATAACACGTTACCGTGTTACTCGCATCAAAACAGGCTTTCCAACCTCACTTGCGATGCTGCCCCGTTCGACAAAAAAGCCTGCCGTTGCCGGCAGGCCTCTTCATTCATTTCATCCAGCAGCTAGCGTCCGGTAGTCTCCCGCGTTGGTAGTGCCTGCACCTTGCTGTGTCTTGTGGAATAGGTGAAGTAGATCACCAGCCCGACAAGCAGCCAGATGGTTACGACGATCCACGTAATCCGAGGCAGCGAAACCATAAGGTAGAAGGCGCTGATGATGCCCAGGATCGGCACCAGTGGGACCAGAGGTGTCTTGAACGGCCGATGCAGATCCGGATGGCGCCGCCGCAGGATCCACACGCCCGCGCTCACGATGCTGAAGGCCAGCAGCGTCCCCATGTTCACCAGCTCGGAAAGCCGATCGATGGGAAGCACAGCCGGCAGGAAAGCCACGATCGATCCGACCAGGATGTTCGAGATCCACGGCGTGCGGAACTTCGGATGGATGGCGCTTCCCCACTTCGGAAGCAGCCCATCGCGAGACATGGAAAAGAAGACGCGCGATTGTCCCAGCAACATCACCAGCATCACCGTCGCCAGGCCGAAGACCGCCCCAACCTTCACCAGCAGGCTTCCCCAGCTCACTCCGGTCGCGTCGATGCCCACCGCCACCGGATCGCCAACATCCAGCACTTTGTAGCTCACCAGACCAGTCAGCGTCATCGAAACGGCGATGTAGAGGATGGTGCAGATCACCAGCGAGCCCAGGATGCCGATCGGCATATCGCGCTGCGGGTTCTTGGCCTCCTGTGCTGCAGTCGAAACCGCGTCGAATCCGATATACGCAAAGAACACAGATGCAGCGCCCGCCGCAATGCCGTTGATCCCGAAGTTGCCTGCCGCATCCTTTGGCGGAATGAAGGGATGCCAGTTCATCTTTGCGAGGTCCGGATGATGGAAGAGGAAATTGATGCCGAGGGCAAGGAAGACAAAGACGCAGGTAAGCTTCACGATCACGATCAGCGTATTAAAGTTAGCCGACTCCTGAATGCCGATCACCAGGATCGCCGTGACTAGCAGGATCACCAGGAACGCCACCAGGTTGAACACGCCTGTGACATGCGGCAGCTTCGAAAGATCGGTGCCCATTGGCACGGCCATCGAAATCGCTGCCTTGGTCATCCATCTACCGTTCAGGTTGTAGAGCACGGTGCCTGTCGTCGTGGTAAAGCGCGCCATTCCCGGCGATAGATAGAGATGGAGCTGTTCGAGCAGCGACACGAAATAACCCGACCAGCCGGAAGCCACCGTGGCTGCGCCAAAGGCATACTCCAGGCACAGGTCCCAGCCGATGATCCATGCCACAAACTCGCCTAGGGTCGCGTACCCATAGGTATAGGCGGAGCCGGCGATGGGGATGATCGAAGCAAACTCGGCGTAGCACAGTCCGGCAAAGGCGCAGGTGATGCCGGCCAGAATAAAACTAAGCGCAATCGCAGGGCCGGCATGTCGCGCCGCCGCCTGCCCGGTCAGCACAAAGATGCCCGCGCCGATCACCGCGCCGATCCCAAGAGTGATCAGGTTGACCGGTCCCAGAGACCGTTTGAGGGTGTGCTCGCCCTCCTCGTGTGCCTCCTCTAACAAGGACGAGAGGGGCTTGGTTGCAAAGAGTCTAGCCAAAGAATCTGCCTCCGAAATCTATGGATCGTCGTGCGCGTCTTGCCGGGTCTTGAAATGAAACAAAGCTCGGGCAACGTGGCCGCGATCGAGCATCCCGCCCGGCTTACCGTCTGCGGGCGCTCAACACTGTTTCCTGTTGCGGTGAACTGCCGAACATACACTCGCGATGGCTCCTTCGTAAAGAACGGCCACACGAACTGTGGCCGGCCGGTCGAGATCGCCAGGAAACATGCGTCAGGAATCCTTTCTACCGGAAAAATGCGAGAAAGTCCCGAATCCTTTGCGCCATCTCCCGGCTGGCCGGTGGCAGCAAAGCCGAAATCACCGCAACCGCATCCGCGCCGGCCTCGATTACCTCCAGGGCGTTCTCGCCGGTGATGCCGCCAATCGCCACCAGGGGAAGCCGTGTCAGCGCCCGGGCCGCCTTCACCCCCTCGATCCCGACTACCGGGTCCGGATTCTCCTTCGACCGCGTCCGAAACAGCGGCCCGATTGCCACATAGTCGGGAGCGCCCGTCGCCAGCGCCGCCCGCAACTGCTCCACGTTGTGCGTGGACACGCCCAGCAGCCGGTCCGGACCGAGGACCCTCCGAGCCTCATCCGGAGCCATATCCTCCTGCCCGATGTGCACGCCGTCCGCCTGCACGGCTTCGCACAAGTGCACCCGGTCGTTCAACAGCAGCACGGCCTCGCCCTGCCGAAAGATTCCACGCAGCCCGCGCATCCGCTCCATAACCTCGGCATCGCTCGATTGCTTGTCGCGATACTGCACCCAGCGCACGCCCGCATCCCGCAACGTAAGCGCAGCCCGCGCCAGCGGAATGCGGGCCCGCGTCAGCGCCCCGGCATCGAGGATCGGATACAGCCGCGGCAGTTCCATCAACTATTTGTCATCCGCGGAGGGGCCATAGACCCCGGGCACCTTCACATCGTTCAGCCGCAGGTACACGCTGAGTTGCCCGCGGTGATGCACCATGTGGTTCAACGACCACTTGCGAATGGCGTGATAGCGTGGCATCCGGATGATCTCGTAGCCATCCCACGTCATCACCCACTCCTGCTGCATCTCTTCGTCGGTAGCTGCGGCAAGATCGTCGCGTGCTCTGGCGGACCACTCCTCAAACTGCTTCAACAAATGGTGCGTGGAGGAAGGCTTGAAGTTCGTATTCTCCGGCTGGTTCGCGCCTGTCACATCAAACCGCTCCCGGCGCAATACGTCACTCGTCCAGCTCAGCAGCTCCGCAACGTGACCGGCCAGCGCCTGCATCGTGAACGACTTCGCATGCGGCCGCCAGCCAAACTTCTCCTCCGGCACCGCTGTCAGCACCCGTCGCGTGCTCGCCATCTCCGCATCAAACTCCGGCAGTAACAACTCCGCTATAGTCGTCACTCGATCCTCCCCCGCTCCTGACCGTCCTCCGTATCCTGCCTGAGGATTCCCAAGTCGGGCAAACCAGCAGTTGCGCCAGCATCTTTTCCTCTGGCCCATCGATTCCTGTGCTAGCCTCACACACCAGCATGCCCGACGCGCCGCAGTGGACCACCGCCCGTTACGAACATCAGCCAACCGCCGACCGTTGCCGGCTCTGCAGCAGCCCCCTTGCCACCGAGTACTACCGCGTGCGCGGCCAGCCTGCGTGCGCAAGCTGCGCGGCCGCCGCCCGGGCTGGCGGCCCGTCAGGGCAGTCCAACGCCGCCTTCACCCGCGCGCTGCTCTTCGGCATCGGCGCCGCCCTCGTCGGCCTTGCTGGGTATGCCGCCTTCACCATCACCACACACCTATATGTCGGCTACGTCGCGCTCGGCGTTGGCTACATCGTCGCCCGCGCTATGAAGTTCGGCTCCGGAGGTCTCGGGGGCCGCCCCTATCAGATCGCCGCCGTCGTTCTCACCTATCTCGCCATTGCGCTCGCGGAAATTCCCATCATTCTTTGGCAGGTAAAGGCGCGCATCCCCGCCGGACACATGTTCGCCGTAGCGATGCGTTTGCTGCCTGTCGGACTCGAATCGCCCATCCTCGAAATGCGCAGCCCGGTGCACGGCCTGATCAACGCCGTCATTCTCTTCGTCGGACTGCAGATCGCCTGGCGCGGCACCGCAGCCACTCGCGTCGCAGTCGAAGGTCCCTTCCGCCTGACACCAACGGCCATCTAAGCACGTCCATCCATCATGCCGTCGGGTTTTTCCGCAACCTCCAATCCGTCAAACTGTGCCTCCTGTGGCGCACCGCTCTCCTCCGGTGCGCGCGCCTGCCCCCGCTGCCACGCCTTGGTCCACACCGCCCAGCTCGATGCCATCTCCGCCCAGGCGCAGAAACGCGAAGCCGCCGGAGACATCGCCGGAGCACGCGCGCTATGGTCGGAAGCCCTCAGCCTCCTGCCGCCCGAGACCACGCAGGCGCAGTGGACCCGCGGCCACCTTGCCGCCCTGCCCAAGCCCGCAAACCATACGCCTAACTGGCTCAAGCGCCTCGGCCCGCTCGGTCCCTTCGTGCTCATCCTCTTCAAAGGCAAAGGGCTCTTCTTCGCTCTCTTCAAGCTGAAATTCCTCTTCAGCCTCTTCACCTTTGTCGGTGTCTACTGGGCGCTCTACGGATGGAAGTTCGGCATCGGCTTCGCCGCCTCCATCCTCATCCACGAGATGGGCCACTACATCGACATCAAGCGCCGCGGCCTTCCCGCCGAGATGCCAGTCTTCCTCCCCGGCCTCGGTGCCTATGTGAAGTGGCAGGCGCTCGGCGTCTCCCAGGCACAGCGCGCGCAGATCGCGCTCGCCGGTCCGCTCGCAGGCTGGCTCGCCGCCGCCATCTGCACCGGCCTCTATCTCCAGACCCATTCGATGCTGTGGGCCGCGCTCGCCCGCGCCGGCGCCGCGCTCAACGTCCTCAACCTGATTCCGATATGGATGCTCGACGGCGCACAAGCCGTCAACCCACTTGGCCGCACCGCACGCCTCGCCCTGCTTTGCGCATCCGTCGGACTGTGGTGGGCCGGCGGCGAAGGTCTCTTCCTCTTCATCGCCGCAGGCGCGCTGT
>JBJMGC010000219.1:0-11690 GCA_045808105.1 Acidobacteriaceae bacterium | reverse complement strand
TCCCATCTCGATGCTCTCTTCGAGACCATTGCCGACGCGCAGCTTTTTCGCGCGGTCGACGATCCGCGCAGTGAACTCGCCGGCGACGCGCTTGTCCACGATCACGCGGCTGGTCGCCGTACAGCGCTGGCCGGAGGTTCCAAAAGCTCCCCAGACTGCGCCGTCGAGCGCCAGATCCAGATTTGCGTCGTCGAGAATGATCATCGCGTTCTTACCGCCCATCTCGAGTGAGCACGGTTTGAAGCGTGCGGCTGCGTTCTGGCCCACCATGCGGCCGACCTCGCTCGAACCGGTGAAGGAGATCGCACGGACTTTCGGATGTTCTACTAGCGGCGCGCCCGCCTCCGGCCCGAAGCCGGTGACGATGTTGACGACGCCATCGGGCAGTCCCGCTTCCATTAGCATTTCGACGAGGTGGAACGTGGAGAGCGGCGTGTCCTCCGCCGGCTTGATCACGCAGGTATTGCCGCAGACCAGCGCCGGGAAGATCTTCCACGACGGAATGGCCATGGGGAAATTCCAAGGCGCAATCATGCCGCATACGCCCACGGGCATACGCACCGACATGGCGAACTTGTTCTGCAACTCGGAGGGCGTCGTCTGCCCGAAGAGGCGGCGCCCTTCGCCAGCCATGTAGTAGGCCGTGTCGATCGCTTCCTGTACATCGCCGCGGGTTTCGCTCAGCACTTTTCCCATCTCGCGCGTCATGTCGCGAGCGAACTCTTCCTTGCGCTTCAGCAGGAGCTCACCAGTGCGGTAGAGAATCTCCGCGCGCTTTGGAGCAGGCACCAGCCGCCACGTCTCGTAAGCCTTTGCGGCCGCTTCCACGGCGGCGTCCACGTCGGCCGCGTCCGACGAGGCAAACACGCCGACCACGTCGCTGGTGTCCGCCGGGCTTAGATTCTCAAAGGTCTTGCCGCTCTTCGCGGGAACGAACTTGCCGCCGATCAAATTGCCATAGCTTTTTGCGGATGCCATTGACTGTCCTTGCAGAAGGGAAATTGCCAAACAGAAGAGCATAGCTGAGCGGGCCGCTGGAGGGCGAATTGACAGCGCGGGAACCGCGGCGGTGGCTGCTGCGTATCCTGAAACGAGGGAGGGAAGCGCCGTGATTCTAAAATTTCTTCTCTGGTGTGTGTTGCTGATCCTGTGCTGGCCGCTAGCGCTCTTCGCGCTGGTGCTCTACCCGATTGTTTGGGTGCTGCTCTTGCCCTTCCGTCTCGTGGGGATCGCCGTGCATGGCGCGCTGGATCTGGTGGCAGCGCTCATCTTCCTGCCGGCTCGTTTGTTGCGTGCCGCATAACGCTTAGTTCGAGGTGGCGTTCCCGAAGGTGTTGCAGGCGCGCATGTCGCCGCTGTCGAGTCCGCGCTGGAACCAGCCCATCCTTTGCTCAGACGTCCCGTGCGTGAAGCTGTCCGGGGCAACATAACCCTGCGTCATCTTCTGCAGGTGATCGTCGCCCACGGCCGCTGCCGCCTGCAGCCCCTGCTGGATGTCATCCGTGTGGATGATGTTTCTCTGTTCGCCGCTATGCGCCCATACGCCGGCGTAGCAGTCGGCCTGCAGCTCTAGAGCAACCGAGAGCTTGTTGCCGGCCGATGGATTGTAGGCGCGCATCTGCTCGACCTTTTGCTCCGTGCCTACCAGCTTCTGCACGTGATGGCCGATCTCGTGCGCGATCACATAGGCCTGCGCAAATTCGCCTCCGGCCCCGAAGCGCTTCAGGTCATTCCAGAATCCCAAGTCGATGTACACCTTCTCGTCCTGCGGGCAATAGAACGGCCCGGTAGCCGCGCGAGCCGATCCGCAGCCCGAGTAAGTGGCATTGCGGAAGAGCACCAGCCTGGCGTGGCGGTAGCCAGGCAGAATGCCGGTCCAGGTCTTCTGCGTGTCATCCAGCACAAAGGAGACAAGCTGGGCCGAGCGCTGCTCATCCGCCGATGGCGGCGCGGCGGGCCCTTGCTGTTGTACCGCGCCCGAATTGCCCAGCAGATATGCGCCGATGAAATTGCGGCCGGTGATCAGACTGATGACAAGCAGGATCAGCAGCCCGCCGATGCCTAGCCCGCGTCCGCCGCCAAAGCCGATGCCGCCGCCACCTTCGCTGCGCCGGTCTTCAACATCGCCGCTCAGCCCACCCGGTGTCCAGTCCATGGCTATCTCTCCTTCGATGCATAGCTAGTCTGCATTCATCTTCGTTCAAATGTCATCTCAGGTGAGAAAACAGTTGAACATGTGTCTTCTTGTAATTCGTTTGCGTAGGACACTCTACCGTCTGATAACTCAGAAAAGGGTTGCACGATTGAGACGATAAAGATAACGATGTCGCTAAGAGAGACTCCGCTCAGTTAGTCGAATTGCAAGTGTCACCATCGTTGTTCCTGCTTATTCGATCTATCTCACCAACCTATAGCCTCGGATTCGCTTCTTACTAGAAGGCAGCGGAATTATGACGCAATCGCAGGTTGAACGCTTCCTCGCCGCCTTCTTCCTCACACTTCAAATATCCAACCACAACCGTTTCTATGTATGCGCGAAAGTACCGAGGTAAAAAGTGAGATCGTTCCGACGCAATGTCCTTACAATTCCGCTCTATGGATGCCTGGGGCTCGCTTGCCTGACGGTGGCGCCCACAGCCGCATTCTCCCAGGACCAGAGCAGCCCACCAGCTACGACCAGTCCGGATAATTCAGCAAAGAACAAGGTCCATAGCCATACGGCCGATCAGCAGTCGGAGGCCACCTCGGATCGCATGCTGACGAAAAAGATCCGGCAGTCGCTCGTCGCAGACAAGTCGCTGTCGACGTATGGTCACAACGTAAAAATCATCGCGAAAGACGGCATGGTCACGTTGAAGGGTCCAGTGCGCTCTGAGGACGAGAAGTCATCCATTGCTTCCAAGGCAGCAGAGGTCGCCGGTGGCCCGGACAAGGTCGCCAATCAACTCACAGTCAAACAGTAGTACTGCGATCTCGAAAACCATCGCAGGGAGGGAATCTCATGGCAGGTAAAAATACAGCAGCATTCGGTATCTACTCGACTACCTCGGCAGCAGAGCGCGCCGTGGACGAATTGATCGCGGCGGGTTTCTCGAACCAGGACGTCTCGGTCCTGATGGCAGACCGTCAAGGATCGAAGGACTTCGCAGCAGAGAAGAACACCAAGGCACCTGAGGGCGCCACCACCGGCGGCGTCGTAGGCGGCGCGGTTGGCGGGACACTCGGACTGCTCGCCGGGATTGGCGCACTGGCAATTCCTGGCGTTGGTCCGCTCATTGCGGCCGGCCCAATCATGGGCACGCTTGCAGGTCTTGGCACCGGTGGAGTTGTCGGTGGCCTGGTTGGCGCTCTCGTGGGACTCGGTATTCCGGAGTACGAGGCAAAGCGCTATGAAGGCCGCGTGAAGGACGGCGGCGTTCTTCTATCGGTGCACTGCGACTCGTCAGATGAGGTCTCGCGTGCGAAGGAGATCCTGAAGGCGACCGGCGCGGACGACATCTCCTCTTCGGGAGAGAAGTCGGCAAGCTCGCACGGCGTAGATACCGACAGGACCAATGATGCGGATCGCGGCCGCGTCAGAGATGTCGAAACAGACCGTATCGGAGTCAGCAGCACGAACCCAAGCCGCACCGTTGTCGATAGAAGGGATCGCGAAGTGGGATAAGTGCCCGAGACCACCGCGGTCGCTTTGAAGGCCCTTGCTTTAGGAAGGCACGCATCCATAGGGTGCGTGCCTTTTTTTGCGCCGGGCCTGTGCCGGAATTGCAGGTACAGTCCCAGCGCGGGCGTGTCCTCGCGAGTGCAATGCGGCGGCGTATCGTTGTTGGAGATGTCAGAAGCGTGCAGTGATGCCATGAGCCTGCGCATCTTCACCATCGGCCATTCCACCCGGCCGATCGAAGAGTTCCTTGCGATCCTGCAGGCGCATGGCGTCCGCCGACTTGTCGATGTGCGGACGGTGCCGCGCTCCCGCCATAATCCGCAATTCAATCGCGAAGATCTCTCCCGTGCCCTGAATGCGCGGCGGTTGGATTACAGGCACATGCCCGGTCTGGGCGGTCTGCGGCACCCACGCCGCGATTCGACCAATACCGCATGGCGTAACAGCAGCTTCCGCGGCTATGCCGACTACATGCAGACGCCCGAATTTGTGGAAAATCTCGACACGCTGATCGAGTTGGGGAGGCAGGAACCGACGGCTGCGATGTGCGCCGAGGCCGTACCCTGGCGATGCCACAGATCGCTGATTGCGGACGCATTGCTGGTGCGCGGGATCTGCGTCCTCGAAATTGCGAGTGCCGCCCGGGCTGCACCGCTCACGCTGCACCCCTGGGCGCACGTCGACGGCACGATTGTGACCTATCCAGGGGAGCAGCAGACCCTGCAACTGGGTTGAGTACTCAGGCGATTTGATAGCGGTTACCCGCCCTTCTGGCAGGACGGTTCAGTTTCCGAAATGGGAACCCGAAATGACGATTGGGGTGGGGGTAACCCGGAGGTTGACTTTCGGGGAACCACCTTTGTGTCATAGGCGTGTTCTTTTTCGGTCCCTTACAATCCTCTATAGACTTTCCCCGTAAGGAAGACCAGACAGGCCGCACTGATGGCAAGTAACGGATTTCACTCGCGTTCTTCGCGCTCGCATGGAATGCGATCGCTGTTTAGCGTCTTCTCCTCCGATCTGGCGATCGATCTGGGTACGGCGAACACTTTGGTGTATGCCCGTGGTAAGGGGGTAGTCGTCAATGAACCCTCCATCGTGGCGATCAATAAGAACACCGGAGAGATCGAGGCGGTCGGCATCGAGGCCAAAGAGATGCTTGGCCGCACGCCTGGGAACATCGTCGCTATCAAGCCGATGAAAGACGGGGTGATCGCGGACTTCAAGGTCACCGAAAAGATGCTGAATTACTTCATCCGCAAGGCGCACAACCGCAAGATGTTGGTGCATCCGCGGATCGTGATCGGGGTGCCATCGGAGATCACGCAGGTGGAAAAGCGCGCGGTGGAAGATTCCGCGTACCGCGCCAAGGCGAGCGAAGTATTTCTGGTGGAACAGGCCATGGTGGCCGCTATCGGCGCGGGTCTCCCCATTACCGAACCCAGTGGCAATATGGTGGTCGACATCGGCGGCGGGACTACCGATATTGCGGTGATTTCGCTTTCCGGCATTGTGTATTCGCGTTCGGTGCGGATGGCCGGCAACCAGATGGATGAGGCAGTGATGAACTACCTCAAACGCAAGTACAACCTGCTGATTGGCGAGCGCACGGCAGAGCAGATCAAGATGGAGATCGGTTCGGCATATCCGCTGGATAAGCCGTTGCAGATGGAGATCAAGGGCCGCAACCTGATCGAAGGCGTACCGAAGACGATCACGATCGACGACTCTGAAATACGCGAAGCATTGACTGAGTGTATTGCCGTCATTCTGAATGCGATTCGGGTGGCTTTGGAACGGACGCCGCCGGAGCTTTCCGCGGACATCAGCGACCGCGGTATTGTCCTCACGGGCGGGGGCGCGCTGATCAAGAATTTGGATAAGCGGATTCGCGAGGAAACCGGTCTGCCGGTATCCATCGCGGATGATCCGCTGAAGTCGGTGGTCCTGGGCACGGGCAAGATGCTCTCGGACTTCCGGCTGCTGCGCAAGATCAAGATCGAGTAAGGCCCTCTGGAGAACAAGCCTTCACGGCCACGGAGTCAACACTGCACCACTGGAAGTAACGGACCATGGAAACCTTCCTCGAGCGTTACAAGAACATCATGGTCCTCTCCGTCGTGCTCCTGGCGCAATTCCTGGGGCTGGCGGTCCAGGTGCGGACGCCTGCCGCGCGCGGCAGTGACGGCAAGGGCGTGCGACTGCTGCGCTACTGGGTGGTCGCGATGATGTCCCCGCCGGAGAAGGTAATGTCGCATACCGGACATGGTGCACGCGGATTCTGGGGCAACTACATCGATCTGCGACACACGCGCGAAGAGAACCAGGCATTGCGCGCGCAAGTCGAACAGCTTCGGCTGGAGCAGGCAGCATTGCTTGAGGATGCGAAGCAGGGCCACCGTCTGCAGGGGCTGCTCGACTTCCGCCAGAAGTACATCTATGCGACCGTACCTGCACAGGTGGTTGGCACCAGCGGCAGCGATCAGTCGCGCATTCTGACCATCGACAAGGGATCGAAGGACGGTCTGAAGCGGGACCAGCCGGTGATCACCCCCGACGGCATCGTGGGCAAACTGGTCGAGGTCTTCCCGCATACCTCGCAGGTATTGGAGATCAATGATCAGACCAGCGGCGCCGGAGTGCTGTTGGAGAAGACGCGGATGCGCGGCGTGCTGCGCGGCAACGCGTATGGGCAGCCGCAGATCATCAACGTGCTGCCGGATGACCGCGTACAGCCGGGCGAAAGAGTGGTGACCAGTGGTGGCGATCAGATATTCCCGCGTGGTCTCTCGGTAGGCACGGTGCTCAAGGTCGTCAGCGATCCGGATCGCGAGCCCTATGTGGACATCGTCCTGAAACCGGCTGCGAACCTGCAGCACCTGGACGAGGTGCTGGTCGTCACCGAAACGAGCGATCAGCTGCCGGCAACCACAGAGCGTGATCTGGCGAAGAGTGAGGCGGCCGGCGCTGAAGAAGCAGAGATGCAGCGCGCTTCGGATGTTCTAGCCCAGAAACTTCCCGGCCTCGAAGATCCGAATGCGCCCAAGGCAGACGATGCGTCGAAAGATCCCGCAGCGGACCTTCGGCCGCTCAAGCCGCTGACAGCAGCGCGTCCGGACCGCTTCTCGCCCGCCGAGGTGCGTCCGGCCGCACAGATGACGCCGGGAAAAACACCGGTGATCACTTCATCGGCACGCACGAGTGAGCTTTTGAATGAGGGTGCGCCGGTAAGGCATGCGAAAAAGCCGGCGAATCCGGATGGCGCGACGCCCGCCGATGGAACGGCCAAGCCCGTGCCCCACGTGAATCAGGAGAGCTTCATCATTCCGGGCACCGCGACGGGCCCGGACCGGCCGCTGGTGAATCCGGAGAAGACAGCCGCAGTGCGGGCCGTCCCGGAGAAAAACAGTACGACCATCACAGGTCCGGTGAGCACCGCAGGCATGGGAACTCCGGTTCGGGAGCAGCACCAGTAATGGCCGTTTTGATGGCAAATTCGCGCCGGGAGCTGGATTCTCAGCAGTTTCCCTGGCCTATCATGCTGGCGGCGCCGCTGCTGGCGGTATTTCTGCAGGCGTATTTGCCTTTGCGCTTTCCGCGGCTGGATGTCTTCGATCTGCCGCTGCTGGTGGTGATCTATTTTTCCGTTTCGCGGCGCAGTCCCATCGCCGGTACCTTCATCGGCGCGATTGTCGGGCTGCTGCAGGACGGCGTGACGCATCAGCCGGTCGGCATCCACGGTATCGCGAACACAATCATCGGATTTTTGGCCGCGTCCATCGGATTGAGGATCGACGTCGACAACCCGATCACGCGCATGCTGATGATCTTTGCTTTCACGCTGGTGGACAGCTTTCTTTACCTGGTCATCGTCCGCCATTTGATTGCCGAGCCATTGGCGTGGAGCTGGATACATCAGATTGTGCGTGCTGCGGTGAATGTCGCGCTTGGCCTGGTGCTGTTCGCTGCGCTCGATCGCACACGGTTGCGGGACTGATGAGGCGAGTATGAGCAGCATGCGGGAAGAGAAGATTCCGGCGCTCAAGCTGACGGTGATTCAGTACGTCATCGTCGCGGTCCTCGCTGTGCTGATCACCGGGTTATGGCGGCTGCAGATCCTGGGCGCCTCGAACTATCGCGAGCTCGCCGAGGCCAATCGCATTCGCAAGGTACCGATCCTGGCTCCGCGCGGAAGGTTGTTTGACCGGGAAGGTCGCCTGCTGGTGGACAACTATCCTTCCGTGTCCTGCTTCCTGGTACCGGACCAATCGCAGACCCTCGATACCGACCTGCCGAAAATTGCGCGCGGGCTGCACATGACCGTGGATCAGATTCGCGCCACAATGACGCATTACCGTAGCGGCCCGAAGTATCAGCTCATACCGCTCAAAGCCGACATCACGCCGGATGAGAAGGAGTTCATCGAGGCGCACCGCGACGAACTGCCGGAGCTGGAAACGATCGACGAGCAGCGACGGCTCTATCCGCGCGACGGCTTTGCCGCTGCCCTGATCGGCTACACCGGCGAGGTCAGCGAGGACATGCTGAACCAGTCCCGATACGCCTACTACGAGCCGGGCGATGTGGTTGGACGCTCCGGCGTAGAGGAAAGCTATGACGCGCTGCTGCGGGGCACCGACGGTTCACGCGATGTGCTGGTGGACAGCCACGGCCGCGAGGTAGGCCGGCTTGGCTACGAGCGCGCTATCCCGGGAATGGACCTCAAGCTAACCATCGATCTGGACATCCAGAGGGCGGCGGAACTGGCCCTGGGCAACAGGAATGGGGCTGTGATCGCGATGGATCCGCATACGGGCGAGGTGCTGGCCCTGGTGAGTCACCCCTCATTTAATCCCAACGATTTCGCCGTCCGCGTGCAGCGTGACACCTGGGC
This sequence comes from Acidobacteriaceae bacterium, assembly GCA_045808105.1. Lineage (GTDB taxonomy): Bacteria > Acidobacteriota > Terriglobia > Terriglobales > Acidobacteriaceae > KBS-83. Next base: position 3,135 of record JBJMGC010000219.1, on the reverse strand, counting down.
AAAACTCATTACCGATCCCAATCACCCTCTGATGGACAAGGCTATCCAGGACCAGCTTGCGCCGGGTTCCACCTTCAAGTTGGTGATGTCCGTTGCCGGATTAGAGGAGCATGTTGCGCAGAACCTGAAAGTGAACTGCCAGGGCGGCGCCAACTTCTACGGGCGCTTCTTCGCATGCGATGCGCATCATGGAGCGGTCAATATCGACAACGCCATCCCGTATTCATGCGACACCTACTACTACACGCTGGCGGAGCGGTTGGGCATCGAGCCTATAGCGAAGTGGGCGCACGCGCTGGGCCTCGGCCGGAAAACAGGGATCGATCTGCCGAACGAGGCGTCTGGCGTGGTGCCATCCGAAGAGTGGAAGCTGAAGAACTACCACGAGAAGTGGTATGCGGGTGAGGTGATCTCAGTCGGCATCGGGCAGGGGGCTACGGCTGTCACGCCGGTGCAGCTTGCACGGACGATCGGGGGCATCGCCTCCGGGGGCGCCATGCGACGTCCGCACGTAGTAGTCCAGGACCAGTTGCAGCCGAATTTCCGGCAGGCCATCATCGACTCTTATCCTGGATCGGGTGATGCCAATGTTCCGATCGATCCCTCGACGTGGGAGACGATCACGGACGGTATGGCAGCTGTCACAGCTGCGACCGGTACAGCCTCAAACGCTCACCTGGAGGGCATCGACTTTGCCGGAAAGACCGGCACGGCGCAGGTAGTGAATCACAGTTTCGGCGCCAAATCCGTTTCCAAGGACGTCGCCTCGCGCGCGAATGCTTGGTTCGTAGGCGTTGCGCCGCGGCGTAACCCGGACATCGTCGTAGCAGTGCTGTGGGAGCACGGAGGATGGGGCCGGGGATCTTCCGTCCTGGCAGCCCAAGTTATTCAGGCATATGTGGATAAGCAGCGGCGGCTGGAGAAGAACGTGCTGCAGGTCGAGGCCCAGCCAAAACCGGCCACACCGCAGGGACAGCCGACAGCTCCTGTTCGGGAGAAGTCGACGCCGACAAAACGGACAGAGGTTGGAGCCATCTGGTCGGACCCGTCGGCTCCGGACGCGCTGGGCGGCAGGCGCGTGAAGGCGAGACGGGCGCAAGATGCGAAGCAACTGGCGTCCTTGCGGGCGGGACGCTTCTTCGTGGACGAGGCAGCCGACGATCGTGCCGCGCGGCCGGTTGTTCTGGGAGGAAGCCACTAGCCATGCAGCGATTCCTGCGACTCCGCGACTTCGACTGGGTGCTGATGGCGATGGTGTTCCTGCTGTCGGCCCTGAGCGTGCTCGAAATCTATTCGGCCACTATCAACACCAAGTTTCATGGCTTCGAGAGCAAACAGGTGCTCTGGCTGGTGGGTGGCACTGCGGCGATGCTGCTGCTCTCCTTCATCGATTACCACGTGCTGATCGATGTGATTCATTGGGTTTACGGGTTCTGTATCGTGTCGCTGCTGGTGGTGCTGGTGGCAGGGCAAAAGGTTTTGGGAGCGCGACGATGGATTCGCGTGGGCGGCATTCATTTTCAGCCCTCGGAATGGGTGAAGCTGATCCTGATCATCGCGGTAGCGCGCTACTTCACCGGCCTGGCGGGCCGGGATCTGGACTGGAAGGACGTGGGTAAGGCGTTCCTGCTGGTTGGCATACCGATGGCGCTGGTGCTGAAGCAGCCGGACCTGGGCACGGCGCTGACCTATGTGCCGGTACTGCTGATTGGGCTTTTCCTTGGGGGCATCGGCTGGAAGAAGGCCCTGATCATCGTGTGCGCTGCCCTGGTGTTGATTGTGCCCATCTGGAGGGCAGGATTGAAGCCCTATCAGAAGGCTCGGCTGACCAGCTTCATCTCTCCGGATGAAGACCCTCGCGGTTCGGGGTATCAGATTAGGCAATCGCTGATCGCAGTGGGTGACGGAGGGGTGTGGGGGCGCGGCGTGGCCAAAGGCACGCAGACGCAGGGGGACTTCCTGCCCATTCCGTACACGGATTTCATCTTTGCGGCTTGGAGCGAGGAACACGGCTTCGTGGGCGCCGTCTTCGTCCTGCTGCTATACTTCTTCATACTGATGCGTTTGATACAAAACGCTCAGACAGCGCCAGACCTCTCCGGCACCATGCTGATCATGGGCGTCGTCGCAGTGCTCATCTTTCAGATAGCAGTCAATGTGGGAATGGTTGTGGGGCTGATGCCCGTTACCGGGATACCGTTGCCGCTGATGAGCTACGGCGGGTCCTCGGTGCTGTTCACGTTCCTTGCTCTTGGCATCGTGATGAATGTCCGGATGAACCGGTTCGTGAACTAGGGACAAGTTGTGCGGTGGCTGCCGAACCGGGATCGGAGGCAGCGCCGGAAAGAGTTTTGCAGGAATTTCAAGTAAAGCCGGCCAGGCGGATCACCCGGGGCCGGGCAGGATCAGGAATGAACACGCAGAGACGGGGAACGACCCCGCCCCACAATCGGGTAGGAGCGGTCACAAACTCTCTGCGCGTGGAAAGCCCCAGCACAAAATTTGATTTTTTCGGTGAGCGGCGGCACGAGATCGTCTCGTGGCAGCTCACTCCTGGAATCACGCCGGCTCTCCCTCGTCTGCACTCGTCCTCCCCGACACACCGGTCCGGTACTCCGGGAACAGGACTCATCCTGTTCTGATCTGCCTCGTCTGCTGCCCCGGCGATTAGAGCCGCGGGCAAGAAAGAGGCAGTATGGCGAAAGAGATTTGTATCTCCACTACGCCGCATGAAACGCGGCTTGCGATCGTTGAAGACGATCAACTTACCGAGATCTACTACGAGCGCGAGAACGAATACACGCTCGCCGGATCGATTTACAAGGGCAAAGTAACGCGCGTGCTTCCCGGGATGCAGTCGGCGTTTGTCGACCTGGGGCTGGAGCGCGACGCGTTCCTGTATGTGACGGACTTCCTGGAAGAGCAGGAGGACTCCGAAGAGTTCGCAGAAGCTCCGCAGGGCGAGAACCGAAAAGAGCGCTCCGAGGGTAAAGAGCGTTCCGAGGGTGGTCGCGGCGGACGACGTGGCGGGGGCGGACGCAGTCCCGATCGCGGCACCGATCGAACCACAGATCGAACCCAGGAGAGACCGGCAGCGGCAGCGCAACGAGCTGAGCCGGCTGGCAGCGCGGCAGC
>JBJMGC010000218.1:0-6799 GCA_045808105.1 Acidobacteriaceae bacterium | reverse complement strand
CTCAGAATTGCGGGCATGGTTCCAGGCGAATGGATTTCCGGCGTACCTGAAGGCAGACGGCACATCCGGCGGCATCGGCGTGCGCGCGGTCCACAGCTATCAGAAGGCCGAGGCGGCCTTCCGTGCGCTCGATGCGCCACCCCGTATGCTGCGGGCACTCAAGCGGCTGACCATCGATCGCGATCCCACGCTGATGGGACCGCTGGTCCGCCGCTACCACCCTGCCATCAGCGTGCAGCACGCCGTTGCCGGCACGGACGCGACGAGCGCCGTTTTTTGCTGGCGAGGGCAGGTGCTCGCCGGCATCAGCGTGCAGGTGCTCGCCACGCGGTATAAGCTCGGCCCGTCGACAGTCGTTCGGCGCTTTCACAATACGGCGATCGATCGCGCAGCCGAGGTGCTCGCTGCCCGGCTGAACCTTTCAGGCTTTTACGGACTAGACTTCGTCATCGATGAGCAGACCGCCACGCCGTGGCTGATCGAGATGAATAGTCGCGCCACGCAGATTGCCCATCTCGCACTGGGTCCGGGCCACGATCTCGCCGCCGCCGCCTTCGCGGCGGTCACCGATCTTCCCGTTCATCCGCGCCCACCGGTCACAGCCGAGCAGACGATCGCGCTGTTCCCGCAAGAGTGGCAGCGCGATCCGGCGAGCCCACTCATCCCCGGCGCATATCACGATGTTCCGTGGGATTCTCCGGCGCTGGTGCGCGCTTTTGTCAATCAACGTCCAGGCTGGCGGCGCCTGCTGACCCAGCAGTACTGGCGGGACCGTAAGAAGAAGTGGGACTTCGAGGAGCCGCCAGCATCCTCAGAAATCGCACCGCGCACTCCCTGATCACCTATTCGCTATTCCCTGGCTCTCACAGCCCCAGCCCGCCATCCACGCTCAGCACCTGTCCGGTGATGAACCGCGGGCCGGTCGCAAAAAAGAGCACTGCGGCGGATACATCTTCCGGCGTGCCATTGCGACCCATCGGCGTCTTCTCCGCAAAATGCTCATACGCCGGATCGACCTCGCCGTTGACGATCATCCCCGGCGCCACGCAGTTCACGCTGATCTCAGGCGCCCAGGCCTTGGCCATCGTCTTGGTCAGCATGTGCACCGCCGCCTTGGAGACGCAATAGTGTCCATGCGTTGCCCACGGATGCAGGCCGCCGAGCGACCCGATGTTCACGATGCGGCCCTGCCGCTGTTTCAGCTCTGCGTGTGCCGCTTGCGCCATCAGGAACGGTCCACGCGTGTTCGTGTTCAGCATCGCATCCCACTGCTCGAGCGTGATCGACTCCAGCGGCAAGGTCTCGAACATGCCCGCGTTATTCACCAACAAATCGATCTTGCCCAGTTCGCGAATTGTTGCACTTACCGCATCCCGCACGCACGCCGGATCGCCGAGGTCGCAGTACACCGCCATCGCCCGTCCGCCAAACTTTGTAATCGCAGCAACGGTGTCCTGTGCCTCCCGCTCAGAGCTGCGATAGGTGATCGCCACATCCGCGCCCTCTCCGGCCAGCGCGAGCGCCAGGCTGCGGCCAATCCGCTTCGCCGCGCCCGTCACCAGCGCGGTCTTTCCCTTGAGTGATTGCATATCTCGATTCTATCGACCTGCAGCAGCGCCGCTCATTGCGACTCGGACAGGGCAACGCCGACACGCGAGTCCGCGCAGCCGTAGTAGAGCAGCCAGCGATCGTGAAACCACACCAGCCCTTCCGCGAAGGTTGTGCCTGCAGCGTACTGTCCGCTCTGCTCCCAGTTGAGCTTCGGCTCGAAAAACGGAGTGGCCGTGCGTGCCAGCAGCTTCGCCGGATCATGCGCCGCAAACAGCGCCTGCCCTACCGAGTAAGTCCCGGCCGCGAGCTTCGGGTCGCGATCCGCGGCGTTCGCGTTCTCGCCGTTAGCACTGGCGGCGTTTTTGGAGTTATTGCCGTCCGCGTCCGCGGCGTTCTTGCCGTTATAGACAAGGACGATCCCGTCCTTCGTCAGCACCGGTGGCGGCCCCACCTCCGGTAGTCCGCTGTCGAACTTGCCAGGACGCGCCCGCATCAGGACCTTGGGTCGGCCATCCGCGCCTTCTAGCGGCCTCCAGTGCACCAGATCGTCCGATGTCGCGAGATGAATCTCGCCCTCGCCCCAGTACATCCAGTAGTGTCCATTGATTTTCGTAGCAATGCATCGCCCTTCTGTCGCACACTCGGTGACAATTCCGGCGGACTTGTACTTCAGGCCGCCATACTTCCCCATTCCAAAGGCCGGCCCATGCTTGATCCAGGTATGGAGATCGGGCGAGGTCGCAATGCCCACGCGATAGGTCTCGCGGTTCCACTGTGTGTAGGTGATGACGTAACCACCCTCCGGCGACTCGACGATCCGCGGATCCTCCGTGCCGCCCGGCCACTCCCGAGCCTGCTCGCTATCCTTCGCCGGATAGAAGACCGGCGTATCTTCCCGGGTGAAATGCAGGCCATCTTCGCTCACCGCCAGTCCAAGCCGTGACGTGTGCATCCCGATCTGCATCGTGCCGCTGTCGTCCTCGGCGCGGTACAAGACATAAATCTCTCCATCCCGCACTACGGCCGCCGGATTGAAGGTATGCAGCGCCTCCCAGTGCACCGGCGCGCCGAGGATCGGGTCGGTAAAGATCGATGAGGGACGCGCCGTGATCACCGGCTGCGCATTCTCGGGCCGTGTAAATGGCCCCAGCATCCAGGATTGGAGCCGAGACTGAGACTGAGAATGAATCAGTGGAGTCTTCTGAGCGTTTCCCGCAAGTAGCGCCAGACACAACAAGCCCGCAATGGTCAGAAACCGTCGCATGGTTCACCACTCTATCGCCAAAGCTGGCACGCCGCATTTGCGCAGGCGCTCGCCTCTGACAACTTCCCGTACATGACCGTAGCTGGATGGTGATCGACGGCGGGAAGACCGCTCACGTTGGCTAAAATGCCGCGGTAAACCAAAGCTTGACTCCGATAGGGGGCGGGTCTAGTCTCAATAGTGAGGCGAACAAATGGCGAACATGCAGGCCACGTCGCTCCCCCTCTTCCCCGAGCTCCAGCCCGTCCCCGCCGTCGGGATTGCCCGCATGGCTGAGGACGCCGAGACGGTCGATCAGGGCCATCTGGTCGAGTTCCGCACGCTCCCCGTCCGCTCCATCCTCAACCGCGTGGTCTCCCGCCGGGGCCTGCGCTTCAGCTGGGGCATCAATCCCTATCGGGGCTGTGAATTCGCCTGTCGCTACTGCTACGCCCGCTATACCCACGAATTCATGGAGCTGCGCAACCCGGCAGACTTCGAGCGCAAGATCTTTGTCAAGGACAACGCCGCGTGGCTGCTTCGCCAGGAGCTGCGCCAGGTACGGTCGGGCGAGGAGATCGCCATCGGCACCGCCACCGATCCCTACCAGCCCATCGAGCGGCGGCTGCGTATCACCCAGAGCCTGCTTGCCGTGCTCGGGGAGCAGCGCGGCCTTTCCATCGGCATCGTTACCAAATCCGCACTGATCGCGCGTGATATTCGCTACTTGTGCGAGATCGCCCGAAATAACGAGCTGACCGTCCACATGACCATCACCACGCCCGATGCGGCGCTCGCCCGGTTGCTCGAGCCGCGTGCGCCGCGCCCCGACATCCGCTTCGCCACGGTGCGTCGCTTGCGCGAGGCCGGACTCCGCGCCGGCGTGATGTGCGCGCCGCTGCTGCCCGGCATCACCGACACCGGCCCCGCCCTCAACCGCATGGCCGAGCTCTCTCGCCAGGCCCGCGCCTGCTTCCTCCACGCGAACCCGCTATTCCTCAAGCCGTGCTCGAAGGAGACCTATCTCGCCTTTATCCGCGAGCACTTCCCTGCGCTCGAGCCGATGTATCGCACACGCTACGAGAGCGCCGCCTTCGTCCCCAAGGCCTACGCCGAGCGATGCCGCGATCTGCTGCGCGCCGCCTGCAAGAAGCATGGGCTGGGCCAGAGAAGCTCGGATGCAATGCTCATGCGCAACGTCGGGGTTCCGCCAGCGCTGCGTGAACAGGAGAGCCAGCTCTTCCCCGTCTCCGCACTCGCCGAAGTGCCCCGCAAGCCACCGGTGAGAGCCACAGGCTTCTAGCCTCCAAGCCCTGGCGCTTTCGGCTGGGAGATGAGTGGGTTGCGCATCAATCGCGATCACTCTGCGAGAGACCACGCTCTCGCTCCGTCACCACTGCAGCTAGAAGCTAGCGGCTAGGAGCTAAAGGCCAGTCCCTAGCGCGTGATGATCACTTCGTACAGATTGTCTTTGGCGAGAAAAAATTTGCAGCCCGCAAAGCGCTCGAAGGTCTTCTCGATGCTGCGATTGGTGTACGCGCGGCGGATCGGAAAGGGCGCGCTTCCCTGCATATCAATGGAATCCGTTTCGCTCAGGTGATAGCGGCAATACGCGGTGTTTTCGCCGGTTTGCTTGTTGTGAAAGAGCGCCAGCACCTTGCCGCCCGGCCGCATACAGCTTCGCAGACGGTCCACCGTCGGCTGCACCAGCGGCTCGGGAAGATAGTCGAGTGTGGTCCACAGCAAAATCGCATCGAATTCGCGGCCGGTAAAGTTCAAATTGTGTTGGAGGAATCCTTCCACATCAAAGACCGGATCGCCGCCCTCTTCGGGCTTCTTCATCCACTCCGGACGCTGCGCCTCCGGCACCAGATCAGCCATGTAGACGCTATGGCCGGCATTCGTCAACAGGTTGATGTTGGTCGGCGAGGTCGGACCAATGTCCAGGATGTAGAGACCGCTCTCGGTGAGCAGCTCTTTTTTGAGATTCGCCCAACCGCTCGAATGCCGCGAGATGCGTGGCCCGGTCAGCACAGTCGGCGAGCTGGACTGTGCTTCCTCCCTGGATTTCTGAAACGGGTTCTTGAACACGTGTGATCGGCGTCTCCCGCGCCACTTGTTGCAGGCATTCGCGGTCCTGCCGCGCTTATCGCTTCTCCGGCTGCTGCGGGGCCTTTGGTGCGGCGTTCTGCACCAGGTCCACCTTGCCCTTGAAGTTTGCGTTCTCTTCGATCGACAGACGCGCAGCGGTCAGATCACCGGTCAAAGTCGAGCCCTGGCGCAGTTCCACTTTGCCGGAGGCCCGCACATCGCCCTGCAGTGATCCCACAATCACCACGTCCCGCGCGGTGATATTGGCCGCCACTTTCGCATTCTGCCCGATGGTCAGCCGGCTATCGTTGAGCGTGATCGTGCCCTCAACCACACCGTCCACTACCAAATCTTCGCTGCCATTCACCTCGCCGCGGATCTGGACCGATTTTCCAATTACCGCTGCGCCGGACTCGCCTGCCGCCATATATCACGTCTCCTGAAGAGTTCGCACCGCTCTCGCGCGGCGTCAAGTTCTTGAGCGAACTATACGCAACCGCCTAACCGCGCCGCAACTCTCCGCGCCTTCATGCGCTCTAAGTGAAAGGAATTTCAACCGCGGCTGCTACCCTAAGCTCGAAAGCGCTGCTCTACGGTCGCGACGCACAGGTTGGTTGAAAGATGCGTCCCTGCCTCCAGGAGAGAATGCTTGTTCGGAATCGCCTCGCTTCGCTGGAATCATCTCGTTCTGCCGGCACTGCTCCTTCTCTCATTCCCCGTCACATTCTCGACAAACCTACCGGCGCAGGAGCCACCGCCCGAAGATCCGGTGGCGCTGGTCCGCGCCGCCTCCTGGAATGAACTCCACGCCACTAACAGCGTTCATCCTTTTCGCTTTCGTCTCCGCAAGCAGGACGAGAACGGAAGCACCACCAAGGACATCATTGAGACCAAAGACGGTGACATCGCACGGCTGGTCGCGGTCCACGACCAGCCGCTCACTCCGGACCGCGCGAAAGCCGAGCGCGACCGGCTGGACAATCTGCTGGCACATCCCGAGTTGCAGGCGCATCGCCAGAAAAAGGAAAAAGAGGATAGCAACCGTGAGAACGAGATGGTCCGGCTCCTGCCGGACGCCTTCCTCTATACCTATCGCGGCACTGTGAATACTCCGAGCGGACCGGCGTGGCGTCTCTCTTTAATGCCGAACGAAAAATTCATTCCACCCGATCGTGAAGCACAGGTCTACCACGGCATGGCCGGCGAGTTGTGGATCGACTGCGCACAGAAACGCATGTCTCGGCTCGACGCGCATCTGATCGCGGACGTGAACTTCGGCTGGGGAATAGTTGGCCGCCTCTACAAGGGAGGCACCATCCTGGTGATTCAGCAGGACGTCGGCGGGAATCATTGGGAATCGACGCACCTGAAGCTCAACCTGACCGGAAAAATTCTGATGGTCCACAGCGTCACCTTCCAGTCCACCGAGGATGGCTCGGACTACAAGCCCGTCAGCAACACACTCACATACAAGGACGCTATCCACATCCTCGAAAGCGAATAGCTTGGTCCCGTAACTTTTTCCGTGAACCACGCATGCGGCGCCTGCGTAGCTCTCTGATAGTGCTGAGGTGCGTATGCTGCTGACCAATCTCCGCCAGGCTCTGCTTCGTCTTCTCCACGCCCCGCTCTTCACCGTCATCGCTGTCCTTACCTTGACGCTCGGCATCGGGGCAAACACTGCCATCTTCAGCGTCATTCAGGGCGTGCTACTGCATCCTGCCGGCGTGGCCGATCCCGCCAGCCTCGTCTCTTTTCACGCACGCTACACGCAGCTCAACCTGCCCAGCATCGGCGTCTCCGCGCCCGATCAGGCCGATGCCGCCTCTCTCTCTTCGCTCGTCTCCTCATCCGCCATGTACAACGAGCAGAGCTTCAACGCGCTGCAGGATGGCCGCACCCTCCATCTGCATG
>JBJMGC010000217.1:0-9896 GCA_045808105.1 Acidobacteriaceae bacterium | reverse complement strand
GGCCGTGCGCGTTCTGTATGGAGTATGGGCTGCGGTCGGTTTGGCGTTTCTCTTCGTGTTAGCGAGGCTCGCTCGGATTGTTACGCACCCGGCGCCCGAAAACCGCACTGCCCCGGCGACGCAATCCACTGCCGCGTAATCGGCATAAGGATTGCTCGAGTGTGTCGAGAGCACTGGCGATCGGTTCAGATTCGCGGGATTGTCGCAGGAGCACGGGATTTCCTATGCAAAGATAGTGGCGCGGCTGTAACCTCCCCCTGCCCGGTGACTCTAACCGATTGCTGGGGGCTGTCTCTTCTCCGAGGAGGGCGACGGCACTGGCGGGTTGCCGCGACTCATTTGTATAAAGGGTTGCAATCCGCAAACGCGGTAGACAACGTAATCCGGATGGTCTCACCCTCAGGTTGTCACAATCTGAGGAACTCAATAAGGAAGGTTCTTGCGATGAACAATAGCGTTAAGACTCTCATTCTGACTGCGGCCGTAACCGGCTTGTTCGGTGGCACCTCCGCCCGCCTCAATGCTCAACCAACGGCACAGCCGAACGGACCGGCCAGCGTAAGCGCAAGCTCGAACGTGGGCACGGCGGTGCACCTGAAGAGTAGCTTCCAGGACACCGGCAAGCACTCCTGTAAAGGCAAGAACGACTGTAAAGGCCAGGGCGGATGCAAATCGAGCGACAACGGCTGCAAAGGCAAGAACAGCTGCAAGGGCAAGGGCGGCTGTGCAACTGATGGCTCCAAGATGCCTGAGTAATCAACACCACCTGCGCGAGGGTCGCCTGGTGAATGGCAGCCCTCGCGAGGTTTTCCCGCATAACAAGCGTTCATCGCTCGGCGTTGTGAGCCGCGCGTCTTTGAGTGGATCGAGGGGACTGGATCGAGAGATGCCTGCCAATCGTTTCAATGGATTTACCGAGTATGGGGTCGGGATTGGCCTGAGGATTCCGCACTACCAGCACATCTTTGAAAAGAAGCCAGTGGTCGACTGGTTCGAAATCATTTCCGAGAACTACATGGTGGATGGCGGCCGTCCGCTGCAGGTGCTGGACCAGATCCTGGATCAATATCGTGTCGTGCAGCACGGCGTCTCGATGTACTTCGGCTCTGCGCAGCCACTGAGCCGTGAACATCTGAAAAGGCTGAAGACACTGGTTCGGCGCACCAAGACTCCATGGCTTTCCGACCATCTTTGCTGGGGAAGCGTCGACGGGCGCTATACGCACGACCTGCTGCCGATTCCATATACGTGGGAGGCGGTAAAGGTGACGGCGAAGCGCATTCGCCAGGTGCAGGACTATCTTGAGATTCCTGTCGTGGTCGAGAACGTGAGCAGCTATGCCGAATACCACGAAAGCGAGATGACGGAGTGGGAGTTCCTGAACGAGGTCGTCGAAACTGCCGACTGCGGCATTCTGCTCGATGTGAATAACATCTACGTGTCGTCGCAGAATCACAGCTTCGATCCGCTGACATACGTGAACAGTGTCCCGACCTGGCGTGTGGCGCAGATCCATATTGCGGGTCATTCGAAATATCGGAAATACATTTTGGACACCCACGATCATCCGGTCATCGATCCGGTGTGGGCGCTCTACGCACGCGCGATCGAGCGCTGCGGCCCTACGGCAACCTTGCTGGAATGGGACGATAACATTCCATCCTTCGACGAGGTGCATGCGGAGGCATTGAAAGCGAACCAATATCTGAAGCATGCTTCCGCACCCGCGGCTCTTCCGTTGGTGGTGGACGAAGAAGCACAACCGCTGGAGACGCGATGACGCTGCTGGAACTACAACGCAGGATGGCCGAAGCAGTGATGCTGCCGCTGACCCGCACGGATACCATGCAGCTCAAAACGCGGGATGGCCGCTCCATGAAGTCGGAAGCTGCCGCGTTTATCAAGCCGAATGATCGGCTCACTTCCTTCGAACGGCTGGAGATCTATAACCGGCAATACTGGTTTCGCATCATCTCGGCGTTTGGTGAAGATTTTCCGGGATTGGCCGCAGTTGTCGGCCCGGCAGCGTTCGAGAAGCTGACACGCGCGTATCTCGCAGATTGTCCATCGCACTCATTCACGCTGCGCAACCTTGGCTCGCGGCTAGAAGCCTGGCTCGGTGAGCATCCCGAGCATGCCGGCAAAAAGCCTGAATTGGCGCTCGATGTCGTGCGTCTCGAATGGGCTTACATCGAGGCATTCGACAATGCGGCGGAGCGCGCCTTGACGCTCGCGGATCTGGGTCAGCTCGATGGCGAATCGCAGCTCTCCTTACAGCCACATCTCCGTCTGCTGCACCTCCTGCACACCGTTGACGACTTCGTGATCGATGTACATGGCCGGCAAGCTTCCCAGACGGTGGCCAGCAATGCGGTCACGAGTGCGAAGCGTTCGCGAAGCCGCCGTTTGCCAGCTTCGCTAAAGCGGGACGACATATTTCTGGGCGTCCATCGTTACGAGAACGCTGTTTACTACAAGCGCCTCGATCGCGAGGAGTATCAGCTGCTGCGCGCACTGGAGGGGGACAAGGCGCTGGGCGAAGCTCTCGATCAGGCATTCGAATCCTCGATACTTCCCGAAGAGGAGCGCCCTGGGCGAGTGCAGGCGTGGTTTGCGAACTGGGCTGAGCTTGGCTGGTTCTGCCATCACAAATCTGCCGCGACGCGGCGCGTGGCTAGAAAGCGAATCAATTAACCATGCCGAACGAACGGCCTTTGGAGCGGCTCTTTTCGCTGTACGCGCAGTTTCGCCGCGCTGCGTCTTCGCTGCAGTCACCGCTTTTGTTGCTGGTTCGCCTCTATTGGGGCTGGCAGTTTGCGCAGTCCGGCTGGGGGAGGCTGCATCATATCCCGCAGGCGACGCAGTTCTTTGCCAGCCTCCACATCCCGTTTCCCGGCGCGAATGTCGTCTTTATCTCAAGTCTCGAGTTCGTTGGCGGGATACTGCTTATTCTCGGCCTGGCTTCGCGGTTTATCAGCCTGCTGCTGGCATGCGACATGATCGTCGCGTACATCACCGCGGATCCCGAGGCGCTGCACTCGATCTTTTCTAATCCTGGGAAGTTCTATAACGCCGATCCCTACACGTTTCTCTTCGCGTCGCTGCTGATTCTGATCTTCGGTCCGGGACGATTTGCGCTGGATTGGGTGCTCATGCGCAATCATCGGCTTGAACCGGCTGCGACGACCGTCTAACGGCCAGTTGAGGGAAAGCGCCGGCTACTTGACGGCCAGCGGTGGCTGGGAGCCATCCGGGTGTTCGACGGGGTTCTGGGGCGCGATCAGTGGAACCTCTTCCAGAATGCTGATACCGCCGCGGCGCAGGAGATTGGCTACGACTGCTCCGGTCAAACGAGTAGCGTCGTACTCTACACGAATGGTCTTCCCCGGCTGATCGATCTCAATGCGGCGGATGCCGTATACCTCCTTGAGATTGCCCAGCGCGAACATCGCGGACTCCGAAGGCTGCTGCTCATAGCGGAACAAAACATCGACATTTGTCATCGAGCATTTCCCCTATTGCTGAGTGCAATTCCAAGCGAGGTGAGGTGGCGTGTCTCTGGTGGAAGGCTGCGTAAAGAGTCTAGCGGCATCATAGAACATTTTGCGGGCGGCCGGCATTTACGAGCGGGTGCAAGCGGCCGCTGAGAGTTACAGCCGGCGGAGATACTCCAGAACCTCGGGACTGGTCCAGTCCTGCGCGCCGATGAACTTGCGCTGGATGATCCCATGCTTGTCGATCACGTAGGTCTCTGGCCAGCGGTTGGTACCGTACAGATCGGCAGCGCGATGGGCGGGATCGTCGATGGTCAATAGGCCGATTTTGTGTTCGACCAGATAGTCCCGATAGGCTTGCTGGTCAGTATCGATGCTGACGGCGAGGACCTGGACCTGAGGTAGTTTCTGCTGCATGGCCGTGAGTGACGGGAGCTCCGCAATGCAGGGAACACACCAGGTGGCCCAGAAATTGAGCACAACCACCTTCCCCCGGTAATCGGCCAGATGGACGCTGCGGTTGCCGTCCGTTACTGTGAAGTCTGGGGCTACGCGGCCTGTTTGCCGGGGATGACTGCCGCGGTCACAGCCGAGGGTTAGAAACAAAAGGACGGTCAGGATGAAACAGGCGCGCTTCACTCAGCCCATCATACGGTGAAGCCGATGCCAGCAGGAGAAGGGAAGGCGGACGGCCCGCGCGCCGAAGCATGAAGCCAATCCACCGAGCAGGACATCCATATAAGGTAGGCACAACGGAAACCCATGATCCTATTGACGCGCAAGGCTGAGTTTTCCGCCGCTCACTACTACTGGAATGATGCCTGGAGCGAGGCGGAGAACCAGCGCATCTTTGGCAAATGTGCCAACCGCAACGGGCATGGCCACAACTACACGCTGGAGGTGACGGTGGCGGGCGAGGTCGATCCGCAGACCGGCTTTGTGGTGGATCTGAAGAAACTGAAGGACGTGATGCACAGCCAGGTGGTGGATGTGTACGACCATCGTCACCTGAACCTGGAGATTCCGGAGTTCCGCGATCGCGTGCCGACGGTGGAGAATATCGCGGTGAGCGCGTGGGAGCGGCTGGACGGGAAGATTCCCGGTGCAAGGCTAGAGCGAGTGCGGGTCTATGAGACGCCGGACCTGTATGCAGACTGTTTTGGCCCGGAGGGTTCGCGATGAGCGTGACCCTGACTCGCCGGTATCACTTCAGCGCCTCACACCGGCTGGATTGCGAGGCATTGAGCCCGCAGGAGAATCGGGATGTCTATGGAAAGTGCAACAATCCTCATGGGCATGGGCATAATTATCGGGTTGAGGTCACGGTACAAGGCCCCATCGATCATGCGACAGGCATGGTGATGAACATGGCCGATCTGGACGCCGTGGTGGGCCAGTCGGTGGTCGAGCGGTTCCATCTGGCAAACCTGAACGCCGATCCGCTCTTCCAGCAGGAGGTACCAACGACCGAAAATCTGTGCCGGGCTATTCACCGCCTGCTCGCTGGCACCCTGCCGGCGGGGAAACTCGATCGTGTTCGGATCGAAGAGACGGAGCACAATTTTTTTGAGTACGCGGGGGAGGCAGTCCTTGGCTAAGCGGAAACCTGTAGTCGCACACGCGGGAGCGACCATCGAAGCGATCCATGATGTGGCAGTCAGCAATGGCGCCGGCTTGAAGGGGCTGGAACGATACTCGACACAACAGCTCTATGCGGAGCTGCTGGAGCGCTTCGACGAGGATCCAACGCGCGACGGGCTGCTGAAGACGCCGGAGCGCACGGAAAAGGCCATGAAGTTTCTGACCCAGGGCTACCACCTGGATCCGCAGGAGATTTTGCGGGCTGCGTTGTTTGATGTGGATTACGACGAGATGGTGATGGTGAAGGACATCGAGATGTACTCGCTGTGCGAGCACCACATGCTGCCATTTTTCGGGAAAGTGCACATCGCGTACATCCCCAAGGGGAAGGTCGTAGGACTTAGCAAACTGCCGCGGCTGGTGGACGTGTTCGCGCGCCGGCTTCAGGTGCAGGAGCGTATGACGCGGCAGATTGCCAACGCTATACAGGATGCGATCGCACCGCAAGGAGTTGGAGTGGTCTGCGAGGCACGGCATCTTTGCATGATGATGCGCGGGGTGGAAAAGCAGAATTCGTCCACCGTGACCTCTGCGATGTCAGGTGTCTTTCTCGAAGATAAGACACGCGCCGAGTTCTTCTCGTTAGTCCGCGACCACGGACGCAGCGGCTTCTGAATTGGCCGCTATAGTGGGAAAGTGAACGGCCTGCTGATCCTCGACAAGCCCGCGGGCATGACCTCGCACGATGTGGTGGCGCGCACGCGCCGCATTGTGAGTGAGCGCTCGATCGGGCATCTCGGCACTCTGGATCCCATGGCCACGGGTGTGCTGCCGTTGCTGCTCGGCCGCTACACTCGATTGGCGCAGTTCTTCGGCAGGATGGATAAGGCGTACACAGGCATCATCCGCTTTGGCCATGCCACAACCACTTACGATGCAGAGGGCGAGCCGGTTGGTCCGTCTGTCGAGGTATCGCTCGATCCGGAGGCACTGAATGAGCAGGCGACGCACTTCAACGGCGAGCTGCTGCAGACACCGCCTGCGTATAGCGCAAAGAAGATTGGCGGAAGAAAGTCCTATTCGCTGGCACGAGCGGGAGAGGCAGTAGAGCTCGCGCCGGTGCGCATCGTCGTGCACGACTTTGCAATCACGTCGGTGGACGGCGATACGGCTGAGTTTCGCGCAACTGTGTCTGCCGGCGGATACATCCGCTCGCTGGCGCACGATCTTGGCCAGCGGATGGGTTGCGGGGCACACCTGGCGTCGCTGCGACGGGTTGCGGCAGGACCATTTCGCGTGGAAGCGGCGCTGTCGCTGGAGGAGCTGGCGGCTCTGGCGCAATCCGGCGAGCTGGAGCATCATTTGCCACATCCGCGCACGCTCTTGCCGGAACTTCCCTCAACGACGGCGGATACCCACACTGCCGGCCGCATGCGCAATGGCGCGATGTGCAACCTCGCAGACTTTTCCGCTGCTCCGCACGTCAAGGTATTTGCGAATCGCCATGAGCTCATCGGCATTGCGCAGCGTGTTGCCGGCACACTCTTTCAGCCAACCGTGGTCATTGGCTGACGTCTACTCTTTATGCAGCAGAGGGGTAATCAACGGCAGCAGGTTGCGCGCTACCTGCTGGTTGCCTTGCGCCGTGGCGTGGATGCCGTCCGGCTGCATGCTTCCCGCGGTGCCATAGACGTCCTGAAGCAGAAACGGGAGCAAGGGTACGTGATACTGCCTGGACAGCGAGACGTAGACGCCGTTGAACTGGTGGATGTAATCGGCGCCATAGTTGGGCGGCAGCGTGATGCCGCCGAGCACGATCTTGATCCCCGCGCGTTGCAGGACGTAGACGATCTGATCGAGGTTCTTACGGGTACTGTCGATAGGAAGGCCACGGAGGCCATCATTGCCGCCGAAGGCTACGATGACGAGAGCCGGCTTCAGGGCGAGAACATCGCCCAGGCGCTCGACGCCGTCCTTGGTCGTGTTGCCGCTGATTCCGGCATTCACGACGCGGTAGTGGAGTCCTTTGGCGTTGAGATCGCGTTCGAGGAAATCGGGATAGCTGTTCCCGCTATCCGTGCCGTAGCCTGCAGTCAGGCTGTCTCCAAAGGCAACGATGACCGGGCGATCGTCACGCGGCCGGAGGACCGGCTGCGCTGCGGGAGCAGCAGCAGAGGATTGGGTCGCAGGTTCCGGCGGCGGGTTCTTGCTGTTACATCCACCGGTCGCGAGCGCAAGCACGGCAAGAAGCGAAAGCAGCAGGCGGGAACTGCGAGGGCGCATCACACGTTCAATCTAGCAGCAGGCAGCCCGCCGGATGAAGGCGCGAGGCGCGAAGGGACAGCATGATCGAAGTGCGGGGCTTGAAGAAGTCGATTCACAATGGCACGAACCTGGTGGAGATTCTGCGCGGTATTGACCTGACGATCCCGGGTGGCCAGTTTGCCGCGATCATGGGCGCCTCCGGCAGCGGCAAGAGCACGCTGCTGGGACTGCTGGCGGGCCTGGATGCGCCGACCGAGGGCGAGGTCATCCTGGACGGAACGCCTATTTCGCGGATGAACGAGGATGAGCTGGCGGAGATTCGTGGAAAGAAGCTTGGATTTGTATTCCAGTCGTACCAACTCATCCCCATGCTTACGGCGCTTGAGAATGTGCTGCTGCCATTTGAGTTGAATGGGAATTCTCATCGTTCGGGCGATGGCCGCGCACGGGCAACGGAGCTGCTGGAGAGTGTTGGGTTGGGCGATCGTCAGCATCATTATCCGGTACAGCTGTCCGGCGGAGAGCAGCAGCGGGTGGCGCTCGCTCGCGCCTTCATGCTGGAGCCACCCATTGTGCTGGCGGACGAGCCGACGGGCAATCTGGATTCGCACAACGGCGAGCATGTGCTGGACCTGCTGCTGCAACGCCATCGCGAAAGCCGCGCGACGCTGGTAATGGTGACGCACGATCCGTTGATCTCTGCGCGGGCAGAGCGGCGGATCGTCCTGCGCGATGGGCTGATCATCGAAGACACGCTGGTCCCCGAGCCAATGGCTGCAGCGGAGGCGCATCTGTGAATGCCTCGGCAAAGAGGACGATGGGACGAGCTCTCAGCTGGAGTGTGGCTTTGCGCATTGCGTGGCGTGAGTTTGAAGCGGCGCCGGCAAAGTTTCTATTCGTAATCGTGTCAGTAGCGATTGGGGTTGCCGCGCTGACGGGAGTCCGCGGTTTCACCGAATCGTTTCAGAAGACGCTGCTTGGGCAGGCGCGCACCATCATGGCGGCAGATGTGTCCGCCCGCATGTTCCGCCAGCCCTCCGCGAAAGAAATCGCCGGTCTGAATGCGTTGCGAGGAGTGGAGCGCACGCAGGTGACGGAGATGGTGTCAATGGCTTCGACGCCATCTGACCCAATTCCTCTGCTGGTTTCGCTGAAAGCGGTCGATCCTTCGCAGTATCCCTTCTATGGCGCGTACAAGTTGCGTCCGGCGGGCACACTGCGTGAGGCGTTGAACCCGGAGAAAGTGCTGGTAGGCGAGGACCTGCTGATTCGGTTGCACGCGCAGATTGGTGACTCGCTGAAGCTGGGCAACAGCACATTTCGCATCGCGGGGGTGATTGAACGCGAGCCCGACCGAATGAATTCCAGCATGGGGATTGGGCCGCGCGTTCTCATCACCCGGCAAGGCCTGGCAGAGAGCGGCTTGCTGCAGCCGGGTAGCCGGGCGGGAGAGCGCTTCCTCATGCGTCTGCAACCAGGCGCGACCGATATCAAAGGTCTGCATGCGACGGTGGAGAAGGTGCTGCCCGAGGCGCAGGTGACCGACTTCCGCGAGGCCAACCCTGCGCTAACGCAGGGACTGGATCGCGCAAGCAGCATGCTGAGTCTGATCTGCCTGGTCGCGATGGTGCTGGGGGCGATCGGCGTGGCGATGTCGATGCGCGCCCACCTCGAGCAGCGGATGGACATTCTGGCGACCATGAAATCCATTGGGGCGCGCTCGTCTGACATCCTGCGAATTTATCTATTACAGACGCTGCTGCTGGGGCTGGCCGGCGGGCTGGTGGGTGTGGCGGCCGGCTTCGGTGTGGAATGGACGATCCCGCTGCTGGCGGCGAGGCTGCTGCCCATCGAGCCCACGCTGCGTTTACCGGTGCGCGCGGGACTTGCGGGCTTGGGCACTGGGATGCTGACGACCCTGCTCTTCTGCCTGCCACCATTGCTTGATATCCGGCGAATCAAACCAAATCTGGTTCTACGTCGCCAGGTCGAGACGCAGCCAGAGACCACTCTCGCAGAGCGCTGACAGCGGCGACGCATGCAGTGGATCGCAACGGCAATCATCCTGCTTGCGCTGGCTTGAATTGCCGCGGGTCTTACCAGTTCGCTGATCATTGCGGCTTGGTTTACGACAGCGCTGGTCGCGCTGCTGCTCTTTATTACGCTGCTGGCGCGAACGCTGCTGCGCCTGTTGCGAACCACACTTGCACGCACGCGGCTCAGCTTGCCCTCTGCGGTGCGGCACGGATTGTCGAATCTCTATCGCCCGGGAAACCAGTCGATTGCTGTGCTGACAGCATTGGGCGCGGGCATCATGCTGATCCTGACGGTATTCCTTATGCAGAACGCGGTGTTGCGTGATCTGCAGGAGACGCACGGCAAAGGTCTGCCAAATATCTTCCTGATCGATATCGCGACCGACGAACTCGACGGTGTGGCTTCGTTGATCGCGAAAGAGCCGGGCGTGCATGGCGCAATGGAGCGTTTGCCGGTGGTAGCGGGACGGCTGAACGAGGTGAACGGCAAGAGCGGCGATGCATTGAAGCAGGAGAAAGT
>JBJMGC010000216.1:0-11683 GCA_045808105.1 Acidobacteriaceae bacterium | reverse complement strand
GTTCATCTACTTCATGGATCGCGTGCTGTCGCCGCAAGGATCGCAGTTGATGTGCACCATCGACTTTGGGACGGGCATCAACATCTTTCGCAAGGATCGCCAGGCCGTAAGCATCGGCTACAGATATCAGCATTTGTCGAACTGGAATATCAGCCAGCACAATCCGGGCACGGACGCGAATACCTTCTATGTTTCGGTCTCGCGCTTCCGGACCAAGGGATATCGCTGAAACACCCTGCTCTCGCCGGGGCTGCTGTATGATGGGTCGCCAGTCCCCCTGCATTCGCAACGTCAAGGTTATTCATTTGTCACAGGAGATCTGCGCCCGCGAGCGATCGCGGTCTTTAGCCGTGGAGTTCGCAGCGCCAAGAATTGGGAGCATGCAATGAAAAAGATGGCAGCAGTGGTTCTGGCGATTGGGATGTGCGCGGTTGTGGCGCATACGGACACAATCATATTGGGCAACGGAACAAGCTACACCGGGCAATACTCCGGTGCCACGATCCAGTTCACCGATCAGCAAGGAATCAAGTACACCTTTCCTCGTGCAGATGTACAAACCATGGTGTTCAACACGTCTGTGGACACGGTGAGCTTACGTAGTGGAAAGAGTTACGTGGGACATTTTTCCGTATCCGATCCGATCGACTTCACCGGAGCGGAGGGAATTCAGTATCAATTTCCGGTTCGCGATGTTGAATCACTGGTCTTGAACGATGCCGGCCGCATCGCGCCCACGCCGGAGCATGCGAAGGTACTTCCCTTCGGGACCAACCTGGTGGTGCGAACAGATGAGACGATTGACTCCACGAATACGACGACTGGTCAGTTGTATCGCGGCATGATCACAGAGCGTGTGCTCGATGCTGCAGGCGGCGAGGCCATTCCTGCTGGATCGCCGGCGCAACTTCTCATCCGGCAGGTGACGACCGGCGGTCCGGCGGGCAGTCCTGAACTGGTTCTCGATCTCTACTCCGTGACAGTTGGCGGAAAGCAATATCGGGTGGTCACGTCAAATGTGGACGAGAGCAGCAGCCGAGGTGTGGGCAAAAATCGACGGACGGCGGAATTCCTCGGTGGCGGCGCAGCGATTGGAGCCCTCATGGGTGGCATCTTCGGCGGCGGGAGAGGCGCGGGAATCGGCGCGCTCTCCGGTGCGGGCGGCGGTGCGTTGACCCAGATTTTTACCCGCGGCAAAGAGGTCAAGGTTCCCGCCGAGAGCGTGCTGCGTTTTCGCCTGGAGCGGCGGCTGGTGCTGCAGTCGGAATAGTGCTCGGATAAAACTATTGCGACCTATTCGACACGCAAGGCGCGCATCGTATCGAGCCTGGAGGCACGCGCGGCGGGCAGCCAGACGGCAAGCAATGCGACTGCCATCAGAAGAACCGGAATGGTGATAAACGCGAGCGGGTCCCACGACTTAACGCCGAATAGAAAGCTGGAGATAAGCCGTGTGAGGCCAAAGGACGCGGCAATGCCGACGAGCACACCGATCACCGCTAATTGCATGCCCTGCAGCACAACGAGGTTGCGAATTCGGGCGCGGTCTGCGCCCAACGCCATCCGGATGCCTATCTCCTGCGTGCGCTGCTGCACGGAGTACGCCATCAGGCCGTAGATGCCGATGGACGCTAGGATGAGGGCTGCTGCGCCGAATATCGTGAGCAGCAGCATGTTGAAGCTTTCGCGCGCGGTGGAGCGGATCACGACTTCGTCCATGGCTCGCACGCGCGCCACGGGAAAGCCCTCACTCGCCTGACGCAACTGCTCGGTAACGGATGAGATGAACTGATGAGGATCGGTGTGGGTGCGCACCAGCCAGACGACGGGCCCGATGCGTGCGTTGAGTGCGGTCATGCCATCCGTAACTTGCGCCTGGGGCACGATCATCAACGGGCGCGGATCGCGATTGAGCCCACCATCGTGGATGTTGCCGACGATGCCGATGATCTGGCGTGCGGGCTCGGCGAACTGCGGACCTGTTTCTTTCCCGATGACGATCTGCTGGCCGAGCGGATCGTCTTTCGGCCAATACTGCTTGGCCATGGCCTGGTTGATGAGGACGACGCCGGGCGCGCCGTTGGAGTCCTGTTCGGTGAAGTCGCGGCCACGCAAGATAGGAATCTTGAAGACGCCGAAGTAGCCAGGAGAGGCGCTCATCCAACCGGCGCCATTTTGCTGCCCTTTCTGCACGGGACGGCCGACAATGTCGAACGGCAGACCAAAGCCGCCCTCCAGTGGCACGCAACAGGTGGATGCCGACATCTCGACGCCCGGGATAGCGTTCAGGCGATCCCGCGCGATGCGCGAGAGCTGCGCCACCCCGAGGGTCTTTTGATAGCGATCGCCGGTGAGTGACATCTCGAGCGTGAGGACGTGGTCGGAATGGAAACCGGGATTGACGTTGCGTATGGCGAGGAAGGTGCGGATCAAGAGGGTGGCGCCGATCATCAACACCAGTGCGAGGGAAACCTCGCTGATGACGAGCAAGGAACGCGCTTTGCTTTGGCGAAATCCGGTGCCGGAGCGATTGCTGCTTTCCTTGAGCGTCGAGTTGAGATCGGGACGCGAGGCCGCGATGGCGGGGAAAAGGCCAAAGAGGACTCCGGTGAGCATGGACACGCTGAGGGTGAAAGCAAGCACGCGCCAGTCGATAGCGACGGCGGCGCCGTGTTCGCCGATGCGCGGGATATCCCCGGGGCTCAAAACTAGCAGGGCACGTACCCCGAAGTAGCCCACCAGCATTCCGAGGAGGCCGCCGGTGACCGCGAGCAACACACTTTCCGTAAGCAGTTGCAGGATGATGCGCGTTCGACCGGCGCCGAGCGCTGCTCGAATAGCAAATTCACGCTTCCGACCGGTGGCGTGGATTAGTAATAGATTGGCAACGTTCGCGCAGGCAATGAGCAACACCAGACTGACGGCGCCGAGCATGACAAGCAAGGAAGAGCGCACATCGCTGACGATGCTGTCGCGTAGCAGCTGAACGGCAAAGCCTTCGTGGGTATCGAGCGCCTCCGGGTATTGACGCCGAAACTGGTCCGCCGCAACCTTCAGCATGGCATTGGCCTGGGTCAGCGTGACTCCAGGCTTGAGCCGGCCGGCGGCGAGAAAGTAGTGGCCCTGGTTGGCGCTGTTGGGATCGAACTGGAACGGAAGCAGGATGTCCGCTTCGGGATCAGAGAAGAATGACTTTCCCAGCACGCCGACGATCGTGTAAGGCTCATTCCCGAGCGAGAGCGCACTGTCAACGATATTTGGATTGCCGCCGAACCTGCGCTTCCACAACCCATAACTCAGCACGACAACCTTGCCGCCATTGGGGGAATCTTCCTGCGGCGTGAAGGTGCGTCCTAACATGACCGGCGCGCCGAAGAGTCGGAAATATGCCTCCGTGACGTGCAGGCCGTGCACCTGCTCCGGACGGCCGCCGGTGAGATTGAAGCCGGGACCGCCGAAGTCATAGGCGGCGACATCCTGAAAGACACTGGTCTGAGCCTTCCATTTGAAGAACTTGGGAATCGACGCAGCAGTGCCATTGCCGTCGGGCGAGGTGAGCAGGAACTGAACGATGCGCTCCGAATCGGGGTAGGTGAGCGGCTTGAGCAGGACTGCGTTCACAACCGTGAAGATGGCGGTGTTGGTCCCGATGCCGAGCGCCAGAGCCGCAATGGCGGCGAGCGTGAAGCCGGGATTTTTGGAGAACATGCGCAGCGAATGCTTGAAGTAATTCCAAAAATTGCTCACGGTATGCTCTCGCTCCCTTGCCGACCCAAACCTTCGTGCCCAGCCTCCGGATTTTAATGGAGTCGAGGGCAACCCGCTCCTATCGACCCTAGAAACTACGAACTCGGTGCCACATTCGTTCCCGGCCAAGCGGCATCTCACTACCGAGGAAGGAGCGATACGCCATGAGTACCAGGGACGATCAGAACCAGAACAGGGACGATCAGAACCAGAAGAAGACGGTGACC
Source organism: Acidobacteriaceae bacterium (assembly GCA_045808105.1). Lineage (GTDB taxonomy): Bacteria > Acidobacteriota > Terriglobia > Terriglobales > Acidobacteriaceae > KBS-83. The sequence continues at coordinate 7,709 of JBJMGC010000216.1, read as the reverse complement.
ACTCCGGCCGAGACACGGCGCCAGGAAGAGACCGGTCGCGAGGATCCGACAGAGCCGGACGAAGTAGGCAGTGCGAAGGAAACAACGACGGTGCGCGGTAAGAACGAGCCGCAGAATGTTCGGCGCTCCGCGTAAGCGATGCCGGGGATGACGCGATCGATGAGCGCCAGCCGCACAGTCCATTCCAAGCAGAAGTCGACGCCACCCTCCGCGAAAGCGCAGACCGATCAGCACGTCCGGATGCAGCCTGCGGTCGATGTGCAGATCAGGACGACGAACGACGGCTTCAGCCGCTTTGCCGCATCGGCGTCAAGCTGGCTTGGTTCGAAGTGGGCGTTCTCCGGGGCGGTCCTGGTGATTGTGATCTGGGCCGCTTCTGGGTTTGTCTTTCATTATTCAGATACGTGGCAACTGGTGATCAACACTGGGACCACCATTGTGACGTTTCTGATGGTCTTCCTCATTCAGAACACGCAGAACCGGGATGCGCGTGCGATCAATCTGAAGCTCAACGAACTGATTCATGCGCTGGACACGGCTCGCGATCAGATGATCGATATTGAGAGCCTGAGCGATCTGGAACTCGATCAGTTGCAGGCGCGGTACGAGGCGATTCGAAAGGCCTGCATGGCTCGGGAAGCACGCAAGAAGATGAACGACACGACCTGACGCGTGCCGAGTCAAAGCTCGGCCTCACCATTCCACGCGAATGCCGAACAGGGTGATGAGCAGCGGGGCCTGATCTGGGCTGATGACGAGGCCCGCTGCATTGCCCGGCATACCGCGCATGCCATCGATACGGCAATCGCGGATGTCCGCGTCAGCGAGATTGGCATGAGAGATGTCGGCGCGGATCAGGTCACATTTGCGGAAGATGGTGCCGGCAAGATCGGCCTCGTAAAAATCCGCGTCGGCGAGATTGCAGCTTTCGAAGACGCAGTGCTGTAGCTTCGCCATCCGAAACATCGCAAGGTCGAGTTTGCACTCCTGAAACAACACGCTCCTGAGTTGTGCCTCATTAACTTTCGCGCCGGTCAGGCGGGTGGAGATGATCTCTACGCGTTCGAGCAGGCCCCCGGTCAGATCGATGTTGGCCAGATCAGAGTTCCCGATTCGCACGTCACGCATGCGTACGCGCTGCGCCTGGGGGTCGGAGAGCGTGACAGAACGCAACACGCAGTCATCAACGGTGACCGGCTGTCCGCGCGGGCTCACTAGCGGCGGCAGGATCGTATCTGTGGTAGTTGCATCCGCGGCTGCACCGGATGCCAGTTGCTCTGCGAAATTCTCGCTCAGCACTGACTCATCGATCCGGGGCGCGATCCGGCCCTTGGGCTTCGCGGGCATGTCTCGAAGTATAAGTTGCTAGGAAGGGTGCGAGGTCATCCTACACGGACCGGGATTTTGGCCTCATAGGCCTCATCCAGCATCGCCAAGCATAGGGCCACTTTACTGATATCCGGTTCCAGCTTATGGCTGGATTCAAGATCATAACCGTCACGAGTCCGCGAGCCGTCTCGAAGGCTGCAAGGGCGAGCACACGGTCGCCCAGAGTGCCTCCGGCACGCTCCCCTATAATCAAAGCAGGACAATTACAGCAGTTTGAGCGAGGAGTGCGCATGGCCATCCAGACCACAGCCAACATCTGGCACAACGGAAAACTTATCCCTTGGGAAAAGGCACAGGTGCACGTCATGAGCCACGTGCTGCACTACGGCTCATCGGTTTTTGAAGGCCTGCGCTGCTACAAGCAGCCGGGCGGCGCGGGCCTCTTCCGCCTGCCGGAACACATGCAGCGCATGCTGGACTCCGCGCGCATCTATCGCATGGAAATCCCTTACACGCTCGAGCAGCTGAATGCCGCCGTCGTCGAGCTGGTGGAAGCCAACGGCATCGCACCCTGCTATGTGCGCCCCATCTCCTTCCGCGGTTACGGCGAGATCGGCGTGAACCCCAAAGGCTGTCCGGTGGAGACATACATCGCGAATTTCCCGTGGGGCAAGTACGTGCCCGGCGATGCGGGCGCGGACGTCTGCATCTCCTCCTGGAATCGCCTCGCACCAAATACCATGCCTTCGCTCGCGAAAGCCGGCGCGAACTACATGAATTCGCAGCTCATCCGTATGGAGGCCGACCTCAACGGCTATAACGAGGGCATTGCGCTCGACGTGAACGGCTACCTTTCCGAAGGTTCGGGGGAGAACCTCTTCGTCGTGCGCGGATCGACCATCTACACCACGCCGCTCGCAAATTCGGTGCTCAGCGGCATCACGCGCGATTCTGTCCTGACCCTGGCTCGTCATCTCGGCATTCCCGTTGTCGAGCAGCCGCTGCCGCGCGAGATCCTCTACATCGCGGACGAGGTCTTCTTCACCGGCACCGCGGCCGAGGTCACACCCATCCGCTCCGTCGATCGCATCCTGGTGAAGGACGGCAAAACAGGGCCGATCACGCATCAGCTTGCGGAAGAGTTCTTCGGCATCGTCAACGGCACGCGCCCGGATCGCTACAACTGGCTGACGCCAGTCAACGTGCGGGCAGCCGAGCCAGTCGGCGCATAACCAGCACGGATCGGAGCAGTGAAGAGGGCAGCCTTAGGCTGCCCCTTCTGTTTGCTGTCATCTACGCTCGATGAGTGTCATACGCTGATATCACCAAATGAGGGACTTTGCAGCACCCGCGATCAATAAACATAAGCCGACTTGTGAGGACCTTCGCTTGAGCCGCAGCAGGCGCAACCGAAGGAAGTCAACGTACTTGGACAATGTGATCGAAGCGACGGAGATGACAATTTTGCGGTTCCCTGATGTCGTGGCCCGCTATCGCCACCGCGATGCAATCGCATTAATTGCCTCATCCCGAGGATCAACGGGATGAATCTCAAACTGAGATCCGCAGCACGACCAGCGTCATGTCATCGTGCTGCGGCGCGCCAGCGGCAAAGGCGTCGGCCGCACGAAACAAACGTTGCAACATCTCCGCGGCATCCCCGTCCGCGTGGGCTTGCGCCTCGGCGATCATCCGGTCTTCACCCCACTCGTCTTCTGCGGCGTTCATCGCTTCGCTGATGCCGTCAGTAAAGGCCAGCAGAATATCGCCGGGGAGTAGGTGAAGCATCTGCTGCTTGTAGACCGCGCCGTCAAGCAGCCCGACGACGGGACCACCGTCTCCCAGGCGAAATACTTGCCAAGCGCCGTCCTCTTTGCGCAGCACCGCAGGAGGATTGTGTCCGCCATTAACGTAGTGCAACGTGCGCGAGTCGCAATCCAGTTCGGCGTAGAAGAATGTGGCATAGCGGCTGGACTCGGACGCGTCGTAGAGCAGGCGGTTGACATTGGCCATCTTGGTCCCCAGATCGCCCGCGCCACTCAGCGTTTGACCGCGCAGGCTGGCGTGAAGGCTTGCCATCAACAGCGCGGCGGAGACACCCTTGCCACTGATGTCGCCAATCGCGACACCCAGGCGGTCGCAGCCTTGCGCATATTTTGCTTCCGCCAGCGAGCCATCGCGGATCGCGATCAGGTCGTAGTAGTCGCCGCCGACGGCGTGGGCAGGTCTACAGTGCGCGGCCATCTCGACGCCGGGAACGTTGGGAAACGTCTGTGGGAACAATCGCTCCTGAACCTCGCGGGCAATCTCCATTTCACGGTCCAGCTTGGCGCGTGAGACCGCCTCCTCTGCCAGCGTGGGAATAAGCTTGTAGACGTTCACGAGTATGCCCGCCGGCAAAGCCTGCGAGCTGCCCAGCGCAAACCCGCGTGGCAGCGTTCCCCCCTCGAAGAAGCGTTTGCCCTTGCCCAGCGCAATTGGATTAACCAACAGAACCACCTCATCCGCCAGCCCGTGCTCGAGAAGGGTGGCGATCAGTGAAGGGCTGCCAGGCACCATCAGGTCCGGGCCGTTCCTGGCCTTAATGCGTCGAATGCTCTCCACTAGGTCCGGTCCAATCGCCTCAAACGGTCCCCATTCCAGACTCTCTGGCCTGTGAGTTACGACGTACTTCATCGATGCGTTCAGGCGGTCCGCCATCGGACTCTTCGGCGCTTCCGGCCAGTAACTCGCAAACGTGTCGTAGGTGCGGCGGCCAAGCAGCACGTCGCAGGTCTTGCCGTACATCTCGTTCACTACGTGTAACCCGGCAGGCGAGCGATAGGGCGCGGTCCAGTCGCCGTATGGGAAATCGTCCTCCGGACCGCTGGTGGTCTGGATGACGCCATCGAGCGAGATATGTTCAATGATTTTGAGTTTGCGCATATTGATTCCTATAAATAATCGGTTTGAGTCTTCGTAAGGGATTACTTCGGACCGAACCAACCAAGAGCAAGAGCCGCGGACAACAGTTCGACGACGCTGTCACCGCCAGCAACCAAAGTTCGCGATGCTTTGCAACAAACGTACACGCCGTCTGGTTTTCGGGCTGACGTACAACGTCAGCGGCTGTGCATGGACGGGCATAGTCGAAATCTACAGGCGGCGGTCCGGTGATTTCTCTTCATAAACGCGCTGCTCGGCATTTGGCCGCAAGAAAACAAATCCAAGTTCTCGAAAAGCGATAAGTCGCCGAGTCACTCAATGCGATCAGGATGTATCCGTAAAGACCGTTAGCTTCCAACGAGAATGACCCATTATCGGTTCTCACCTACCGCACCCACCGGACCCGGATCTTCCCATATCGGATCACGGATCCTCCCGCCCGCAAAAAACCTGCCAATTCATCCCACTCAATTTGCTAGCCTGGGAATAGAGCACACAGACGCCGCGGAGAACATCCGCGGCTTCTGCATTTAGTTAGCTGCTAAGTCCTTTGTTGAGACGAATTTGAGAATAACTCTCGTGGAATGACGAATTTATCCATCGGGAGAGCGGTTAAGCAACTGAAACTAAAACAATTACAAATTGGCCGTCCCAGACCGAAGGGGAAGGGCGGTAACGGTCTACGCCTGCTACTTCACCAGATCGCCTGACGCATCGCGAATCTCGATCGGTCCGAGGTTCAACTCCTTCAATCCCGGTTCGATCTTCGCGCGGTCTCCAACAGCAACTACGATCATCTGCCCGGGATGAATGTGATCGATCGCCGCTTGCTTCACCTGCTCCGGCGTCACCGCTGCGAACTGGCTGGGCAGGCTCGCGTAGTAGTTGTCGGGCAGCTTGTAGACGAAGATCGCGCCGATGCGCTGGGATGTACCCTTGGCTGTCTCGAACTGCCCTGGTACGGAGCGTATCTGCGAGTCCTGCGCCAGCTTCAGCTCGGCCGGCGTGGGCGGATCTGTGGTGATGCGGTCAAGCTCCGCAAACAGCTCCTTGGCCGCCGGAGCGGTCACGTCCGTGCGCACCTGCGCACCGGCAAACATGGGTCCGCCAAAGCGATTGAAGTTGAAGCGGGAGATTGCGCCGTAGGTATAGCCATGCTCTTCGCGCAGGTTCATGTTGATGCGCGAAGAGAACAGGCCGCCGAGCACATCGTTCATGATCTGAATGCTCGGGTAGTCCGGTGAAGAGCGCGGCACCCCCAGACCGAAGGCTAGCAACACGGTCTGGGGAGAGCCGGGCTTGTCCACGATGATCAACTTGCGCTCCGGTGTTGCGGGCGTGGGAACTGCGGCCGCGGCAGCGGCGCCTGAGCTCTTCCATACCCCGAAGTATTTGTCCGCCTGGGCGCGCGCCTCCTGCTCCGTGATGTCACCGGTCAGCACCAGCGCCGAGGTCTGCGGGCCATAGCGCGCGTTCCAGAAGCCCGCGAGGTCATCACGGGTGATGGACTTGACGGACGCGGTCGTACCTACCGCCGGATAGCCGTACGGCGAATCTCCGTAAAGTGCCTTCGCGGCGACACGCAATGTCGCTGCAATGGGCTCGTCTGACTCCTGCAGGATCGCCGTTAGCTGCTGCTTGCGTACCCGGTCCACTTCCTGTTCCGCGAACGCTGGATGCTCCGTTATGTCGGAGAGCAATTCGAAAGTAGCATCCGTCGTGTTGCTCAACGCATCGATCGAGGTGTCCGCGTTATCGACAACCGCCTGCGATTTGAGTTGCGCGCCAAGATGGTCTGCACCATCTGCGATTTCTGTAGCCGAGCGGTCGCGTGTTCCCTCCGTCAGCATGCGCGAGGTGAAGCCGGCCAGTCCCGGCTTGTTCGCGGGATTGGCATCACCACCAGCCAGCGTGATCACGCTCGCATTGAGCACCGGGAGCGCATGGTCTTCGACCAGGTAGACATGCAGCCCGTTGTCCAGCGTGAAGACCTTCGGTACCGGCAGGTGGACCTGCGGCAGCGGCCCGGGCGATGGCGCACTCTTGCGCCAGTCCTGCGCAGTCTCAAAGGAAGCCGGATAAGGATTCTCCACCTTCACACTCGCATCGGTATCCGCAGGACTGCGCGGCACATCGTGCGTCACCTTCTCACCCTGAACCGTGGTCACGACAACGCTCTTTGCATCCACCAGGTCTGTCTGCGCCAGCTTGTGCACCGAAGCGACCGAGACACGCTGGAAGCGCGCGACGTCCTTCGAGAGATAGCCGGGATCGCCGGTGTAGTAGTTGTAATAGTCCATGCGATCAGCCACGCCACCGAAGCCGCCCAGGCGCTGCAATCCACTGATCAGGCCGGTCAGGTGCGTGTTGCGCGCGCCGTCCAGCTCCGTCTGCGTGGGACCCTGCTCGCGGATAGCGCGCAGTTCTACCTCGATCTCTCTCTGCAACTCCTCTGGCTTGATTCCAGGGCGCGCGATCACATCGCACTGCGCCACTGAGCCGAGTCGCAAGGAGTTCAGCGCGCACTCGGCGCTCTGCGCGATTTGCTTTTCGTACACCAGCTTGCGGTAGAGCCGGCTCGCCTTGCCGCCGCCCAGGATATTCATCAGCATCTCGGCATCGGCGTCACCCGGCTGAAAGGCGGGCGGCATCAGCCACGCATAGCTCACGCGCGGCAACTGCACTGTATCTGTCACGGTGGCTGTCTTCTGAGTGGTGATAGGCGCGGTCGTTACAGTGACGGGGGGCGGCTCCGGACCTTTCGGTATCGGGCCGAAATAGCGCTCCACCAGCTGCTTCAGCTTCGTCTTGTCGAAGTCGCCGGCGATCGCGATATTCGCATTATTCGGTGTGTAGTAGCTCCGAAAGAAGTTGCGCACGTCCATCAAACGCGCCGCCTCAATATCGGCGTGCGAACCGATGACCGAGCCATAATACGGATGATCGGGCGCGAAGAGCTCGTGATAGACCTGCTCATCGCTCAACTCGTAGGGCTGGTTTTCACCCTGGCGACGCTCGTTGCGCACCACGTCACGCTGGTTGGTCAGCTTTTCTCGATCCAGCTTCTCCAGCAGAAACCCCATGCGGTCGCTCTCGAGCCACAGGGCGAGCTCCAGTTCGTTGCTAGGCACCGTCTCGAAATAGTTAGTACGGTCGAAGTCGGTGGTGCCATTGATGTCGGTTGCGCCCACGCCCTCGAGATAGCGGAAGTGCGCCTTCTCACCCACGTGCTCGGAGCCCTCGAACATCATGTGTTCGAAAAGATGCGCGAAACCGGTGCGGCCCTTCGCCTCGTTCACCGGGCCGACGTGATACCAGAGGTCCACCGCGACCAGCGGCAAGCGATGGTCTTCATGCAGCAGCACGGTCAGTCCATTGGGCAGCGTGTAACGCTCATAGGCCAGTGCGGGAACCTTCAAAGGCTTGGTAGGAGCAAGCTTCGGTGCAGGCTGGGC
>JBJMGC010000215.1:0-4919 GCA_045808105.1 Acidobacteriaceae bacterium | reverse complement strand
GCGCTGCAGCCGGCCGCAGTGTCTGGATAGCCGCAGTCAGCTCGTTTGCCAGCCGCGTCTTGAGCCCATCGTCAAGCGGCCGGTTCGACTCCGTCAGATAGAAGACGTCCACAGCAAGCTCGCCCTCGGTATCGATCAGCGCCACGCGTATGTCGCAGCCGAGCGTCGCGATCACCGACGCAATCGTCCGCAGCAGGCCAGGGCCATCCTGCGCCACGACCTGCATCACTGTGCTTGCGTTCGAAGCGGTGTCGTCGAAGGAGATGCGCGTCTCCACCTGCATCTTCACTGGCAGGCTATGCAAGTGCCGCCGCGCACGCATCAGACCGTCCACTGATGTGTGCTTCGTCACCGCGTCCATTACTTTTTGGGTGAAGCGCCCAAACTCGGAGGGATTCAGCTCCAGCGTGCCAAAGGAATCGGCGAACAGGAAGCTGTCCACCACCACGCCCGCATCGTTCGCGAATGCCTCCGCCTTCACGATGTTCATGCCCAGCGCGGAGAGCGTACCGGCGATGTCGGCGAACAGCATCGGGCGGTCCTTGGCAATCAGGACCAGTTCAAACAAGTGCCGCGTCTTGCGCAAAGAGAGCTGCGCGGGCTGCTGCCCCAGGCGGCCGGACATATCCAAATGCGCCCGAATCTGCTCCGGCAGGCGGGTCTGCACATAGCGCTGCGGCAGCCCTTCCATGAATCGCTCCAACTGCTCCTTGCGGTCCGGCACCAGAGCGGTAACGCGGCGCAGTACCGCCGGATCGACCGAGGCATGGTACCGCTCCTCGTCCACATTGCGGTCCATCCAATTCGACGTTGCGATGAAGAGCTGCCACAGGTTCTCTGCCTTCCATGGCGTCAGCGCCTCCGGGTTCACGGCGCGCACATCGGCATACGTCATCAGACACAGCATGCGCAAGCGCATCGGTGTCGCTACTTTTTCCGCGAGCGCGCGCAGTGTCTCCGGATCGAAGATGTCGCGGCGCATTGCCGCCGACATCGCAAGATGATCGCGCACCAATTCAATCACTATCTCGCGCTCTTCCGCCTCCAGCTCCAGCCGGTCAAGCACCGCTTCGGCCAGCTCCACACTTTGCGTCGTGTGATCGCCACTCCGGCTGGCCTTGCCGGTATCGTGCAGCAAGAGCGCCAGCAGCAGCAGCTCCAGTCGGTCGATCTCGTCCAGCAGACCGGCGAAGCGCCGCTCCCAGTCCAGCGCGGAATCGCGCAGCGAATGCACATTCTCTATGGTCAGGAAGGTGTGCTCATCCACCGTATAGCGATGATAGGAATCGCGGATCACCAGCGCATCGATGCCGTGGAACTCCGGCACCAGCATCTCCAGGACGCCCAGCGTGTGCATGGTGCGCAGCGCCTGTGCTGCGTTCCGCCCCAGCAGGATGCGCTGCAGCCCTGCGCGCAGAAATGGGCCCTCCGGCAAATGAAGGTTCAGCACCGGTAGCGCATCGCTGATGGCAGATTCGGCGCGCGCCGTGAGCCGAGAGCCCTGTTCCGAAATCTCCGCAAAGGCGCGCAGCATAGATTCGGGATCGATACTCAATTGGTCGTTTTCCAGATCGATGCGACCATCGGCCAGCACAAAGGGCGTGCTCTCCAGCGTGACCTTCCGCCGTCTTCGTGCGAAAAACGGCCGCGCCGCAGGCGGCTGCTCCAGCAGCGGCGCTACGCTGCGCGAAATCGTGCGCGCATGCCGGTAGTACGTGCGCATCCAGTACGCCGGGTCTGCCGTGCCGCCGCTGTCCAGGCCTACGCTCTTCGCGCTGGCTTCATCCTGCGCATGCCAGCTCAGGATGTTGTCGTCGCGATGCGCGCGCAGGTGCAGGAAACACCGCGTCGCCGTCATGAATTCGACTGCCGCCTGTATCTCCGGATCCGGCAAAAGATCGCCGCTCAGTGGCCACGATTTCGTCTCGCGGATCCTGGTCAGCGCCGTACACCATTGCGCCGTGTGATGATCGCGCAGACCGCCGGGCGCATCTTTCACATTCGGCTCCAGGTGAAAGATGGTTCCCCCAAAACGCGCATACCGGTCATAAAGCGATTTCTGTAGGAGCCGCTGGATACTCTCTGCCTCACGCGCGATCACGGCCGGGAGCACCTTTTCCTGCAGCAGCGTATACGGAGCTGCGTCGCCGCCCAGCATCCTGCGGTCCAGCAGCGATAGAGTGAATTCGAAATTTTCCACCGAGAAGCGATCGCACTCACGCACACTGCGCGTCGTGGTGCTGGCGCGCAGCCCGCTGTCCCACAGCGCCTGGCTCACGTTGCGAATCAGTTCGCGCGCAGCGGACTCCGCCCGCCCATCCGCGCAAAGAAACATCAGGTCGATGTCGGAATATGGAAAGAGTTCGCGGCGTCCGTAGCCGCCCGTGGCAACCAGTGCGATCGGACGCGTCTCACCGCCCAGTCGCGACCACAGTCCCGTGACCAGGGTGTCCACCAGCGAGGTGCGCCGGCGCAGGCAGGCTGCGCCGTCGCCATTGCGCGCGAAGGAAGCCTCCAGCGCGGCTAAATCCGCGCGATAGTCCTCCGCCGCAGTGCTGACTGAAGGTGTCGGCCGGGTCATCGCATGACCTCCCAGGCGCGCGCGTCTCCGGCTCCTACAGAGCCGTCTCGCCGCGCTCGTCGTTGCGGATGCGGATCGCTTCGTCGATGCGCGACACAAAGATCTTGCCGTCGCCGATATGCCCGGTGCGTGCCGTCGTGAGAATCGCCTGAATCACCTTCTCCGCCGCCTCGTCATGAACCACCAGTTCGAGCTTCACCTTGGGCAGAAGATCCACCGTGTACTCGCGTCCTCGATAGAACTCCGTATGGCCCTTCTGGCGGCCATGCCCGCGTGCCTCCAGAATCGTCATGCCTTCCACGCCGATCTCGATCAGCGCCTCTTTCACCGCGTCCAGCCGCGATGGCTGGATGATCGCTTCAATCTTCTGCATGCCTGCTCCTCAGGACCGCGCTAGGCCCAGTCGTATCCCTCTTCGCCATGCTGCGTCACGTCCATGCCTTCCCGCTCTTCCTCTGGCGACATGCGCAGCCCGATGACGAGATCGACCAGCTTCAGCAAAACAAGGGTGCCGACCACTGATAGCACAATCGCAATCAGGATGCCTACGATCTGATTGCCAAGCTGCCCCCAATGGCCTTCGATCACGCCCACCGGCAGCGTGTTCCCCGCTGCGTTTTTAAAGACCGGATTGATCGCACTCGTGGCAAAAATACCGGTCAGCAGCGCGCCAAGCGTGCCCCCGACACCATGCACGCCGAAGGCGTCGAGCGAATCGTCATAGCCCAGCCGCTGCTTCACGATCGCCACCATGCTGTAACAGACCACACCGGCGAGCAGCCCAATCACGAGCGAGGACATTGGCTGGACGAAACCCGCCGCCGGCGTAATGGCAACCAGTCCGGCGACCGCACCGGAGATTGCGCCCAATGCGCTTGGCTTGCCCTGTCGGATCCACTCGGCGATTATCCAGCCAATCGCCGCAGCTGCAGCACCGAGATGGGTATTCACGAAAGCGCTGGTAGCCAGGGGACCCGAAGAAAGCGCCGAGCCCGCATTGAATCCAAACCACCCCACCCACAGCAAACACGCGCCAATAAAGCTCAATACCACAGAATGCGGAGCCATCTTCTCCGTCGGGTAGCCCACGCGTTTGCCCAGATACAGCGCACAGATCAGCGCGGAGATTCCAGAGGTGACATGCACGACCGTGCCGCCGGCAAAATCAAGGCATGGAAACTTGCCACCCGAAACATTCAGCAGCCCGCCCTGTCCCCACACCATGTGGGCCATCGGGTCATAGACGAAGATCGACCAGAGCACGGTAAAGACCACCATCGCGCTGAACTTCATGCGCTCCGCAAACGCGCCCGTGATCAGCGCCGGTGTGATGATGGCAAACATCATCTGGTAGATCATGTAGGTCTGCGCTGGAAAGGTCGCGTAAGCCGGATCAGGCGCCGTGCCCACGCCGCGCAAAAAGAGATGGTGCAGCCCGCCGATGAAGCTGGTTCCGGCATCGAACGCCAGGCTGTAGCTGAGGATGGACCACGTAACCGTGATAATGGCCATCATCGCGAAGCTCTGCATCATGGTGCCGAGCACGTTCTTCTTCCGAACCAGTCCGCTGTAGAAGAGCGCCAGGCCGGGTCCGGTCATCATCAACACCAGCGCCGAGCTCACCAGCATCCACGTGTTGTCCGCGGACATCTTGGCGTCCGCCACTGCCTGCTTCAACGCGGCGATATCGGCCGCCGTCGGCGCACCCGCTGTCTGCGCATGGGCCCACATCGGCAGCAAGACTGGAAGCAACGTCAGGCCCGCCGCTACACTGCAATACTTCACCAAAGAACGCATCCGGCTCCCTTCGAGCAGAGGTTGAGGTCTGGGTCGCCGGACTGCACAAGGAGTTCGGCAGAAGATACTCATCGACCAGGACAACGCAACACGAAGACACCCCATAAACAACACACCGGATGCGACAGGGATCGCGGCGTAAAGGAAATTGTGGGGTTCTTGATACTCTGTCACATTTCGCCCCCAGCGCAAAGCCTTGTCTGCGCTGAAGACGGGTTCCCATTCGGTCAGGCGGCCACCATTCCGTCATTTCTTTTGTCGCCGTTCTCGGTACCGTCGTGGTAGCGTCAGATGCCGTCCCCCGCTATCCAAAATGATCTGCCTACAGGGAGGCGTAATTGCCGAACGGGCTCTGTGGTTTTGTTGCGTCCTGCTGCCTCGTGGTCCTGGCCTCCGCCGCAAGCGTTCCGGCGGAGACGATCCCCGCAGGAACGCCGTTGGAGATCCGCATCCAGCAACCGATCAGTTCCTACTCCACCCGGGCAGGCACAAAGATCACCGGCATCCTGATCTCTCCCGTTAATGAAGAAGGGGGAAAGAT
>JBJMGC010000214.1:0-7134 GCA_045808105.1 Acidobacteriaceae bacterium | reverse complement strand
CGCGCCTTGTCGTCGCACACCTCGGCAATGGAGCCAGCCTCTGCGCCATTGCCAACGGCCGCTCCGTCGACACGTCGATGGGGCTCACACCGACCGGCGGCATACCCATGGGCACCCGCACCGGCGATCTCGACCCCGGCGTGGTTCTCTTCCTCGCTCGCAGCGGCACGTCGGATCTGAACGAGCTGGAATCCGTCCTCAACCACGACTCAGGGCTCGCAGGCCTATCGGACGGAATATCAGACCTTCGGCAGCTCACCACGGCTGCAGATCAAGGTTCCGTCGCAGCCAGTCAAGCTATCACCATCTTCTGCCGATCTATCGTCAAAACCATTGCTAGCTACGCCGCGGTTCTGGGCGGTCTCGACACCCTCGTTTTCACCGGTGGTATTGGCGAACATTCCGCACTCGTACGCGAGCAGGTCTGCCGCCAGCTTTCTTTCCTCGGCTTGGTCCTCGACGGCGAAGCAAATCAACGCCACACCAGCACCATCTCGCAGCCAACCAGCCCCACCCGCGTCCAAATCCTCCCCGCCGACGAGGACGGCCGCATCGCCCATCACGTCCGTGATCTGCTCACGTAAATAACCTCGGATGTGAGCACGCAGGGAATGCTCTGGACAACGCCGCGGCACGGCACAGTCTTACTCAGGTTGTGAGACGCAACAACATCTCACCGCTTTCGATCATCCGGAGCGGATTTCTTCTTGGGAGTCCTTGCCTTCGTCTTCGCAGATTTTTTCTCCGCCGGAACACCCGTTCCATCTTGCGAGTTTGTGCCTTTGGCTTTGGGCGCAGTCTTCGCAGAAGTCGTCTTCGTGGTCGAACCAGCCGGGTTTGCAATCTCTCGTGCTTCGGACTGCGCATCCGTTTTCAGCAAAACATCCAGCTGATATCCCGCATCCCTCGCTGCCTGCGTGGCCTGGCTCACGGCCGCAGTGCTCCGCTGCACTGCCGCTCGCTGCTCTGACGGACTCGCCGCAACCAGCGCCGGCACCTGGATCCACCACAGCAACTCCTCGTGGCTTTCTTGATTGAAGTAACGAACGCCGTGAGAAGTATGTGTCCCGGTGAGCCACTGCACATCGGCTTCCTGCCACTCGCGGTGCGACAGCGCAAGCGAGAGCGGCTTTGCACGATGCAGCAGGAAGCGCACCCGTGCGGCCGCTCTCCAGCCATCGTCTCCACCCATGCCCAACCCATGGAAGATCTCCGCCAGCGCGTGCCGCAGCCGCAGTTGGTCAAACATGGAAAGACCATCGAGTGGCAGACCGTGCAGCAGCGACCACGCCAGCACCGGCGCCCATACGGCCGTGCCGCTTGTGCCAGGCGAATCGCTGGGCAGCACCTTGCGTGCCGTCGTGGGCCACCGCTTGGGGAAGAGCGCCTCATAACGCGGCAGGGCCAGCGTGGACACCAGTAACGCATTTTCGTTTGCAACCGGTTGAGCATTGGGAATCTGACGCGCCGCTGCCGCTCGCTCGCTTTCTAACTGCTTCGCAATTTTGTGGAACCGCCTGCCGCGCTCAATGAATGGCTCGACCGCCTCGAGAATCCGCTTCTCGCGCTGGCGAATAGCGATCGCACCGGATGCTTCCATTTCTGCCGCATCGATAATTGCAGCCAGAACTGGGGCATCGAGCGCCGCACGCAGCGCGTCATGCAGCGGCTGCAAACGCAGCTGGTCGAGCGCCTCGTCGAGGTTCGGCACGCCCGCACCGCGGAGTGAATCGTGCAGCCGATCCCACGGATATTCCCGCGATGCCCGCAGCTCCCGCCAGTGCAGAAAGACGTGGTACTTGTATGCATTCAACTGGAGCGAGAAGCCGCGCTGGTTCAGATCGGAGGCTCGCCGCAGGTACTCAAGCCCATTGCTGACGTCGCGAAAAGCGAGAATCACATCGTGGTCAGTTGGCAGATTCAGCCCGTCCTGCAGAGAACGCTGCCTCAACCCGCCATTCGCCTTGTCAACGAAGCCGGTTGACTGGTGAATCGTGCCCCGCGTCTCCCCATAGCGATTGTGATAGATCACCAGCGCGCGCTGTCCACCGCGCGCATTGGAGTAGGCATAGACGTTCTCATCGACCGTTCCGTCTTCCTTCCAGAAGTCGTAGAGCAGAAAGTTATCGCTCTCCGCGAAGAGCCAGCGGCTATGCAACAGCGGCGCTATTTCCCGATTGTGCCGCTCGACCAGCCACTGATTGGGCGTTTCGTCATAGCGCGGCCGTTGATACTCCATCCCATATTTTTCGGTAAAGCCTTCCACCTGTCCGTGGCCGAACATCGGCAGTCCAGGCAGTGTTGCCATTAGGGTCGCGACGCCGAAGCACTTGTCGCCCGTCCCGAACTGGTCGATCGCGGTGCGCTCATCCGGATTGCTCATGAAGTTGACGTAGCGCTTCATGATGCCCGGATCGAACTCCATCGTCTGCTTCAGCAGGCCGCGATAATGCTGGTTATCCTCGTCGCGCAGCAGATTCATGAACGCGCTGTTGTACACACGGTGCATGCCCAGTGTGCGGACGAAGTAGCCCTCCATCATCCAGAAGGCCTCCGCCAGCAGAAGCGTTCCCGGCACCTCTGCAGCCACGCGATCCACTACTTCGCGCCAGAACTCCACCGGAATGCGCGCGTCGAACTCCGGCGTGGACATGCTGTATTCCGCACGCGACGGAATCGCACCGCCCGCACCAGGCGTCGGGTACCAGAGCCGCTGGATGTGCCGCTTCGCCAGCGTCATCGCCGCGTCAAATCGAATAATTGGAAACAGCCGCGCCACGTGCAGGATGGTCTGAATCACCTGCTCGCGCACCGCCGGATTCAGATAATCAAGCTGCGCCGTGTCGTTCCAGGGAAAACTGGTGCCGTCATTGCCGTGATAAACGAATCGCGTGTCCCCCGTCCACTTGTCGCGGCAGCGAAAGACTACGGCAGCATCGGACTGCTCGTAGTAGTGGTCTTCGATCTTGATTTCGACGCGGCCATCGCTCGAAAGGTCGGGGCCGTTGAAGCTGTAGGCCGGATACGGGGAGTCATAGCGCGAGAGAAACCAATCCGGGTGCTCAATGACCCAGGTAGAGTCGATGCCCATATGGTTGGGCACCATGTCGCTCGCCAGCCGGATGCCGAACTTCCCTGCCTGATCGCGCAAGCGGATGTATGCGTCATAGCCGCCAAGATCGTCGGCGATACGGTAGTCGTACAGCGAGTATGCCGAGGCCACCGCATCTTCTTTGCCGCACAGATGCTTGATAGTGCGGGAGGCGCGACTCCGCTCCCACAAACCGATGAGCCACAGGGAATTCATGCCACGCGCGGCAAGCGTCGCCAACTCTTCGTCCGGAATCTGGTCGAGGCGAGTGATCGATCGCTCATATCGCTTGCTCAGCTGTGCCAGCCACACGTACGTGCTCTTCGCAATCAGAACCGTGCTCGGCATCCAGTCCTGGTCAGGACTGAAGCGCTCGTACTCGTGCTGAATAACAGCAAAATCAGGCAGGTCGACGCGACCGCCAAAATCGCCCGCGTGGCCATGTCTTCCGCGGCGCCGCCGCTCGGCCATTTCGTCGGCAGGATGGAAGCGCATCCAGATCGCGACGTCTTCTTCCTTCAGCACATCGATGGCGAGCAGCAGCCGGCGGAGTGCGACGTCGCCGACAATCCGGCTCCATTTTTCGCGGATATACGCAAGCTGCCCGCTCAATGAGTCCGGTGATGCCAGCGCGGGCGCGCGCAGCACATCGATCAGATTGCCGGCTTCGTCGCCAATGGGCGGCTTGGTGGCGAAATAATCGTGCAGGCCGGTCGTTACGCTCGGATAGGATGTTTGCTTTTCCAGCGGCTCGTCATCGAAGAGCTCGATGAATTTGTGAAAGGCGGGATTGGCGTTGGCCAGCCACAGCATCATCAATTCTTCAAACGCTGCTTCGCGATGCGGCACACCATCCGTGGAGCCCTTGAGCCACTCCTGCGCCGTCTCATCGCCTCGATAGACCTGCGTGCCGGGAAACTCTTCCACGAAGCGCAGCAGCAATCGATCGAAACGTTGCGCCCCCAGCCGCGACGAGAACCACTGCAGCGCCTCTGGAATGGCCTGCGGCGCAACGGACTTACGATAGTGCTGCAGCAGCAGATGGCTCGCCTCGTCGATCAACCCCATCGCGAACAATGCGCCCGGATTGACCACGCGCTCCGGATCATTTTCCGTTCCGCGAACCTGGTTCATGCGATGCGCAAGCTCGCGGCTGGCCTTCAGATCGGCAAAGATCACATTGCCGGTAAAAGAGAATAGCGTCTGCTCGACGTGATAACGATCACGTGTTGCGCGCGAGATGTGAAATTCCATCAAGGCCATGGTTTCCTGTCTTCCCTGCCGGACGCATACGGGCTGGCGCACCATCCGCGTCATCCAGGGAACCTCGACTGCTGTCTAAGCTGCTCCTACTAGAGATGACGCGAAGGTCCCAACAGTAACTCGCCGATGCCTCATCTGGGGTCATCTATCGGCTTGCATACCCTACAGCGCCCCGGAGTCCATTTTCCACTATGCAGGATTTACCTGATCGCAACTCTACGCGCGTACATCAAGCTCCACGCGACCACCGGCGGCAAAAGCGGCCGCCGGCAAGACAACCGCCGAGCCCTCCAGCGTGCCGGTGGAAGCGGACCGTAGGGGCTCCCCTGCTGGCGGATGGATATGTACCTGAACATCTCCGCTGAATCTTGCTGCGGTCTCGATCGCCACATGCCAACTGCTATCGCCGGTCGACTCGGTCGTCCACGCGATGGTCCCGAATCGTGTTGGGCATTTGCGCACAGCAATCCGCTCCCTATTGCCAAACCAGTGCTTCGGCGCCGCCTTCTGCAGATGGCAGATCTCGCGATCGCTCTCCTCGTAACAGAGGAGCCAGCGCAGGCCTAATGTTGGTTGCAGCGTACTGTTGATCACCGCGGACCAGCCCCAGCGCGCGCCCTCACCTGGATAACTTCCCGGAATATATGCATCCTCTGGCGAGTAACGGTTGCCCGAATCCGCCGCGTAGCACACCAAAGCATAGAGCGTCAGCAGGAAGGGACGGTAATCCTCCTGCCGGATCTTCACTGCAAGCGTTCCATGCTCCATGAAATTCGAGCAGCGCGGCACATCGCCATCAGTATTCAACCCGCAGATCTGCTCGCCGGCAAGCACGCGGTGTTTCAAATGGCCCAGGTCCAACCCCGGCACACCCCAATCCGCCAAAAACCAGTCCATCATGAAGCGGTGATTTTCATAGCTCGACAATTCGGTCGGCTTGCGCAGGATGTCATTCGGCTCGAACGGGGTGATTCCGGCCGCCCGCATCTCCGGCGTGGACGCCGCAATCGTCGCCTCAATCGAAGCCTGGATATTCTGCCGCATCTCTTCGGCAACAGCCGTGTAGTGTTCTGCCAAAGCGGTCATGCCGCCATCGTTATTCGCGCCGCCAATCGCATTTAATGCCTTCGCGTACTCGGTGATGCCGCGCCACACACATGCTGCATTCTGGTAGTAGTACGGATGCGAATCCGGATAATCATTCGCCGGATCTCCCAGGTCGGCCTCCGGCGAACCCCAGATCAGTCCGTAGCGACGGTCGCTCTTCGCAAACCGTTGTTTGCCGTATTCGTATCGACCGAGCACGTAGCCCAACATGCGTTCCAGGATGGGCTGCTGCCGCAGCAAGCCGCTCGCATCGCGCGTGTACCAGTAGTCGCGGGCTGCATTCCTCAGGAACATGCCGACATTCAGCGGCGCCTCCACCTGATCCTGCGTGTTGTATGTGAAATTGCCATCGGATAGCACGTAATGATCGAGATAGTGCTGGATGTACGGCCGGCTGGCATTCGTCAGGCCCCACAACTGCTGCGCCCAGATGAATTCGTAATTGGCGACGGGAAATAGTGCATGACTCCGCTCCGGAATCTTGGTGTAGCTTCCCTCTCCTATCTGGTAGGTCGGCTCAAGTCCGCGATAGCTGCACCGCGAAAGCGTGATGCCCGCACGTGCAGAATCCAGCAACCACGAGTCCGGGATCTCTACCGGCATTGCATCTTCATAGAAGCTGTGCCATCGGTTCCAAATCCCGGCTACCGCGCTGAAGAAAGCTCCCGGCGATGTATTCCAGTAATGCTCCGCGTAAACGCGTCCATCTGGTGCGTGCACCAGCATCGCAGGTCCGTCGTAGCTGGCAACGTCCTCAGGCGGAATCGTCATCCGCATCCGAGCGATTGGCTGCGCATCCACGCCCGGCGGCAGAAGCATCATCACTTCATAGCCGCAGCCGTACTCCGTATTCCACACCGCGGTATCCGCGACCGGAAGATAGCCGCCCAGCAATGTCCGCTTGCTGTAGCCACGCCGGTATGCGTAGCGCTCGGGCGCCGAGAATGGGAAAAAGTTCACTGGATCGAAGAGGCGTCCTTCAAGGTCAGGCGCCCAGTCTGTCTGCGGATTTTTCTTGGGTTGACGGCTGGTCCCATCCGCCTCCAGGTAGATCGAGCGCAACGGTCCAGCCTCTTCATTCGCCACCAGCGACCAGCCAATGTACTCTGCACCCAACGCGGCGAGGTTCTCGTAGCAAGGGTCCTCACTCGATTTCAGAATGTAATCCCCTGTCACGTCGGGCCCAGGAGCCATGCGCAGTGGCCGCTCCAGCTTGACGCTATGCGGGGTATTTGTTGGCCGTGGCCGCACCTTGCTCAGATCACCAACCTGCTTCGGGATCAGCGCGATCGTGCCGCCGCGCTCGGTGACATACGCAATCACTCCCCGATGGGTCACGTGTTTCTCAAAGACGGCGGTCATCACGCCGTTGATCTCCGCCGTGGTGAGCAGCACCCATCCGCCGATATTCTCGCCATGCGCCAGGCGCTGTGCGGCAGTACCGTGGCTTGCTGTCGCCCCTTTGCCATCGATCGCGCTCACCTTGGGCGGTTCAGCAAGCGCAGCTTGCTCGCCTGGAAGGAAAGCACTGTACTCATTCACGATCCGGCCCGGACGATAGTTGCCGGATGGCCGTGCTGTCTCCGCCAGCAACTCCTCGGCGGGTCCGAAGGTGCTTGCGGCTCCGGCCGCGGATAAGAGCTTCAGAAAATCTCGTCGATCCAAGTCGCAGG
>JBJMGC010000213.1:0-5771 GCA_045808105.1 Acidobacteriaceae bacterium | reverse complement strand
GGCGCTGCCATGCCCAGCGCCGCAGCAGGCCGTGTAGCCGTGCCAGCAGGATGGAGATATCGAATGGCTTGGGAAGGTAGTCGTCGGCACCGGCGGCGAATCCGCGCAGCACATCTTCGGAGCGGCCGCGGGCTGTCAGCATGAGAACGGGTGTGCGGTCCTCACGCTCGCGCAGTTGCTCCACGACGGAGAAGCCGTCGCGGCCAGGCAGCATCACGTCGAGCACTATGGCGTCGATCGCTGCATCGGGCGCGCTGGTGATCTCCAGCGCGGTTTCGCCATCGCGCGCGATGCTGGCGCGGTAGCCCTCCGCCTCAAGATTGAATTTCAAGCCCTGCGCCAGATGCTCCTCATCTTCGACGATGAGAATGTGCGGCGTGCCGCTCATACGGTCGCTCCGCGCTCCAACGTGCCGCCGGGAGTGAGGATCCGCGGCAGTTGCAGATGAATGGTGGCGCCGCGGCCTTCGCCGGGGCTCTCCGCAAAGGCATCTCCGCCATGCTGTCGTGCGATGGAGCGTACCAGGAAGAGGCCGAGGCCGGTGCCTTTTACGCGCAGGATGCTGCGATTGGGCACGCGGTAGAAGCGGCGGAAGATGCGCTTGAGCTGCGGCTGCGGGATGCCGAGGCCCTGGTCGGTGACGCTGACCATGACCCACGCATCGCTTTCAACCGAGAGCACGATGGAGAGATGTGCGCCTTCGGGCGAGTACTTCACCGCGTTGTCAATGACGTTGAGGACTGCCGTGCGCAGATCCTCCGGATTGCCGGCGACGGCAAAACTGGAGCCGCTCTGCAATTCTCTTCGCTCAAACTGGATTGCATGCTGATCGAGGTGATAGCGGAGCATCGCAGTGGCGACTGCCTCCTGGACGAGTTGATCCATATCCACGCGCACGCGTACCTGGCTGCGGACGCGCTGGCCGAGCTCGCCGGCCTTCAACACCTGCTCGACCGTGGCCATCAGGCGGTCGGTGTCCTCGCTCATCACGGCTAAGAATTCCTGCTGCTGCTGGTGAGAGACTTCGCGTCGGCGCATGGTGTCAAGGTAGAGCCGGATGGAGGTGATGGGGGTCTTCAGCTCGTGCGTGACGGCATTGAGAAAGCTGTCCTGCTGCTCGTTGCGGCGCACTTCGCGTACCAGAAAGACGGTGTTGAGGATGAGTCCGACGATCAACAGAGCGAAGAAGGGGATGCCGATGATAAGCGGGGCAAAGCGGCGCCAGTTGAGGATGATCCAGCCAAGCTGGAGCGTGATGGCGACGCCTACCAGGCAGACACCGAGCGCGATGAAGAAGAACATCGCCCGAGTGCGCCGCGTGATCCGCATAAAGCATTTCTCCTACTGCCTTTGCCTCTCGAACTGCGGCGAAGTGCAGCTTTTCTTGACGGAAAAGCTGCGTAAGCATCCCGGCTTCGGCCTGCCTGAAGGTCGAAATGCTTCAGGACTGAGTGTGAGCCGGTAGCCCAAAAAAGTATAGCGACGCCCGTATGGGCGCCGCTATGCGATGCGGTGTGTGGGTTTAGGCAGCGCCGGCGGGACGCGGATTCGCGGGATCGTATTGCGCGATCTTGATCTGCTTTGCCAGGCCTAGCTTTTTCAGGATCCAGATACCGTAGTAGTTGGGATCGATCTCGTACCACGCGAGGCCGTGACGCGCGGAGACGGGATGCGCGTGGTGGTTGTTGTGCCAGCCTTCGCCGCCGGTCAGCAGGGCAACCCACCACAGGTTGCGCGACTCATCGCGGGTCTCGAAGCGGCGCGAGCCCCACATATGCGTCGCGGAATTGACCAGCCAGGTGGAGTGCAAGCCGAGCGTGACGCGCAGGAAGATGCCCCAGAGGACAGCGGGCCAGCCACCGATAGCCAGCAGAGCGAGACCGACAATCACCAGCGGAACCCAGTGATAGCGGCTGAGCATACGGTGCACCGGATCTTTCGCGAGGTCGGGAGCATAGCGCGAGAGCAGCGCGGTTTCGTGATGGAGCGCGTCGCCTTTGAGGATCCAGTCGACGTGGGCCCACCATCCGCCGTCATGGGGCGTGTGCGGGTCGCCTTCGTGGTCGCTGAGCTGATGATGGACGCGATGCGTGGCTACCCAGAAGATCGGTCCGCCTTCAAGCGCGAGCGTAGCGCAGATGGTCATCGCATATTCCAGCCACTTCGGCACCTTGTAACCGCGGTGCGTCAACAGGCGGTGGTAGCACATGCCGATGCCGACGTTGATGGAGAGGATGTAAAGAACGACTGCGGCGATGAGCCCCGTCCAGCTGAAGAAGAAGAGCGCAGCCACGGCGCCGACGTGGAAGGCGAGCATGAAGCCGGTGGTCACCCAGTTACGGCCGAAGTTCTGGCCGGCGCGGCCCAGCACGGGCACGTCCTGTTTGTTGCGCGCGCGGGCTGCGGCGGGTGTGGCCGGCGCGGGGGCGATGGTGGCGACGGTATCGGAGGGTGTTTCTACCAACATGTATAGGGGACCTTTTGCTGAGATTGTGGGATGTCCTACTCCGACCCTAACAGCGATGCTGTACCTGCCTGCGTAACAGTTTTGTAATCGAGGTACCCTCGTAAGCGTGAGACAACTGGGACGGGAGATTACACGGGATGAAGCGAGTCATCTGGGCAGGTTTTTCACTTGCAGTTACCGCAGTTTGCGCTGGTGCACAACAGAGGCCGATTGACCTGCCGACGAGCAAGCAGTTGCTGCCGGTGCCGGGCGCGCCGCAGCGCACGAATAGCCTGCCGATGGCCATTGCTGCTTCGCCTGACGGCCGTTATCTGGCGCTGTTGAATGCGGGCTATGGAACGTATGGGTCCGAGTACCAGCAGTCGATTGCGGTGGTGGACACGAGGACGGGCAAGGTCGCCGACTTTCCTGAACCGCGCACAGCGCCCGGCATGCCACAAACGTTGTATCAGGGGCTGGCCTTCAGCAGTGACGGCACGCACCTGTACGCCTCCTTCGATTCGCTCTCTGCCCCAGTGGCGAAAAAGCAGAACGAGACAGGGAATGCCGTTGCGGTGTATCGCGTGGACGCGGGGCACGTGACGCCGGAGCGGCTGATTTCCATTCCGCTGCAGACGCTGGCGGCGGGGCGTACACAGAACGATCTCGACGCGCCGGTGCCTGCTGGTAAAGCGATTCCCGCGCCGGCCGGCCTGGCGGTGGTGAAGGGAAGCGATGGATCCGAAGAATTGCTGGTGGCCGATACGTTTTCCGACGATGTTCTTTTGATTGATGTGGCGAGCGGCGCTGTGCGTTATCGATTCGATCTGGCGGCGAGCCCGGTGGTCCCATCCACGTATCCGGTTGCCGTGATCGCAACGCGCGATGGCAAAAGAGGGTTCGCGGCATTGTGGAATGGATCGGCGATTGCCGAGCTCGATCTTGCATCGGGCAAGGTGATCGGCAAGCTGCCGTTGATGCCTCCTTCGGAAGCGACTTCGCCCGGCTCGCATCCGACGGCGCTTGCTCTCTCGCCCAATCAGAAAACGCTCTATGTCGCGCTGGCCAATCGTGACGCTGTTGCTGCGGTGTCCTTACGAGGCGCGGGGATGAAACTGGCCGGCATCTTCGACACGCGGCTGCCGGGGCAGACATATTTCGGCGGGGAGCCGAATGCGCTTGCGCTCTCGGCGGACGGTGCGCGCCTTTATGCTGCGAACGCAGGCACCAACTCGGTCGCGATCTTCCGGACGCGCGGCATCCGCCCAGGCAAGCCGAAACAGGCGGATGGATTCCTGCCCACGGAATGGCTGCCCACCGGACTTGCTGTTGACTCGGGTCATCTTTATGTTGCAACCGGGAAGGGCAAGGGCACCGGCCCCAACGGTAAGCCGCAGCGGCCCATTCCGGGGTTGGCGCGCTCGCATCGTCCGTCGACCTATATCGCGACGCTGCTTTATGGATCGGTGGCTTCGGTCGATTTGGCCCAACTGGAGGCGCACTTGCCCGAGCTGACAAAGCAGACGGTGGCGAGCAACATGCAGAATGCGGCGGCCACGCACATTCAATTTCAGGGTGGCAGAAATCCTATTCGCCACGTGATCTACATCATCAAGGAGAACCGCACCTACGACCAGATCTTTGGCGATCTGCCGGCAGGCAACAACGATCCCAGCCTGACGATGTATGGCCGCAGCATTACGCCGAACGAGCACAAGCTGGCGGAGCAGTTCGGCATCCTCGATAATTTCTATGACTCAGGCGAGGTGTCGGGCGATGGGCACGTGTGGTCGACCGCTGCGATCTCCAGCGATTACACGGAGAAGACATGGCAGCAGGCATATCGCGGCAAGGAGAGGGTCTACGACTTCGAAGGCGTGGTGGAGAACGGCTTTCCGCTGACGGAGAAGATCTCCGACGTGAACGAGCCTGCGAGCAGCTATCTGTGGACCAACCTTGCGCGGCACCACAAGAGCTATTTCCACTTCGCGGAATTCATCGCGACGCACTTCTGCGGCAGCAGTGAACCGGCACCGCGGCAGAGCCCCACCGAAGGCACGCCGGAGCCGGAGCGGGAAAAGTGCGCGACGCCTGCCATTCGGCCTGGAGCGGCGGTTCCGGAGAACTATGGCGGCGGGACGAGCAAGTATCCGTGGCCGATTCCGCTGATCGCGCAGAACGTCGCAACCAAGCCCGAGCTGGTGGGGCATTTCGATCCGAACTTTCCCGACTTCGAGCTGGATTTTCCAGACCAGATGCGGTTTGAGGAATTCGATACGTATTTCAAGAAGTGGGTTGAGAAACGGAACAGCGGCAGCGACGATATGCCGGCATTCGTCATGCTGCGTTTGCCGAATGACCACACTGCAGGCACGAGCGCAGGCATGCCGACGCCGAATGCTTCGGTTGCCGATAACGACCTTGCGGTGGGCCGCGCGGTCGAGGCGGTCTCGCATAGCCCTTACTGGAACGACACAGCGTTCTTCATCCTAGAGGACGATGCGCAGGCCGGCGCGGACCACGTGGATGCACATCGAAGCACGGCACTCATCATCAGCAAGTACGCGCCGCGGCAGGCGCGCCCGCTGGTGGACCACCATTTCTATACGACGGTCAGCATGGTGCGCACGATGGAAGACCTGCTGGACCTGCCGCCGATGAACAACAACGATGCATTCGCGCCACCGATCGCGAGCGTCTTTGCAGGCGCGGGCGATCAGCCTGCCTTCGACGCCGACTATTCCAATCGCGACAACGGCCTGATATACACGGCGAACAAGCCATCCGCGCCTGGCGCGAAGGAGTCGGGCAAGATGGATTTTCGCCACGAAGACCGCGCCGATCCGCAGAAGCTGAATGTGATTTTGTGGAAGGACGCGAAGGGCGATGCGCCGGTGCCGGCGGCGCTTCGGGTGCCGGTGAAGCGGCATAAAGATGATGACGACTAAAATTCTTACATAGAACTAGAGACGGCCGTAATGAGAGCGTACGAAAAATATCTATCTTCTACCCCGCTCATCGTTGATCGAACTTTTCGAATTGCCAACTACTCGCCACGGGCGATTTAATCGACTTGACGCTCACGATAAGGGGGCAAGATGAAATTACTTCTTTGTGTGGCGCTTAGTGTCGCAATCCCCGGCATTTGTGCCGGCCAATCCGCGTCGCCATCAGAACAGACACTGCAAGCAATGCTTAGTGAATTACGGGCGATTCATGCGGACATGCGGGCGGAGAGCGCGCGCGCGAAATATATGGAACTCTTACTTGCCGAGATGCAGCTTCACTCAGCGACTATGACTCGGGCAGAGGAACGGGTTGACGC
>JBJMGC010000212.1:0-22830 GCA_045808105.1 Acidobacteriaceae bacterium | reverse complement strand
GTTTTGTGACTGCTTGGGTGCGGTGAACTCCGCGCGATACCAGTAGTCCTGCTTATTCAGCGAATCCGGAATCGCCATGTTGTTTAGTCCGTAGTCGGGGTCAGGATAGATTCCGCGATCGACCATCGTGGTCAGCACCGTGCCCGGCACGGTCGCTGCCCACCATCCTTCAGTGCGGAAGCCCACCTTCGAAATCTCTTCCGGCGTAGCCGTCAGCTTCGGCGCGGGAGTCAGCTTCCATCCGCCGCTTAGTGTCCAGGCGCCATCTTCGTCCTTACGCAGCGTCGTCTTCGCCGGCGGTTCCGGTGCGGGTTTTGGTTGTGAGAAGGGTGCTTCACTTCGCGGCAAGGTCGCGGGGTCCTGCGGCGCGCGATAGCCCGCCTGCCCTCGCGTCTGTACCGGCCACGGCTTCGATGCCTCTTCAAAGCTGATCAGCGAAAACTCCGGCTGCTGCTTCGCCATCGCGGCGATCTCCGCATCGCTCTTGACTGCGCGCGACACCGTCAGCATCGCGATGCGCCCCCCAAACGGAGCAGTGTCCAGGAGCGGAGATGGTACGGGCGCCATCGAGACGACTGGCGCGACGCGGCCATAGAGCAGCGTTCCCTTCGCTACTTCCAAGCCATCGCTGTAGAGGCGCACCGCCTGTCCATCGAAGCTGGCCGCGAAGAAATGCCACTGTCGTTGTGGCAAAGGAGCACTCGCGGCCAGCATATTGTCCTTGCCGAACCAGAGCGCAAGCCGCCCGTTCACGATCGCGAACAGACGCGAGTCTTCTTCTGCGGCATTGCCTATCCCGGCTATCAGCAGGGGTTTCGCTGACGCGGCCGGCACTTCGGCCCAAACTGTCATCGTCCAGGGCGTAGTCGCCTTCAGCAGCGGATCGGTCTCGGGCAAGGGCTTCTCCAGGCCCTCGCCGCCAGCCAAAAAATGGCCGTTGAACGGCCCATACTTCGGCGGCAACACCTGGTAAGCGGCAGCGCCATGCTGGCCGAACGCAGGCACATTTCCGAGCGGCAGCAGAACAGTAGCCAATAGGAGAGAGCGAATCGAGCATTGCATGCGAATACTCCTGGTCTGGGCAGGCTATGGGAGCTTGCGAAACCTGTTAACGATATCTTGTCGAGCGCGATGACTACCCCCGATCACTTTCTCCAAACTCAGCGCGCTGGCAGCGCCGGCACGGCCTCGGAGGTGAACGTGGAAGCGGGCAGCCCAGCGCTGTCCATCAGAGTTGCGTCCGGCGCATTCGGCCACGCGTAACGCACGTATAGGGGCGCTGGCACCTGCTGGCTGGTTGCGGTGACTGTCGTGCCACCGGCGTCGATCGTCGCTGTCGCCGGTACAAAATGGCGATCCGCGCCCGCCAGCTCAAAACCCTGCAGCGTCCCGCCGCGCACCGCCAGCTTGCCATCCGCTCCCGTGAAGTACACGCGCATCCCTGCGCCTTCGGTGGTCGCCTGCCGGAAGAGCGGCCCACTGTGGCGTACACCTTCACCGTAGGAAAGCGCCTGCGCAGCCAGCGCCAGCCGATGACCGACGGTCTGTTTGTCCGCGGGATGGACGTTGTTCGGATCGCCTATATCGATCGTCACCGCCATCCCGGTGTTCGTCAGCGAGAGCGTCCGCCGCTGGGCATCTCGCACCATGCCCCAATCCTCCTCCGGAGAAGCCTCGTAACTCGAGATCTGCGCGAACAGGAAAGGAAAGTCGCCCTGCGCAAACTGCCGCCGCCAGTCGCCGATCATCGCCGAGAAGAGCCGATGGTAGAGCGGTGCGCGTTCGAGACCGGTGTTCGCCTCACCCTGGTACCAGATCACCCCGCGGATCGCCAGTGGCGTCACCGGCGCGATCATTCCGTTGTAGAGGGAGCTCGCAGCCCACGGTTCCACCGGCGGTTGCCAGGAATGGTGCTCCGGTGTACGCCCGGCGGCCTTCGCGGCTGCATCCTCGCGCGCATATCTCGCTTTGATCGCCTCTGCATCCGCCTGCTTGTCCATTTCGGCCGCCCGCGCGGAAAAGACCGGCATCAGGGCCGCATCGCTGCCCAGCGTGTCCAGGCTGGTCCAGGACTCAGCCGGCGTGCCGCCCCAGTCCGCTTCTACGACGCCGATCGGCACCTTCTGGTCATGCTGAATCTCGCGCGCGAAGAAGTATGCGACGGAGCTGAAGCTCGCCCCTGTCTCCGGCGTGCAGATCTGCCATATCGCATCCTGGTCCTGCAGCGGAAAGTACGAGAAGCGCTTGGCCTCGTGCAGCAGACGAATCTCCGGATGGTTTGCGCCCTTGATCTCCTCCGCTCCGTTTTTCAGTACGGCGGATCCGGGAAATCCGAGCAGCGGCATCTCCATATTCGATTGCCCGCTCGCCAGCCAAACATCGCCCATCAGCAAATCGTTAATCGTGACGGTGTTCGAGCCGGCAACCGTGAGCGCCAAAGCCCCACCACCCGCGGGCCGCGGTGCAAGATACAAATTCCAGTGCCCGAGCGAGTCTGTTATCGCACTCGCCGTCTCGTCAGCGCTGCCGTTCGCGCTGCGCAGGGTTGCGGTCACGTGCTCGCCGACATCGCCCCATCCCCACACGTGGATCGGCCGGTCGCGCTGTATGACCGCATGATCGCTCCACAGCTTCGGCAAGCGCACCTCGGCGGAAACGGTGAGGGAAATCAGCAGGAAGGCAGGGAAGAATAGAGCGCGTGCGAACCGTGGAAGCGTCATCGGTCTTCCAAGATGCCACAAAACGCCGCGCGAGGAAACCGGTTGCAGTCCAGCCGGAGAGGACATGCAGGTCCGACCAAATGAACAACTTTCCTACCAATGCTGCGCGCACTGCCCGAGCCGCCTTCACTTGCGAATTTTCATCGCATCAGAAGTTCCACTTTCATTGGTTTGAAGTCGCTCGTCGCCACGACCGGGGATCCAAAACTTCATTGACACGACTTAGTCACGCAACGCAAGATAGAAGCCCTACCTCCCCCAAACAGCGCCATCCACTGTCAGAAAGAGCTCTTATGTCCAAGCTTATGCAAGTCGCTGCTTTTGGGGCATGTCTTGCCTGCCCTACGCTCCTGCTCGCGGATTTTCAGTATCAGGAAACGACACAGATCACCGGTGGCTCGGTGATGGGGTTGATGAAGATGGCTGGAGCATTCAGCTCACAGGCGCGTAAGGCGGATCAGCCGATAACCTCGACGGTGCTGCTGAAAGGCAATCGGATGGCACGCATACGTCCGGACTCAATCGAGATCATCGACCTTGACCGCGGGACGGTCACGCAAATCGACACTATCAAGCGGCAGTACAGCACGATGACCTTCGATGAGATGAAGCAGCAACTGCAGCAGGCGCAGCGGGATGCGCAGGCCCGGCAAGCTTCATCTCAGACGAAAGAGGACACCGCTACCCAGCCATCGAATGTGGACATGTCTTATGACGTCCATGTGCGAAATACCGGGGCTTCGCGTCAAGTCTCCGGTCTTGATACGAATGAAGCGATCATGACGATGTCCCTCATCGCGCAAGACAAGACGAGCCAGCAAAAAGGCGCTCTTTCGATAACGAACGATATGTGGATGGCGCCCGATATACCTGGCTTTGATGAAGTACGGGCATTCAACGAAAAACTGGCACAGAAGATGGGCAATGTCTTCAGCGGAAATGCAGCAGGTGGGATGGCAGCGCTCATGTCGCAGCCGGGAGCCGCAAAGGGACTGGAAAATCTGGCGGAAGAGATGCGGAAGCTGAAGGGTGTCCCCATTCTTCAAGTCATGCGTATGGGATCGACTGCTGATGGAAAACCGCTACCAGCTGCGTCAGAAGCACCCTTGCCGAAGTCTTCCACTCCGGTAATGCCAAGTGCAGGAGACGTGGCCCAGCAGTCGGCGACTTCCGTGATAGCCAGCAAGTTAGGAGGCTTTGGCGGACTCGGAGGTTTTGGGAAGAAAAAGAAGGCAGAGACGCCCCCGCCCGCCGATGACAGCACCAATCCTCAGCAGGCTCAGGATGCCGCAGCCAACGTGCTGATTGAATCGAATACCACGATGGGCGGCTTCTCCACCGGAGCAGTCGATCCCGGTCGTTTCGAAGTGCCTGCCGGATACAAGGAAGTTA
Source organism: Acidobacteriaceae bacterium (assembly GCA_045808105.1). Lineage (GTDB taxonomy): Bacteria > Acidobacteriota > Terriglobia > Terriglobales > Acidobacteriaceae > KBS-83. Next base: position 18,718 of record JBJMGC010000212.1, on the reverse strand, counting down.
CCAACAAGGTTCAGAAGCCAATCGCAAGCAGTCGGTAACGATTTCGTACTGACTGAGATGAGCGAGCACGGGCTTCCGCTGCGGCATAGCGCGTTGTTCGCTCATTTCGCTCGATAGACACTAGCAAGTCTGGATTCACAGCATCTATTGGTTGCCGTCGTCCACGTGCGGATGAGCCACGACGGCTGCAGCAGTCGCGCCTGCGGCATTGTTTCTGCTCAGCGTCGCGGCATTCGGCGGCACTGTGATCGTATTGGCGATCGTTGGATCGTCGCGCAGGTGCAGATAGAGCTCGCCGCTGTTGGGTCGTGGCACCGCGAGGGTGGGATTGGTGTAGCCGTCCGGCACCGACACGCTGTGTGTGAACTGCGGATCGGACGAGATGGAATCAATCAGGAAAAGCGAGCTGCCGTTCAGCGTGCACTGGGCATTGGGGTCGTTCGCCGCCGGTGGCGCCGTGTCGTTGACCGGCGGAGGCGGTCCGCCGGCCGCCGCCGTTTGCGGTGCATCCGTTGCACTTGCCGCGCGGGTTGCTTCTTCTGCGGCCGCCGCGGCCGCCGCGTGTGCTGCACGTGCGCATTTTACGGACGCGATCACCGGCACACGCACCAGCGTACCCAGGGGAATCCAGTCGCCTGGCGCGCCATTCGCATCCACGGCGCGCAGTTGCAGTTTGCCGAAGGCCGATGGTCCAAAACTCTTCAGCGGATCGAAGCTGCCCAGCATCGTGCTGTTGTCCTGCAACACCAGGCTCCCGTCGCTCACTTCCAAGGTCGTATGCAGCGTCCGATCGTCGGACTGTACTTCCACCTTCTCGCCGCGCGAAAAACCGGGAGTCGCAACCGTCTTCAGGACGAAGCTGATCTTGCTGCCCACCGGCAACTCGTTCGGATCTACCAGGTGGACAAGGTTGCTGGAATCAGGCGCGGCGTCCACGCTCTTGCTCGCCAGCATCACCTGGGGCCGGTGCTCGCTCACCGTGTTCTCCAACTCCAACGTGCGTCCATCCTTCAATTGCACATGCGCGGTCCCCCGCAGGTTCGCCGGAAGAGCCGCCGCTGTCTTCGGGTCTGCGGCCTTCAGCGTCAGCATGTCCTTGTCGCCGGAGTGCGTCAGCTCTCCCGGCGTGAAGCGCACATCCTTCAGTTCCACGGAAGCGACTTCATCCAGGCGCGTGCCTACCAGCGATGCCGTGCTGTCTCCTGCATGGAAGTGCAGTGCGTCCAGGTGTCCCGCCTGTGCGTACGCCTGAATCGCTACCTGGTCCGGAGACTCCAGTCCGCGCTGGCGCACCAACAGCCCCGCGTCGCCGGTGGCGGCGCTGGTCATGGGTACTTTCACTTCCAGTTCATCCGGCTTCACCATCTTGAAATCGGCCTTGGTCTCCTTGCCGGTCGAATCGCGGAGTTGGATCTCCGCAACACATGCAGCGCCGTTGCCGTGCAGCCGCACGTCGTCTTCGCGACCCACCACCAGCGAATTTGCATCCGACCTGTCCAGCGTCCAGGTTGTCGGATGCGGCACATTCAGGTTGAAGGACGGACCGTCCAGCCGGTCAAAGCCCCACATCCCGACAATCTTGCCCACGACATGCGGATCGAGCTTGGCATCCGGCACCGCAGAGGCATCCACTACCAACCCACCCTTCGCCGCAACTGCGCGTACCGGCAAGTCGATCGTTTTGCCTGACTTTCCTTCGACATGCAACGCCAGGCTGTGTGCCAGGCTGCTGGAGTACACCAGCGGCGCGCCTTCCACCGGCAGAACCACGCTTGGACCTTGCAGGCAATTCACTTCCTTTGGATCGATCGCGTGCAGCGGCGGTAGTTGTGCTGTCTCCACCGCGGGCAGTGCCACCACAATCACCGACTTCGGATTGTGGAAGGACGGCGGATTGTTCAGCTTCAGATCGAGCGCGTCTTCCTTGGGAAAGGTCAGCGCCGGAATGTACTGGTACTCCGCCGTGTGCAGCCCGTTCAGCAGCTTCGCCACGTCAATTACCGCACCGACATAAGCGCTGTAGTAACCCGCCCCCGCAGTTGGCGAATAGGAAAGCTGTTGTGCCAGGTCGCTGCCCGGTCCACTGGTTAGAGCCGACACCATCGATTCGTGCCCATCGTTCATCACCAGCGCTTCGCTGTTCTGGGTCAGGCACTGCTCTTGTTCGGTGGCTGGCAGCTCGAAGCATTCCTGCTTCACCTTCAGAGTCAGGCTGCGCGCCAGCAACTTGGATGTGGCCTCCAGCGCGCCTGGATTGGCCTGCGACACGTCCCGCACACTGCCGAGATAGGTCTGCACCCGCGAGCGGTCCAGGCTGGCCTGATTGAGATCCTGCGAAGCGCGCACGAACGATCCGGGACGGCCGCGCACGGCGTTGCGCAGGGTCTTGTAGTCACCGCCCGTCTCCGGCGCCAGGAACAGGAGTGTCTGCTGTGCGTCCGCCGGCACCGTGAAGTGGATGCCCTCACTCGAGGCTTTCTTCTGCCACGTCTCTTCCTTCAGGAACCAGTCTTCGGGTGGCGGGTTGGTCGCGCCGCGCAGGAACGCCACCACCAGGAGGTAGTGTGCCGATTGGGACGGCGGCAGCTCCGGATGCACCCACAGCTTGTCGCCGGGCTGCAGGTTTGGCACCTCAGCAATCGGCAAGGTCTTGCCCCCACGGGTGACACGCACATCGATGCGCGGCCCGCTCAGATCGAACGGCGCCGTGTTGGCCTGCGCGTGCAGGCCGGTCGACGCTGCCGCCAGGAGCACTCCCGGCAGCAGCCAGGCTCCCAGGCTGTGCTTCAAAGACATTCTTCTCCCTGTCAGGTCAGAGGCAAATCAAATGGATACTTCGCCTATTGTAAAGACGGTGTGTTACGCCCCCGCTCCCGATTGCACCATTTGCGGTGCAGTCCGCCGGTTGCCGATGAGATATATAGCGCATTTTTAGCCCCGACCAGACGGTCGTGACATCGGACATCTCACCTCTGCCGTCATTACCGGCTGGAGCGTTGCAGCGCGGGAGTGGAGGGATCTGCTCTCCCTCCGGCCACTCGAGGAGCCGAGGCGCAGGAACAGACGTTTATTGTGCTGCCAAACTTCCTCATGCTCGTTTTGTGGGTTTCTTCACTGGTCGCTCCGAATTAGTCACTTGGAGGTAGCTACACGTTGCCCTGCCGCATCTGCTCGGCCAGGTGCTCGGACGAGCGCATCGCCAGCGCCAGGATGGTCATGGTCGGGTTTTGCCATCCCGAACTCACAAAGCTACTGCCATCCACCACGAAGAGGTTCTTGATGTCGTGGCTCTGGCACCATTTGTTCAGCACGCTCGTCTTCGGGTCGTCGCCCATCCGGCAGGTGCCTAGCTCGTGAATGCTGTAGCCCGGCGGGTTGGGCTCGTAGTTCTTGGCCAGCACCTCGAAGCCTGCAAGATGGGCCATCTCCAGGCTCGTGTCCACCGCGTCGCGCGCCATGTTGAATTCGTTCTCCGTGTAGCGCGTGTCGATGTGCAGCACCGGAATGCCCCAGGCATCCACGGCGTGCTTGTCGATGCTGACGCAATGGTCGTGGTGCGCCAGCACCTCGCCCATGATGCCTACATGGAGGCCGCTGCCACTGTAGCTTTCGAGCTTTTCTTCGAGCTCTCTTCCGTAGGCAGCGAAGTTCTTCGGGTCCATGGGGTGCGTGCTGCTGGATACATTCAGCGCGTAGCCGCGCAGAAAGTCCTTCGCCTTGGTCTGGATGTTACGGAAGCGCGGAATGAGCGCAGCGCCCTCCATCAGCTCGCGCGTGGTTCTGCCGTCGCGCGCATCGGGCACGGAGCAGACGATGCCCGCCCCGTAGATCTGGTCGATCAGGTAGTGGCCCATAACGCCACTCGAGTTGGCGATCTTCGAGTTGAGCAGCAGCCGCGTGCTTTCGAGCGTTCCCGCGGCCAGTACCACCACCCGCGCCTTCATCGACATCTCGCGGCGCGAGATGCGATCCACGAAATGCACCTCGCGGACCAGCCCGGTCGCCGGATTCACTCGCAGCTCGCGCACGACTACGTTCGGGATGGCCTGAAGTTTTCCTGTCTCGAAAGCGTCCGGCAGCAGCAGGTTGATTGAGCTGGCCAGGCCGTTGACGCCGAGCGAGGAGCGCTGCCTGCACACCGGCACACCCAGCTGCTCGCCCGCCTTGCGATAGCGCTCCATCGCTTCGCACCAGGGGTTCTCCTCGGGCGGCACAAAGTTGCCGTCCGGATACTGCGGCAGCCCGTAGGGCGTGCCCTCAACGCGGAAGATCTCTTCCACTCTTGAGTAGTACGGCGCCAGGTCGGCCAGGCTGATCGGCCAGTCGTCGCCAAAGCCGTCGTGCGACTTCCCTTTGAGTTCATAGTCGCTCAGCCGGAAGGATTGCCGCGACCAAAAGAGCGATCGCCCGCCAAACAAGCGCACCCGCACCCAGTTGTAGGGGCTCGCGGGCGGGCAGGTGTAGGGAACCTCCTTCTCGTCGACCCATGTGTTTGCGTTAAATTCATTCGCCTGGAAGACGTGCGGCACTTTCGCAGGATCTTTGAATCCGCGATAGGGAAGCGTGAATGCCTGACGCAGCTCCGCATCTTTGCGGATGTCGGCCACCGGACCCGCGTTCAGCATCACGCAGGAAATACCTTTTTCGGTGAGCACCTTCGCCGCCATTCCGCCGGAATGGCCGGAGCCAATAATCAGTACATCAACCTCATCGAGCATCTTTGAATGAGCCCTCTCTCAGCTCTTCCGCAGGTCGCGGCGCTGCAGATCCGGGTCCACCGGATACCAGTACAATCCCTCGTCCATGCGGCGGTCCTCTTCCGATCGCAGCGCGTCACTCCATGGCTTGGAGTTGATCGTCGCAGTGCGGATATCTGTATGCGACAGATTGATAAACCGCTCATACGGGTCCGTCGGCGGATGATCGGTCATCCATGTCCGCAGCCACGGGCGGATCAGTGCGTCCGCCTGCTGCAAATTCACACCAGCAAACGGAACTCCGAACTCCTGTCGCGATTCGGTGTCCAGGCGGTCCAGTCCAGCGATATACATCTGCTGCCGGTCTGCTGGCGAAACAGAGATCAGGAAATCCAGAAACTCCGGCACGCCCGCATCAATGGCTCCCGGAGCGTTTTTTAGTGGAGGCATCAGCACCTCACAGAGCTGACGCAGCGTTGCAAACTGCTGCCGGGTGAAGAAGCGCGTCTGAGTATGCGCGACAGCGTCGGGCACCAGCGGTGTCATCGGCAGCGGCTTCGCTTCCATTAGCCCGCGCATCCAGGGCACCGGTCCTGGCGCAGGCAAGGGCGCGGCCTTTGGAGGAATCGGAGGGGGAACCGCCGGTGTCACCGATGCCGGCGCATTCTGCCCGAACATGGTCCGCGCGCTGACCGATGCCGCAAGCATGGCCCTTACGAAATCCCGCCGCTGCATATCTCCACTCCCTTGCCGAAAAAAATCATGCGCCAGAATGCCGCCGCGCCATGCCACAGATAAAGATAGTGAAATCCTTCTCATTTGCAACGCCGTGGCCGGGAAGAAAGCAAGCTTGGACAACGCGCCACGCGCTTCGTGTAGCCTATCGTCTCTCGCTTGTCGTCGCGCTCTCGGGAGGGGCGCCGCAAATGAAAGCCGTCAGCACTAGCAGCGCCGAGCACTACACTTGGCGCGGCGCCATCGACGAGCAGATGTGCGACGGCTGGCACCTGCATCGCTCAGAAACACTCAGCATCATTGAAGAGCGCATGCCACCCGGCACGGCTGAGAAGCGCCACCTCCATCAGCACGCGACGCAATTCTTCTACGTACTCGCGGGTGAACTAGTAATTGAACAAGATGGTGAAAGCCTCATGCTCATTCCCGGCACCGGCCTAACTGTGCCCGCACAAACGCCGCATCAGGTATTCAATCAGAGCAGCCAAGATGCACGGTTCCTGGTCATCTCCCAGCCGCCGAGCCACGGAGATCGCGTGCTCCGGGAATGACGCTCGCAAGGAACCCGCGACACGGCGGGCCTGATTCTGACCCGACTCCTGATGTGCAGACGCTGGTAGCTCCAGAGCCGGATCGCGCATCTATTGAGTGACATCACTCAAACCAAGGAGCTCCTCATGTCCCCCCAACGTCAGGTGCGTCTCATTACTCTTCCTGAAAGCGATCACCCTGCGCCGCGCAATTGCCGCCATGTGGGCAAGACCTCGGCCACGCAGCAGCTCACGGTCACGGTGATCCTCAAGCGCGCACAGCCACTCGACGTCGCGGGCCTCAAGGGGCGTCAGCTCAGCCGCGAGGAATATCTCAACGCGCACGGCGCCACAACGCAGGCCATGGATCAGGTGCGCACTCTCGCTGCGCGCCATCGCTTGACGCTCGTGCATGAAGATCGCGCGGCACGCCGCGTCTGGCTGCGCGGCACGGCGCAGCAGCTGGAGCAGACCTTCGGCATCGACTTGCAGGATTACGAGCACACTGCTCCACCGCCGGCCGGCCGTTACTTTCATGCATTCACCGGACAATTATCCGTGCCGGAACCTGAAGCCGCGGTCATCGAAACGGTGCTCGGCCTGGACACGCGACCGATCGCGCGGCCACATATCCGTTGGCTTAGCCAGATTGTCAATTTGAATCCAAACGCCGCACAATCCAGCTTCACTCCGCCGCAGGTGGCGAAAGCTTACGACTACCCAACCAGCGTGAACGGCCAAGGTCAATGCATCGCGCTCATCGAACTCGGCGGCGGGTACCAGACATCGGATATCGAAACCTACTTCGGCCAGCTCGGCATCACGCCGCCCACGGTCGTCACCGTCCCGGTCGATGGTGGCACCAACTCGCCCGGAGATCCCAACGGTGCTGACGGCGAAGTCGCGCTCGACATTCAAGTCGCCGGCGCGATTGCTCCGGGCGCACGCATCGCAGTCTACTTTGCGCCGAATACGAATCAAGGCTTCCAGGATGCCATCTCTGCTGCCATCCACGACACCACCAATAAGCCGTCAGTCATTTCCATCTCGTGGGGAGGTCCGGAGTCCTCGTGGGACACGGCGGCGCTTACCAGCTTCGACAACACCATACAAACGGCAGCCGCGCTGGGTGTCACCATCACCGTTGCCAGTGGCGACTCCGGTTCGACTGACGGTGTCTCCGATGGCTCGAATCACGTCGACTTTCCATCCTCCAGCCCGCACGTGCTCGCCTGTGGCGGCACCAACCTTACTGTCGCCAATGGCGTCCGCTCTACCGAGACGGTGTGGAACGATCAGTCGCAAGGTGGTGGCGCGACGGGTGGCGGCGTCTCCAGCTACTTCGCATTGCCCGCGTGGCAATCGGGCGCAAAGGTGCCCACGCCCACAGGCGGACAGGGCGGACGCGGAGTGCCGGATGTTGCAGGTGATGCCGCCCCGGCTACTGGCTATCAGATCCTCATTGATGGTCAATCGGCTGTCGTTGGCGGGACTAGCGCAGTTGCTCCACTATGGGCGGCGCTGGTAGCACTGGTGAACCAGCAGACTGGCCGCAATGCCGGCTTTCTCAATCCGACGCTCTACTCGGGCGGCGAAGCCAATTTTTTCGACATCACCTCAGGCTTGAATGGCAGCTTCAAAGCGGCTGCGGGATGGGACCCATGTACCGGCCTTGGTTCACCCGACGGGCAAAAAATCGCAACGCTAATTACAAATAGCGGGAGCTGACTCCCTACTGGTTTTCGGATTCTGCTTTTTATGCCTGTGCCGGACCCAGTGCCACAGCTTGCCGAGACCCAGCATGTGGCGGTGGTGTCGTTTTGCGGGAACTGCGACTCCTGCAGTTGCGCTGCCGTGGATTGGGCGAGCCAACGGTGTCCGAATTACCGCACCGTGCTTCGCCAGCGGCGCTGACGGAATGCCAGGCGTGTCCGTGGCGGTGGATTCCGGCAGCGAAATCCGATTTCCGGGCTGCGGCAGGGGCGTGCTGGCGGCAACGGCTGCCGCAGGAGCCACACCGCTAGCGGCAGCCCGCTTTGACTGCTGGTACTCCCACTGTGACGGCGCCTCATGTCCGAACCACGAGCCGCGAGGCGCGAGTGCCCAAAGGATCACGCAAACAAACACGACCGCCAGCACTATGCCCGCGCTGCGCTTCGCGAGCGTAACTCTACCGTTCTCGCCAGCCTCGCTTTGCCGTGTCAGCTTGGATACGTTCTCGCTGAAATTGACCGAAAGCCGGCGTCGCCATCGCGAATCACCTTCCGCTCGACGAAAGCTCACGAAGGCCGGCTCGCCTGCAAGAGGCGGTGGCGCAAACGAGTCCGCCGCGCTGGTATTTTCCTCGTCGGGAGTGGCAGCCGCCATCGTCTCGAGCGGCGCAATCAAGGGTAGCTGCGAGGCCGCCGTTGCCTCCGCAGATGTCGGGCTGCCGGTTGCAGGCCGGATCTCTTCCTGCTTGGCGTCTACTGTTTTCGCATCGGGTGCAGTCTGGGAGTCCAGTTGGCCCAGCGCATCGAACCGGGTTCGCAAACCTTCGAGATCCTTCATGCCCAACCGCAGCCGGGCATGGCGAAGTCCGAGGCCGATGCTCTTCAACTCAGAGTCGATCTCCGCGCCGACATCCGAAAGTGCGTTCTTGACGATCTCGCGCGTCGCTTCCATCCGGCGCTCGCGCCCGCGCCGCATCATTACCGAGTGGAACGTTGCGAATCGGCCGTGCCAGAAGCTCTCCGCGTCGCCTTCCGTGGCGGTAGAGGCTATCAGCGTCAGCCGCGACGTTTCGATGCTGCAGCGCTCGCGCAACGTATGCATCAGCCGTGCGCGAGCCGCCAGCCGCTCTTCCGCGCTTAACATCTCCGCACCCTCGACCACCATCTCTAATCGCGCTCCGTGGTCCGGCAGTTGGCGCAATAGTTTCTCGCTCGCGTTATTCAGCTCGTGATTCGGCTGCAGAACAAAGATCCAGGCATCGGCTTGCTCAGCGCATTCCAGCAAACTTGCGGCAGGCTCGCCATTCTCGACTATCGGCGTGTCGATCACCGCCAGATCGTCCTTGAGCGCGGGGTTCGGCAGCCGGATAGTTTGCATCGCCTTCTCCATCGAATGCCGCTCCACGAAGGTCGGCAGTTCATCCAGCGGCAGCACCGCCGTTAGCCCATGCGGCATGGTGACCGTGCATTCGGGTTCCGCCCCGTACTCCAGGCGAGTACACGCTACGGTCGGATTCGGCACCTGCGCCAGATGCGGCCCCAGCAGCCGCTCCAGGAATCTCCGTTTCAGATCCTCGTGCTCGCTCAGCAGCATCACTACCGCGCGCGGGCCGCATACCCGATCCTGCGCCGCCTTGAGCGTCTGCTGCAGGCCCGCGCTTTGCTCTTTGAGTGCCAGCCGATCGGCAAGCGCGCGCAGATCCGCCATCAGCACGCGCAGCGCTTCTACTGGGTCTATTGGCGGCTTCGAGCCGATAAGGTGTGGGGAAGTCATCGTCTGCCGTCCATCGAAAAGAGACCTGAATGGGCCCGACTGCGAAGCTCCGGCTTGGATCTGGCGCGATCCAGTGTACCGGCGCGCGGGCGGCGAGTCCTCTGAAAGCGTGTTCGTCCGCTTTACTTCGGTAAGGCGACGGCCAAAGTGCAGTAGTTTGCTAGGCTTCGCGTGGCCGAAAGACCGGCTTGCCGCGCTCGTTCCAACTCACATATCCCATCGGATTGTGGTGATCGTGCGTAAACAGTACCAGCCACTCCTCCGGGATGGCACGCTTATAAAAACGCTTGCGTTCCTCGATGCAGCGCAGCGGATCCAGGTCGTAGCCCATCACCCAGGTAACGTCGAGATGTGCGCTGGTCGGCAACAGGTCGCTGATATAGCAGGCGTGTTTCCCTCCGGACTCGATGTGCACTCCCATCAACTGATGAGTGTGGCCAGGGAAGAGCTCTACCGAAATGCCAGGAACGATCTCCTGTATCTCGTCCGCACCTAAATCGAGCAGCGACATTTGCCCGCTTCCCACCAGCGGATCGTAGTTTGCGCTGATGTAGCTCACCGCATCGCGCTCCAGTTGGAGATGGCCATGCTCCACCTCGCCGCGGTGCGCAAAGTAGCGTGCATTGGGAAACGTGGGTACCACGCGTCCATCCGGCAGCCGTGTTGTGTTCCATCCGCAGTGATCGAAGTGCAGGTGCGAGTTGATCACTACATCCACATCTTCCAATCGAATGCCCGCCTCATTGAAGCTTTCCGGGAGCCATGCCTTGGAGTCGAAAATAGAACGCACCTTCTCCGGCAGCTTGTTGCCGATGCCTGTCTCGATCACCACCGTGTGCTGTCCGGTTCGTACGACGACTGTGTTGGTGCCCAGCAGAATGCGGTTCTGGTCGTCGGCGGGTGCGCGCTTCTGCCACAGCGACTTCGGTACCACACCAAACATCGCGCCGCCGTCCAGGTAATACGTGCCGTCGGTCAGCACGGTGAGTTCGAAGTCGCCAAGCGTGGTGCGCGCGCGCACGCGATTGCGCGTCGCGGCCGTCTCCGCAGGATGTGTCATGACCAGGTCCTTATTGTGTCGATTCGCCCAGATACGCCTGGAATTGCGCCAGGATACGTGTATACAGGTGCGTCCGGGCATCTGCGCCGGCAATGGAGTGAGTCTTCCGGGGATAAAGCTGCAGGTCGTAGGGCAGTTGGGCATCGGTCAGCTTCTGGATGAATTGGATTGTGTTCTCCAGATGCACGTTGTCATCGCCGGTACCGTGCACCAGCAGCAGGCGACCTTTCAGCTTGTCCGCGTTCGTGACGACGGAGAAGTCGCGGTATTGATCGGTATTCTGCGCGGGTTCACTCATATATCGCTCGGTATAGGTGGAGTCGTAATTGTGCCAGTCCGTCACCGGCGCCACTGCAACCCCTGCCTTGAAGCGGTCCGAGTGTGTCAGTGCGTACAGGGTGAAGGTGCCGCCCCAACTCCAGCCCCACCAACCCTGCCGCTTTGCGTCCAGTTCCGGAAACTGCGCCAGCGCCTGGTCCATCGCGCTGAGTTGGTCTTGAAACTGAATGGGACCGAAATTGTGATAGGCCGCCTGCGCGAAGTCGCGCCCTCGAGCACCCATGCCGCGGTTGTCCACGTGCAGCACCGCAAAGCCGTGCTCCGCCAGTACCTGATCGAAGAGTATTGTGTGCCCTTGCCAGGCGTTCTGGACCGTCTGCGCATGCGGACCGCCATAGGGGTTGTTGATCAACGGCACGCTGCCGTTCGGATGTTCCCCTGGCGGCAGCATCAGGCTGGCGTAGAGAGTGGTCCCGTCGCTTGCCTTTAGGGTTAGCTCGCGGGGCGGGATCAGCTTGTACTGCGGATTCAGCGTGGTATGCCAGAAAGTGTTGCAGGTACTGCCGCCGCTCACCGTGCACATTGATACTGTGGGCGGCGTTTGGAGATCCGAGAACTCGTCCGCATAGAGCCGGAAATTAGGCGAGAACTCCGGCTTGTGCACACCATGTGCCTCGGTCACTTGCTTCTTGCCCGTGCCGTCCAGATTGACCGACCACAATTGCTGCTCAAGCGGATTGCCCTCGTTCGAGAGGTAGTACACCGTCCGTCCGGCCGGGTCCACGGTCTTGATCGAGGAGACCTCGCCGTTGCCGTTTGTAAGCTGTCGCACCAGCTTCGCGTCCTCCGACATCGGATCCGCTTCGTTGAAGCTGTAGAGGTAAATCTGGGTATGTCCGTCGCGCCAGCTCGTCCAAAGAATATTCGGGCCGCTGACGGTCACGTCGTAGCTCTCGTCAAAAAACTTCGGATCTGTCTCCTCCATCGCCAGCCGAGTGCGACCATTGGAGGCATCGGCAAAGTAAAGCCCGCGATGCTTGTGATCGCGCGTCAGGGTCTCGATCCAGAGCGTGTGCGCGTTCACCCAGCCGAAGCGCGGAATATAGTCCTCGCCGGCGGTGAGCGGCACCTTCATCCAGTTGATGTGGCCGGAGGCCGCGTTCACCACGCCCACCCGCACCGCCGGGTTGGGGTCGCCGGGCTGCGGATAGCGCTGCATCTCCACTGCGGCGTGGGTCGGGATCCAGTCCGTGATCGGATACTGTGGCACAGATGTTTCGTTCATCTGCAGAAAAGCGATGCTCTTCGAGTCTGGCGACCAGAAATAATTGCTGCGCACGTCCAACTCTTCAAGGTAGAGCCAATCCACCTCGCCATTCAGCACTGGCATGCCATGCGACGTCGTGAGCTGCACAGGCTGCTGCGAATAAGGCAATCGCCGAAGATACAAATTATGATCGCGAATATATGTCAGCGCGTTGCCATCGGGCGCAAACTTCGGGTCATCGCCACTAGCCGTTCCGGTCTCCGCGACGGCGACGCCAACGCCGTCCTTGAGTGAATAGAGAACGAGCGATCCGTTGGAATCGAAAAGCAGGTGCTTCGAGTCCGGCGCCCATAGATAGCTCGCTGCGCCGTAACGGCTGCGGTGGTCTTTATCCTGTTCGCTGGCCGTGGTGGAGTGCATGCTGCCGATCTTTTCCTTCGCGACGACGACGCTTGTCTTGCCCGACCCGCCATCCACCGCTATCAGGTCGCCATCGGCATTCAGGTAGGTCATCCGTAATCCATCTGGAGACCATTCCATCCCGTGCGGCGCCTCGGCAGTGAGGCTTGGATCGGTAAAGATCGCCGAAACCGTCAGCGGTTTTCTCTGTGCATCCAGCACAGCAGCAGACGCGACAAGCATGCAGAGAGCGAAAATGCGCAAACGGGAACAGGAGGGCACGACGACAACTCCGAGAGCCAGAATGAGTTTTGCGGCAGGAAATGACGATCAGTGTACAGGAGGGCATGCCACGAGGGAGCAGTGCGCGGATCGCAGAGAAGGGACTGCGGCCTATCAACAGCAGGGATGGCCCTGGACGATCGCTTTAAACGACTGCCTGACGGGGATTGCCCCGACGCAGTGGATGCAATGGAATAGAGTTCGCTGTATCGCGCAAGCCGCTCCAGCTCTCAGCCACGATGAGGCTGTTGCCGGGGTTATGGGGATCGTAGCGTACCGATGCAGGGAAGCTGAGCCGGATCTTGTGGATGTCCACGACGTGCTGAAGCAGTGTGACATCCTGCGAGCACTCGTAGGTCACCCCGGCAACGTCGTATTGGTAGAGGATGAGCTGCATACCCAGGGGCCGGTCCGACTCCTCGGGTGAGAGCTCGGAGATGTCCAGCACGGTCGCATCGATGATGCGGCCCTTCTGCACCAGTGCATCGCGGCGATCGCGCTCCAACTCGTCGGGGCTGGGGCGCTTCCGTGACATCCAGTACAGGGCGGCCCCGGCAGCCATGGCAGCTACTACTGCCACGCCGCTTACCAATTGGGTCTCTCGCAGGCTGATGCCGAACATCGGTACTCCGGAGCGGGAGGGCGACAAGCAGCAACGCTCCCTTTTCTGCTGCTAAGCATAGCGCAGCAAAGCCGAGGCGCGAGTTACGAATCAGTGTCTCAGCGATGGCGCGAAAGGGGGATAGGACCGCGAAGCGTATAGTGAAGAGAGCATGAATGAGTCAGTCGTAACGCCGCCAGCGGGGTCTCCGCGGCGGTTTTCCACATCTACAGGCGCCCTTAGCGGGCAGGGCGATCTATCCCTTTCCGGGGGGCGGCGGATCCGCTCGACTACGGTGATCTGTGTACGCCGGGGTACGAGCGTTGTCATGGCCGCGGATGGCCAGGTGACGCTCGGTGACAGCGTCATCAAGCACACCGCCAAGAAGATCCGCCGGCTCTACCAGGACAAGATACTGGCCGGCTTCGCGGGTTCCACCGCAGACGCGTTCTCACTCTTCAGCCGGTTTGAGGGCAAGCTGGAGCAGTATGCCGGCAATCTGGGCCGTGCCGCCGTTGAGCTGGCCAAGGAGTGGCGCACGGACAAGATGCTGCGGTCGCTGGAGGCGCTGCTGGTGGTGGCGGACCCGCACCAGACTTTCCTCATCAGCGGGTCGGGCGACGTGATCGAGCCGGATGAGGGGATCGCGACCATCGGTTCCGGGGGCTCGTTCGCCCTTGCCGCGGCCCGTGCCCTGATGCAGAACACCGAGCTGGGCGCGCGGGAGATCGCCGAGAAGAGCCTGCGGATCGCAGGACAGATCTGCATTTATACGAACGACCAGATCACCATCGAAGAGTTGAGCGCCTAAGCAGGGAGAAACAGGCAGATGACTATCTATTTACCAGGCGCAGCGGAAGACCAGGAGCTGTCGCTGGACGAGTTGACGCCGCGGCAGATTGTCGCGGAGCTGGACAAGTACGTCGTGGGGCAGAGCGCGGCGAAGCGCGCGGTGGCGATTGCACTGCGCAACCGCATGCGGCGGCAGAAGCTGCCGCCCGATCTCGCCGAAGAGATCATGCCGAAGAACATCATCATGATCGGGCCGACGGGGGTAGGGAAGACGGAGATCGCGCGCCGGCTGGCCAAGCTGACGGGATCGCCGTTCCTGAAGGTGGAGGCCTCGAAGTTCACCGAGGTCGGCTACGTGGGGCGCGATGTGGAGTCGATGATCCGCGACCTGGTGGAGATCGCCATCGACATGGTGCGCGAGGAACGGCTGGAAGAGGTGGAGGACAAGGCTGAGCTGAACGCCGAGGAGCGGCTGCTCGACCTGCTGCTTCCCGTTCCTGCTGCCACGGTAAAGCCGGCGGAGTCGAAGCCGGACCCAAAGGTGATCGATATCGTGCGAGGGCCGGAGAATGGTCCGACCATTGAGGCTCCGAAAGAGGCGAATGACAGCCACAATCGCACGCGCGAGAAGCTGCGGCAGCAGTTCCGCGAGGGCAAGCTGGACGACCGTACGGTAGAGATCGATGTGCGCGAGCGGAACACGCCTAGCTTCGAGATCATCTCCAATCAGGGTGCGGAGGAGATGGATGTCAATCTGAAGGACATTCTTCCCGGGCTCTTCGGGCAGCGCACCAAGAAGCGGAAGATGAAGGTGAGCGAGGCATTTGAATATCTGGTGCAGGAAGAGGAGCAGCGGCTCATCGACATGGATCAGGTGAATCGCGTTGCCGTGGACCGGGTTGAAAACTCCGGGATTATTTTTCTGGATGAGATCGATAAGGTCGCGGGGCGTGAGGGTGGCCACGGGCCGGATATCTCGCGTGAAGGTGTCCAGCGCGACATTCTGCCGATCGTCGAAGGCACGACGGTGAACACGCGCTACGGCATGGTGTCGACTGACCACATCCTGTTCATCGCGGCCGGCGCATTCCACGTGTCGAAGCCGAGCGACCTGATCCCGGAGCTGCAGGGCCGCTTCCCGATTCGCGTCGAGCTGCAGTCGCTCACCGTCGAGGACTTCATCCGGATCCTGACGGAACCGAAATCATCGCTGACCAAGCAGTACGCGGCGCTGCTCGAGACGGAGGGGCTGAAGCTCGAGTTCACGCGCGAGGCGCTGGAGGAGATGGCGCAGTTTGCTTTCCGCGTGAACGAGACGACGGAGAACATCGGCGCGCGGCGGCTGCATACGATCATGGAGCGGGTGCTGGACGAGATCAGCTTCCTCGCGCCCGATCTGCAAAAAGGGCAGAAGACAGCCGAGGGCGTGCTGGATCTGGCGGCCGCGGCTACCGACGGATTAGGAGCTACAGTGCCGCTGCCGGTGGTCGAGCGCACGACCGAGCACGGTGTGGAGAAGGTGGTCGTCGTCGACCCGGCCTACGTACAGGCGATGGTGGCGACGATCGTGAAGAACCAGGACCTGTCGCGTTACATCCTGTAGGCGGCTCTGTAATTCGGCAAGTCAGCCAAAGCCTTATAGCAACCGGATAGCAGCCGGGGGTACCCCCCTCCGGTCCCGGGACTCTTTCCTGTAAGCTGCTGATACGGTGTGGTTTACCTGCTCTCCCGCGGGCTAAATTCGTCTTGCCATGGGACTTATGGCTAAAATCCTCCTGTCATTGGACTTAGCGACGAAATTTTGCTCCCATGTCGGTGCATAGCGAACTCCCGCTGCCGTTTTGGAAAATAGGTTTCGGCTAAGACTTCTTCCGAAGAACTTACAAAAAAGAAAGCCACGGAATAATTTCCGTGGCTTTTCTTAGCTCTTATGCAGTCCTGAGTTAAGCGTAGCAATTCCGGTAGGGTGATTTGGCATTGTTTTGTGCCATAGAACGAACTCGCTTCCAAATTGGGATTTTGCTTTGAGCAGACTCGGAAATGGAAGCTGGTGGGGATGTCATCGGATTTGGTGAACACAAGCACTGTTCTCAAAACGAATCGGCCGAACCGGACCTTGGCCGAACCGGATCAGCGCGTTGTCCGCTATCGCCAGCTGACGCTCAAGTTCCGGTTTGCCCGTAATCCCGGTCGACTACGGATTTTCAGGTTCGTTGAGTCGAGTAACTTGGAACACTGAACAGAGGTTCTGCATGAACTGGCTCATACGTCTATTGCCCCGGGCTCCATAGCCATCACCGATGAGCACCATCCATATCGCGGGATCAACTTCACTCACGAAGTTATCAATCATGCGGATGCCTACGTCCGGGGAAGCATTCATACAAATGGGATCGAAAACTTCTGGAGCACATTGAAGCGTTCGCTAGGTGGAACTTACATCTCTGTCGAGCCATTCCATCTCTTCCGCTACATCGACGAACAGATGTTCCGCTATAACAATCGGCGGGACACGAACGACCAGTCTCGCTTTGAACTGGCAGCCCGTAACGTGGCTGGCAAGCGGCTCACCTACGGCGCACTCACTAGCGGCACTGGCAGCGCTACCTCTCACTAGACGTCGGCAAGGACGAGGCAAGCGTAAACGCTAGCCCTTGCTGGCCTTCTTTGGCTTGCGCACGGCTTGTTTCTTTGGGGCGGGTTTCGCGCTAGATTTGGGTGCGCGAAACACCCGCATTGCCGCCTTTTCAAACTTCTCCGCCGCTCTCGGACCTTCGTGATATTCGTGTTTCATAGTGTCAAATATGCTTCCATAAGGGACAGACTATGCCAGATGACAGCAGCGGCCAACAACCAGCCGGGGATGCCCAGCAGGGCTCTTCTCCGGTAAAGCAAGGCATAGTGGGCCAAGGTAGCAATGACAATCCCACTGATAATGGAACAGCCACCAAGAATCTTGCGGCGGATGTTCACTGGATCACCCACGCTACTTTTTGGAGTCAAGTCGGCCTTGGGGTGATTGGCGTCGTCGCGCTCTGGATTTATAACGGTCAACTTACCGAGATGAAGAAAGCGACGAAAGCTAGCGCTCAGGCTGCTTATGCCGCTTGCGTAAGCGCGCAAGCCGCCCAAAACATGTTTACCGAGTCCCAAAACAGTGCTAACGATTCCCACTCGCAAGCTGTAGCTACTATTCAAGAAGCCGCCGCTGAAGTGCAGTCCGAAAGGGCTAGTGTTTTGTTCTTGTCTCGGCCACCTAATCCAGGGGAAATAATTGGGCCAAATTTCGGAATCGTGATTAGTCTCCAGAACGCAGGAAAAGGGGATGCCCGCGATGTCGCGATCAAATACTGGGCGGTCTTGCTGAAAAAGGGTGAGACCCTCCGATTTCCTGAACCTCGCAAAGAGCAGCTTTATCTGTCCATGCCTAACTTTCCAGCGGGATATACCTATCCCGAAAAGGCAGAACCTCCGCATGGACAATTGTTTCTCACCGCCCAAGTGCGTGACATACAAGGAAAGATCGTGCTCGCCACATCTAGAGACGCCACTGATCTCATGAGCGGAGGAGCCACATTTGCCTACATCTACGGCAAGATGAGCTATTCGGACATCGCGGGCCACCATGCTGAGCAGTTTTGCCATGCAATATGGGTCATGAGTGGAAATACCCTGCGCAGCGGGGGTACCACGGAGAATGAGCGCAGATGCGGTCAATATATTCGCAGCGACGAGCAATATAACTACAAACCAGTCGTGCCACCGCAGATTTCGAATAATGCGGTCGCTTCCAACGTAACTTGCGTAAAACCAATGGATTGAAAGCGAGGCCCTGTCACGGTGTCTCAAGTTTGGACTCCCCCGACGCTTATGCGTCAAGTATGTTATGTCCAAAATATTTGACATGGATGGGCAGATAGAGCTATGTTCTCTCGTGTTAAATATTTTTGACATGGAGTGTTTCGCGATGGCGATCAGTCTTTCATACCGGGAGAAGTCTCTTTACGCCTCGCTTGTGGCGGAGCTGCTGGTGTATGGGCCCTATTTCTTCCTGCACCAGCAGAATTCCGTGAACAAGGTTGCGGGTATGATCATCGCGATCATCGTGCTGCAGATTATCCTGCAATCGGTGATTGCCGCCTTGGCGCGCAACCGTGTCACGGATGAGCGAGACCGTTTGATCGAACTGCGCGGCTACCGTGCGGGCTATCTCATGATCGCGTCACTGATGGTGCTCGGGCTGGGCATGTTGTGGTTTCACGCGACGGTCGGCCATCATCGGTTGGACAACCGGATGGTGGGCCTTCATTTCCTGAGCGTTTTCTTTGGCATGCTGGTAATAGCGGATATCACGAAGACCGCAGCGCAGATTGTCGCTTACCGGAGAGCGCTCTGATGCCGGCGATACGCAATCAGATTCGAGAGCTCCGGGCCATGCGGGAGATGACGCAGCAGGAACTCGCCGATCGTGTCGGAGTTACGCGCCAGACGGTTATTGCAATCGAGCAAGACAAGTATTCGCCTTCGCTGGAGACCGCGTTCAAAGTCGCCATCGTGCTCGGTGTTCCCCTGGAGCAGTGCTTCCAATAT
>JBJMGC010000211.1:0-25209 GCA_045808105.1 Acidobacteriaceae bacterium | reverse complement strand
GTTGTTGACTACGGCGAACACGATCGCGAATGCGGCTATCACGCACCTGAGCGACGGCAATGGGGTGCTGCATGATACCTGCGAGCCGAACTGCGGCGCTGATGGTGTGCAGTTCAAGGGCATCTTCATACGGAATCTGATGGCGCTGAATTACGCGACCCCGAATTCGCAATACGAGACGTTCTCGATCACAAACGCGGAGAGCATCTGGAATCACTCGCGAAATGCCAGTAATGCCTTTGGCCAGGTATGGTCAGGCCCATTTGACGCGGAAAATGCAGGCAGCCAGAGCTCTGCGCTGGATGCTTTTGTGGCAGCCTACGCGAGTTCGCTGGAACAGAAGCATTAACGGAGCAGAGACCGATTGTCTTTCGGGGCGCTTGCGGCGCCGGGCGCCCATTCAGCCAGAACCGACAATGCGGGTCACAGTGTGGTGCTATACGGACTCAGCCGATACTCTGTGCCCGCGCGGGCCAGGATGGCGATGCTTTAGATCGATCTGGCGCTCTAGCGGGGGCGCGGCCCAAGCTTCGGCTTCCGTACGTTGGAGCGCCCGCCAAGTGAGCGGCGACGGCTCTCGATTCGTCGCGCTTTACGGCTTTTGCGATACTAGAACACGCCTATGGAAATACTCCGGCGTCTCTGCTCGCTTGCGCTCGCTTCCCTGCTCGTTGTTCTTCCTTCCATTCCCGCCAGCGCGTCGGCATATGACGGCAAGCCGAAGCTGGTGGTGCTGGTGGTGATCGATCAATTTCGCGAAGACTACCTCGAGCGGTATCGAGCGGATTTGAAGGCGCAGCACGGATTCCGGCTCTTCCTGGATCACGGCGCGTTCTTTCCCGACTGCTACTACGATTACGCGAACACCAAGACCGCGCCGGGCCATGCGACGCTCGGCACTGGCGCTTACACCGACGGGCACGGCATCAGTTCGAACGAGTGGTGGGACCTGACCCGCAACACGAAGCGCCCCATCACCTCCGTCGAGGACGATCGCTACAAGCTGGTTGGACTGCTTACCGCTGCCAGTGAAGACGGTGCATCGCCCCGCAACGAGCACGCTTCGACAGTGGGCGATGAGCTGCGTCTGGCGACGGTGGGCCAGTCGAAGGTCTTCGGCATCTCCCTGAAGGATCGTGCGGCGATTCTGCCCGTGGGGCACTCCGCCAACGCGGCTTATTGGATCGATCCGAAAAGTGGGGCCTTTGTAACCTCCACTTACTATCAGAACGCCTTGCCGGAGTGGGCCACCACCTTCAATGCCAGTTCGCGGGCGCAGCAGGCCCTGGAAGAAGCGCACGGCGATTCGCAGAAGAGCTTTTTCGAGCAGGTAGATACCTCTCCCGCCGGCAACACTTACGAGCTCGACTTTGCCCGCGCGCTCATCACCGGCGAGCAGCTCGCGCATCATCCGAACACGGACATGCTGACCATCTCCTTGTCCGCGAATGACGGTCTTGGCCACCGTGTCGGACCCGATGCGCCGGAGATGCGCAACATGGTGGAGCAGCTCGACCAGCAGCTCGATGGCTTTTTCACCTGGCTGGACCAGAATGTCGATGGCGGGCTGGCCAACGTATGGATCGCACTCTCTGCCGATCACGGCGTCGCATCCACGCCGGAACAAGCCACCTCGCTGGGCATGGATGCGGCGACATGGGATATGCCAAAGCTCCTCGCCGGCCTCAACGATGCGATGAACGGCAAGTTCTCTCCGGGCGAGAAGATCGACTATCTACTGACGCACCAGGAGCTCCCCTACATTCAGCTTAATCAACCGGCCTTTGAGCGCGCCGGAATCAATGAGCAGGAGGCCGAGGATGCAATTGTCGCGGCGCTCCCCGCGGTGATCGGTACGCTGCCTGCACAGCCGCCGGTTCACACGCCTATGGGAACACCGCCGCCCGTCGTGCAGGCGCCGCCACCCAGTCCTGTTCCGCGCCGCAGAACGTCCTCTGCATCCCGCACGTCCCGCACAGCCGCGGCCGCGCAGGCCAAGCAGCAGGCCGAGCAGCCGCAGACTGCGCCAGCTCCAGCGGCACCACAGCCCCTGCAGCCGCCGTCCAGCAAGATAGCGCCGCGTCCCTCGGTGGTAGACGTCTACACCCGAATGCAGCTCGCCTCCGGAGCGTTGCCGCCGGACGAGTTTGGCGAGCGCATCGCGCACAGCTATAGCCCCAATGGCGGCTGGTACGTGATGCTGGTTCCCCCCGCTTATCAGATGAACGGCAACGCCGCAGGCACGGGCACTACCCACTTCAGTGCCTGGTCCTACGACCGCCACGTTCCGCTGGGCTTTTTCGGTGCGCCATTTCAGCCGGGCATCTACTACGGGCGGGTAGCGCCGGTGGATTTCGCAGCCACCTTTGCCGCCTTGCTCGGCCTGAATCAGCCCTCCGCTTCCGTCGGACATGTCTTGACTCAGGCCCTCAAGCCCGTCGCCGCCACCCCGGAGACGCCGCTGACTCCCAAACCCACCCGTCGCACACGCCGTGCCCCAACCAATGAGCCCAGCCCTCCCGCCGGCGGCGGCGCACCGGAAGGCGTTACTCCCGAATGAAGACCGATATGCGCGTGCGGCTCTGCGGCCTGGAGTTGCGTAACCCGGTCATTGCCGCCTCTGGCACATTCGGGTATGGCATCGAGTTCGAGGAGATCTTGTCGCTGGATAGGATCGGCGGCTTTGTCACCAAGGGCTTATCGCGCGAACCGATGTCGGGCAATGACACGCCGCGCATCATCCAGACCGCCTCCGGCATGATCAATGCCATCGGGCTGCAGAACATGGGCGCCGCAGCGTTTATCGCAGAAAAATTGCCCGCGCTGCGCCGCTATGCGGGTACAGCGTGCATTGCGAATGTGTTCGGCTATACCGTCGATGACTACCTCGCAGTCATCGAGCAGCTAAACACCGCTGAAGGCATCGCGGCTTATGAGCTGAATGCCTCCTGTCCTAATACGCGCCATGGCGGCCTGATCTTCGGCGCAGACCCGGCGCAACTCGCCGAGCTGGTCGTACGGGCGAAGCGGCTGGCCACGCGGCCCCTGATCGTCAAACTGTCCCCCAATGTCACGTCGATCGCGCAGATGGCGCGGGTCACCGAGGCGGCGGGTGCGGATGCCATTTCTTTGGTAAACACCTTCGTCTCCCTGGCCATTGACGTGAAAACCCGCCGGCCGCGCATCGCGAATGTCACAGGAGGGCTCTCCGGACCGGCCATCAAACCAATCGCGCTACGGCTGGTGTGGGAGGCGGCGAAGGCTGTAAGAATTCCTGTCATCGGCATGGGCGGCATCACCACCCCGGAGGACGCGGTGGAGTTCCTGCTGGCCGGTGCAACGGCGGTGGAGATAGGCACCGCCTCGTACGTCGATCCCCGGGCCGTGCAGCGGCTGGCGAAGGGGCTCGAGACATGGTGCAGCGGCAATCACGTCGAGCGGGTAAGCGAGCTGACAGGGGCGCTCAAACTGGAATAAAAACCAAAGGCACTCAGCAAAAAGGAGAGGCCATGAGGCCTCTCCTTTTGAGTCTTGATCTTGCGCTATTTTCAGGCGACGCGGGAATCGCGATCGTCCAGCGAGCGCGAGTGCAGAGATCGTGCCTGATTCAATGCCACACCGGTAAGGAAGACTGGGGCGGGAGTGGCGATAGCCACCAGAACCCAGCATACGAACGAGAGCAGCAGTCCACCGACGGCAGCCGCCTGCAGGCTGAGCACAATCGGAATCTCCCAAAGGTGCAGACTCACCAAAGCCCAGTGCTGCAACGGCTGGATGTGATGAATGATGGCGAGCGCAAGGATGAAAGCCGCGGTAGAGATGGTTGTCGTGCCGATCAGCACGACATCGATCGTACGATGCAGGCGCTGGCGGCCGCGGCAGTAAGCGCACTCCGCAAAGTGATCCTCGTAATCGCCGCGCATCGCCGGAGTGATTCCGGAGATGTCATAACGCCAGCTGGAGAGGATGTCGCCCACCACCGGATCGACGCAGCTCTCCCGGTTGGTATAGCGAGGCGACGCCAGGGCGCCGCTGTCAACTTGTTTCCCGCACTCCTGATTCCCCGAAGTCATCGTCGTTAACCCTATGATAATGGTTAGATGCCCCATGCGGCCAGCGGATTCGAATATGGTAACCCGGGCGGTACCCAATGCCCCCAATAGCTGCATAAGCCCAGCAGCGAGAAACAGATAAGGGCTATAGAACGATCGCCGGCAATGCTTGATTCTGTTCGGCCAGTAGTAGCTTGTTCGCCAACAAACTCATCCGTTCACAAAGCGCCCGTTCCGCACTGACACGCGCCAGCGCCGGAAGATTGTTACTCTCCGAGAGATGCCCCAGGACCACGTATGTGGCCTGTCCATCATAGTTCCGTTCCAGGAATTCGGCGGCAGCCTCGTTCGAGAGGTGTCCTACGCGCGACATGACGCGTTGCTTGACGCTCCACGGATACGGCCCATCCCGCAGCATTTCGGTATCGTGATTCGATTCCAGCATCAGAACGTCGCAACGCCGCAGAGCCTGGCGCGCATTGGCGGGCATGTAGCCAAGATCGGTGGCAAAGCCGATGCGGACGCCCTCGCCCTCAAATACGAATCCAACCGGATCCGCAGCATCGTGCGGAATGGTGAACGGCTCGACGTCTATATCGCCGACGGCAAAACGCTTCCCTGCTTCGAAGTACGCCACTGATGGCAAAGCGGCGGGATCGCGCTCTGCAGGGCCAGCATCCTCGCAAAGTTCGCTCTCTGCTTCATCTGTCGCGGCGGCAGTCGCAGTGGCAACAGCAGTGGTCCCCTGCTCGCGCTGCCGCAACCAGTCGGCATAGGTCATCCGCTTGCGCGGGCGCATCCAGCGCATCCATGCGCGATGGGTCATCTCTGTGAAATAGACCGGAATACCCAGCTTGCGAGCGAGAACCGCAACTCCCTGAACGTGGTCCTGGTGCTCATGCGTGATCAGGATGGCGTCAAGCGCGCGCGGATCCTCGCCCGCCGTCTGCATTCGCTTCAGAATCTCGCGGCAGGAAAGTCCAGCGTCCACCAGGATGCGGGTGCGCCCCGTAGCGATGACTGTGCTGTTGCCCTTCGAACCGCTCGCCAGCACCGTCATCCGCATCATGGAAAAAGCATACGCGCGTCGGGCAGCAAATACAGGCAAAAGCAGAGGAAAACCGACAAATCCAGGTGACAGCAGCAGAACCCCGGCGATGTGCCTTCACCGCCGTTTGTCTGTTATTGCTGGTGATCCGGCTTGATCTGACTCCCTACTGCCCAAACGCGCCTGAGTGCGGCTGGCGGCGCTGCCATTCCCGCAACTTGGCATGCGCCTCCGGCCGTTGTTCCGGAAAGCGCTCGGCCTGGAGCAGCCAATACACCACTGCCTCCAGCTCGCGTGCGCGGAGATAGGGCAGGAGTTCGTCCCATGTCGGCGCGCCGGGGTAGGAGGTCAATGCGGCCTCGATCCCCTCCGGCGCGGTGCGGACCAGGCACGCCACATCCCATGCAGTCGGGCCGCCGCAGGCATCCTCAAAGTCGGTCCAGAGCCAGCCCTTGTCCGTCTTGAGCAGGTTTTTGCGATGAGCGTCACCATGAATCGGCTGGATCGCGCGGCCCCCGTAACGGAGCGTCTCCGCCAGCCGCCAGTGCGTTTCGCGTAACTGGATCAGCTCTCCACCAGAGAGCGCGCGGCGCCCCTCGAGAAATTTCAGCCATCGGGTGATTTCGTTGAAGATTTCCAGCAGGGGCAGCTCGCCACCCGGATCCGCAGGTTGATAGCCGCGCAAGGTTACATGCAGATCGCGCAGCATGGGGCCGGCTTCTGCGGTCGCGATCATGGCATCGCGCTCGTGTTCCACCCACTGCCAGAAACTCATCGTATAGCCGTCGTACTGATGTGGCCCCGGTGGCAGAAGATTGCTGGGCGGCACCACCGGAGCGCCCTGCGCATGCAAGTACGCAGCAACCGATACGTCCCGCCCCAGCCATGCGCTGACTGGGCGGCGCAGCAGGGCTGTGGTCGTGGCCACACGGGCCAGCAGAGGCGCCGGCTTGAGATGCACCAGCAGATTCGAGCCGTCGGCGATCACCTCCGCGTTGCTGACCGTGATGCCATGCGCCTGCGCGACCTGCTCGGCTGCGCGTACAGCGCCTACGCTGAGTCCGTCCATGTGATCTCTCCAAAACACAATTGCAGAAAATTACAGACAACCCACAGACAGCTGCAGAGCTTGTATCAAGAACTGTCAGACTCCCAATCAGATTCTGACGTTGTCTGACGTGGTCTGCCGTTCTCTGCTTTTCTCTCTAGCTTTTGTACTCAAAAAATCCCTTGCCTGACTTTCGTCCACGCCAGCCTGCGTCCACCATGCGGATGAGCAGTGGGCACGGACGGTACTTCGGATCGCCCAGACCGTCTTCGAGCACGCGCATGATGTCCAGGCAGACGTCCAGTCCGATAAAGTCCGCAAGCGTCAATGGACCCATTGGATGCGCCATTCCGAGCTGGAAGACTTTGTCGATGGCCTGGGGTGTTGCAACGCCCTCCATCACGGCGAACATCGCCTCATTCAGAAGCGGCATCAGGACCCGGTTGGAGACGAAGCCGACAGCATCGTTGACCTCGACCGGTGTCTTGCCCAGACGCTCCGAGAGCGCCTTCACGGCATCGAAGGTCGCCTGCGACGTCTGCAGCCCGCGGATCACCTCCACCAGTTGCATCACCGGCACGGGATTGAAGAAGTGCATCCCGATGACGCGGTCCGGGCGCTTTGTGGTCGCAGCAAGCTTGGTGATCGAGATCGACGAGGTATTCGAAGCCAGAATCGCATCCGATCCGAGCAGCGCATCGAGTTCCTGAAAGAGCGCTTGTTTGATGGCGAAGCGCTCCGTAGCAGCCTCCACCACCAGACCGCAGCCGGCGAGCGTCTCGCGGTCGAGCGTCCCGGTGATCCGTGCGTGTGCTGCATCGGCGTCGGCTTGCGCCAATTTTCCCTTTGCGACCTCGCGTGCCAGATTCTTCTCGATCGTGCTCAGGCCGCGATCGAGCGCGCTCTGCTCCACCTCTGCCAGCACCACAGGGAGGCCGCTACGGGCAAAGACATGGGCGATCCCATTGCCCATTGTTCCGGCGCCGATCACCCCTACGCGCGCGATCTCGGACATCCTCTGCACTCTCCCAAAATAAGCTCTTGGAAAACTTATGAGTGTAGCAGGAGGCAGAGACGACGGCAGTCAACTACAGACGAAAGCAGACGACCGCAGACAAACTAACCGCACCGGGACTGAACTTGTCTGCCCTTGTCGGTCGTCGTCTTTTGTCGTCTCCCCAGTGCCCTGCATCAGTGCCCTGCGTCGGCAGCCGGCTTCATCGCCTTCGGCGGCCGTCGCATGATGAAGGGAAGCGGCGAAAGGCAAAAGATGGTGATGCTGAGAATAAAGAACGCGTTCTTGTAGCTAAGCATCGCGGCCTGCCGGACCATTTGCTGGTAGGCGTGGCCGTAGGCGAGTTGGGCCGCGGTAGCGGAGCCCTGCCCCAGCCGCATGAGTCCTGCCTGAGTCTGGGCAAGATAGTCGCGGTAAAGCCGGCCGTCCGGCCTGACGTGGCTAGCGAGACCCTGCTGATACACCTGGCTGCTGCGTGCGAGGAATGTGGTGAGCAGGGCGGTGCCGAGACTGCCGCCCAGGTTGCGCGCGAAGTTGGAGAAGGAGGAGATCTGGTTATTCTTCTCCCGCGGCACCCCGACGTAGTTCAACGTGCTGATAGGTATGAAGATGAACGCGAGGCCCAACACCTGGTAGACGCGCCACAGGGTGACCTGCGCAAAACTGACATCGAGATCGAGCCGTGTGAGATTGAAAAGTCCGATAGCGGTGACGATGTATGCCATCGTCACCAGCAGACGGGGATCCATCTTGCCGACAAGGCGTCCGGCAATGAACATCGTCCCCATCATGGCGAATCCGGCAGGAGAGAGCACCATTCCCGAGCGCTCCGCTGTGTAGCCCAGCAGCACCTGCAGGAATTGCGGGATCAGTACAGTCGAGCCAAAGAGCACCATGCCGAGCACGAATTGCAAAAAGATCGCAGTGCCGAAGTTCCGATTGCGCAGCAGCTTCAGATCGACCACAGGGTCTTCATGGTTCCATTCCCAGAAGACGAAGATGACGAGCAGCACCGCAGCGATGATGGCGAATGTGGTGATGTGAGGGTCGCCGAACCAGTCTTTCTCCTGCCCGCGATCGAAGACATACTCCAGGCAGCCCACGCCTACCGCGACCAGACCCAGGCCCACGCCATCGATGGGACCCGAGGTGAGGCTGCGTTCCTTCAGATACGGCGGATCTTCGACCATGCGGTTGGACAGAAACAGCGAAATGATTCCGACGGGAATATTGATGAAGAAGATCCAGTGCCAGTCGAGATTGTCGGTGATGTAGCCGCCCAGCGTCGGTCCGATGGCAGGAGCGACGACCACCGCCATGCCGTAAAAAGCAAACGCCTGACCGCGCTTCTCAACCGGGAACGTGTCGGCCAGGATGGCCTGCTCGCTGGTTGCCAGGCCGCCGCCTCCCAGGCCCTGCAGAACACGCGCGAAGATCAGGAGGGGCAGAGTGTGCGCCAGCCCGCACAGGAACGAGCAGATGGTGAACATGGCCACACAGGTCATGTAAAAGCGTTTGCGACCGAACCGATTGGCCAGCCACCCGGAGATCGGCAGCACAATCGCGCTCGAAACCAGATAGCTGGTCAGAACCCACGTCGCCTCTTCCTGGCTGCCTCCCAGGGAACCGGCAATGTGCGGCAACGCGACGTTGGCAATCGAGGTGTCGAGCACCTCCATGAAGGTGGCCAGTGTGACCGTGAGCGCAACTAACCAGGGGTTGTGGCTCGGCTTCCACTCTTGCGTCATCTGGCCTCAGGTGTGAGTATCAGGATGCTGATAGAGTATCAGGAGACTGATATGGCGCGAATTCCACAAACGCGGGGCCGAGCAGACAGGAACCCGCCCGTGGTCCTGAAGCTGACGCGCCGCATGAATACGCTTTTTCGTGACCGGATGGAGGAGCAGCTGCGGCCTTTGGGCATCACGGCTGCTCAACTGGAATTGCTGGCCGCCCTTACGAAGGAGCC
Source organism: Acidobacteriaceae bacterium (assembly GCA_045808105.1). Lineage (GTDB taxonomy): Bacteria > Acidobacteriota > Terriglobia > Terriglobales > Acidobacteriaceae > KBS-83. The sequence continues at coordinate 16,077 of JBJMGC010000211.1, read as the reverse complement.
AGGCAGCAGTGGCGCACATATTTCGCGCTTCTGTCAGGTCACGCCGCAGACAACACACGCGTTGCTGGCCGCTGTGGAAAAGCGCGGCTGGATCGAGCGCGCGCCGCATCCGGAAAACGCGCGCGTGCTGCTGGCCACGCTGACGCCGCAAGGCCAGCGCGTGTTCCTGAAGGGCAAGGCCATCGTCATCAAGCTGCAGAACCGCATGCTCCGCTCGCTCTCGGCGGGCGAAATACATGGTCTTGAATCAGTGCTGGCACAGCTCGTCGCAAATTTGGAATAGCGCGCGCCCCGTCCGAATCAATGCGCCCGGTGACGCCTGCGGGTGGCAAGCGATTGGGGTGCGCTGGTGACGCCGATCGAATGGCAGAGCGCAGTGTCCTGACCATCGGCCAGTCCAAAGAGCACTCCCTGTCCGCCGCAAAGCCGCTGCTCAAAGGCGCGCGCCTGAGGGCCAACGATTGGCTCCGTCGCTTCATGCGAGCCGTAGTATTCCACTCGATACGCATACACGATGTCGCTATCCGGACGGCCATGGGTGCTGAAGTGCGCCCATGTGCCCAGCACCACACGGCCCGCCTCGTCATCCAAAAGCGCATAGACCTGCTCGCCGCCATTGGCCTCCTGCCCTTCGGAGAAGATCGGCGCCCCGGCCGTGGAGCGCGGCCAACGCACCCGCCATTGCTCGGTCTTCATATCGACATGGAAAGTGGTGAAGAAGGTAGTGCGCTGACAATCGGTGCAGTCGTTGTAGGTCGCAACCAGCTCCGGAGTGCCTTCGCGCCACATGCGCAACCATCCCAGCAGCCGCAGCCCAGGGCCGCGCAGCAGCAGGGTTGCCGTGATCTGCCGCTGATTCACGTCATAGACGTTGAGAACGTCGTCTTCAGGAAGCGCCGAGGGATTGGTGCGCTCGGCAGTGATGACCAGCAGGTGCGCATCGCGCGGTACGGATAGCTTGGAAGTGCTGGAGGCGATGCTGCTGGACCCCGCTGCAGCAGCGCACTTCGCCGGTGGCGTTGCCGTTTCCTTTGGCGGCAAGCCGATGTAACCGATCTCGCGGAGTGCCGTGTAGGGCTCATTCATCAGCGCACGCGCGACGATCGTCTGCACATCACTCGGCTGGCGCAGATCAAGCCAGCGGAAATTTTCAATCGACTGCGCGCGCAAAGCGGGCGACGCAACCAACCCTGAGAGAAACACAATCCAGATAGCAAAGGGGAATTGCCATTTCCTCATGCGTCGAGCCCCAGCTTTCTCCAGATTGTGTCGACGCGCGCCTTCGTGGCCGCATCCATCTCGATCATCGGAGGCCAGGGCCGGCTGAAGCCTTCTGCCGCCCACTTGCGCGTAGCGTCGATGCCCATCTTGCTGCCATAGTTCGGCAGGCGCGACGCGTGGTCGAGTGAGTCGATCGGGCCGAGAGTGAATTGAATGTCGCGCTCCGGATCGATGTTGTTCGCGACCCGCAGCGTGACTTCCGCGATGTCATGCACGTCGCAGTCCTCATCCACAACCATGATGCATTTGGTGAACATGGCCTGCCCCAGCGACCAGATGGCGCTCATCACTTTGCGCGCCTGGCCGGCGTAGCTCTTGCGAATGGACACGATCATCAGGTTGTGGAAAACCGCTTCGGGCGGCAAATAGATATCAACGATCTCCGGCGCCGAGAGGCGGATCAGCGGCAGGAAGATGCGTTCCACTGCGAGCCCCATCCACGCATCTTCCATGGGAGGCTTGCCGACAATTGTGGAGGCGTAGATCGGATCCTTGCGATGCGTGATGCAGGTGATGTGAAAGACCGGGTAGTCGTCCGGCAGCGTGTAAAAGCCGGTGTGGTCGCCGAACGGCCCTTCAGCGCGCATTTCACCTAGCTCCACATAGCCTTCGAGCACGATCTCTGCGTGCGCGGGCACCTGCAGATCGACCGTCTCGCATTGCACCAGCTCGACGGGCGCCTGCCGCAGAAAGCCGGCAATGATGTACTCCTCCACCTCGGGCGGCGCAGGCACGATGGCGGAGAAGGTCGTCGCCGGATCAGTGCCGATGGCAACAGCGACCTCCATGCGCTCGCCGCGCAGGTCGCTCGTCATCACAGCGGGCATGCCGGCAACGCTCGTCGCCGCGCGTGTGCTCACGCTCGTCGCCGCGCGTGTGCTCCCGCCCGCCGTCGCGGCCATCATGTCTATTCGTGCAGCCGCCACACTGCCCGTCGCATTCGATTCCGCAGCCATGCGCAGCCGCTCGCGGAAGTGCTCCGCCGCCACCTTTTGGCGCTGCCAATGCATGCCGGTCGTCTGGCCGTCATAGACCTGCATCCGGTACATGCCCATGTTGCGCTTGCCGTGCAGCGGATCACGCGTGACCACCAGCGGCAGCGTGATGAAGCGGCCGCCGTCCATGGGCCAGCACTGCAGCACGGGAAAATCGAGCACATTGAAGTTGTCGCGATGGATGATCTGCTTGCACGCAGCCTGACGCGCCGCAATGACTTTGGGGAAGTACTTCCCCAGCTCCGCAAGCGTGGGCAGCATCTTCAGCTTGCCCAGCATGCCTTCCGGGGACTTCATCTCCATCAGCGTCTGGATACGGCCCGCGATCTCGTCCAGGCTCGAGGTCTCGAGCGCCATCTCCATACGGCGCTGGCTGCCGAACTGGTTCATCAGCACGGTGGCCCCGGGATAGCCCTTCACGCGCTCGAAGAGCAGCGCCGGGCCACCGGGCGCATACGCCTGTACGCCGCCCTTGCGGCCGGCCTTCGAGACGCGGTCGGTAATCTCCGCGATTTCAAGGACGGGATCGACTTCTTCGCGGATGCGCCGCAACTCGCCGGCGCGGTCCAGTTGCGCGATCCAGTCGCGCAGGTCGTGATAGGCCAAGTTCGTCTCCTGACCCTCAATAGTAGAGCGGAATCCGTATTGTTTTGGGTAACCAGCGAAATCGGCTGCAAGCTACGGAAGATCGGTCAGTACCGCGCGCCTTCCGATTGCATCCAGCGATCCATGAAGGTCTGGGCGCAGCGCGCTCCACACAGGTGCTTCACCTCTGCGCTATGAGAGAGCGAATGGCTCCAGCGGGTGATCCGCAGAGCCTCCTGCTGCTGGCCATCGGGAGGCGTGGTGTGGTCCGTCCAGGCAAGCCACCAGTCCTCCGCATCCCCACGCGGACTGTTGCAAACGTCACAGTGATAGGACTCTGTCCAGGCCATCGCACTACTCCTTCAGAAAAACGGGCAGCGTGCAGAGCTGCCGCAAAGGGCAACTTAGCACAAGCACGAAGGCAGCCGCATCCCACCAAAGGAACGGATTTTTATGCGACGGTCCTTTGCTCCATTGGCTCAAGCGGATAGCCAAGCTTCTTCCAGCCATCGTAGCCGCCGTGCAGCGGTCGCACGCGATAGATGCCCAGATTGCGCAGCCGCAGCGCAGTCCGCGCGCTGGTCGCATCGCTCGGGCAGGTGCAATAGAGAACGATGTCGCGGTCTCGCGGAATGCGGTCACCCTCCGCAACCAGCGTATCCGGCTTGAAGAGCACGGCCCCGGGCAGCCGGCGGGGATCGGGCAGATAGTCGAGCGGATGGCGCAGGTCGATGATGTACACGTCCTCGCCCGCGTCGAGCATGGTTTTCAACTCTTCCGGCTCGATCTTGGCGCCGCGAATCTGCCGCAGGAAGGCGCGCTGCCGATAGATGCGATAACAGAAGAAGCCAAGCAGGAGCAGAATGAAGAGCAGACCAGCCGAGTGCCCGACCTCGCCGAGTGCGTCCGGATGGCGCTTCAGGTAGTCCCCAAAGAAGCGCCCGATCAAGGTGGCGCTGAGGCTCCAGAGCAATGCGCCCGCCGCGTCGAAGGTGATGAACGTCGCGTAGGGCATCCGGCTCTGGCCGGCGATCGGCGCTGCGACCGCTCCCAGACCAGGGACGAATTTGGCCAGCAGGAGTGCGCGCGCGCCATAACGCTGGAAGAAATCGCCGGTGCGCCGCACGCAGGCCGCGGACTCAAAGGACAGCTTGCAGACCATGCGAACGATGGTGCCGCCGTAGCGCGCGCCCATGAAATACCAGATCGAGTCGCTGAGAATACACGCTAGAACGGCGGAGAGCAGGACAAGCAACAAGCTCACCTGATGAGTCGCCGTCAAGGTGCCCGCCGTTAAAAGGACGGGCACGCTCGGAATGGGCAGCCCTATCTGCTCCGCGGCAATCCAGGCGAAGAGGATGAGATAGGCGTGATGGATAAAGAAATCGAGCGCGACCGGCATAACATTTCAGCCCTGAGATAACCCACAGGATAGATGTTCGAGGACCGTCAAGAGCGGCAAAAGTTTCAGATCAAAGAAAAAGCACGGGCCGGATCGCGACGGATCCGGCCCGGCTGATAGAAACGGGTTTATTTCGGGTGAATACTTCGCCGGAACTACTTGGCCCGCAATTATTTCGCGGGTTTACGTGGCAAGGACCAGCGGCATTTCCACCAGGTGCTCGCTGACGAACCACACCTGCATCTCGTTGGTGCGGACCACCGAGCTGGCCAGCAGATCATTGGTGCCGACGTCGCCCAGATCGTCAGCCTTCTCCGCCAGATCGCGTGCATCTTTCAGGATCAGGTGATGGGCTTCGAGCAGCCGCGAGATTTGCACCGGCACCTCTTCACGATCGATCGGCGCGCGCTCGATACGTGTGTTCGCTGCCACGTCATGGGCCATCGCAATGCTGACGCCGCCCAGTATCTGCACCCGTTCCGCAAGCTCATCGACCAACTCGGACTGCTCCCCGGCATGTTTATCGAAAAGCAGGTGAAGCTGGTAGAAGGTTGGTCCGCCGACCTGCCAGTGGGACTTCTTGTACAGGTCGCGCAACGTGATGGTATCGGCCAGCAGCAGGTTCAGCCGGCCTACAATCTCCTGGCGCGGAGATTCGTCCAGCCCAATGGGTAGATCTTTCAACACCGTGCCGTACTTCTGAATGGATTTTGCGTGCTGCCGCCAGTTCGGCGTGATCAGGTCAGCAACCTTGGCGTTGCTCTTCGGAGCTTCTTTCAGGGCATTACTACTCATCGCTACCTCCCTTGCATACGTTTGGATGCACGGCGATTCCGCTTGGTCGTTATTCGTTCTCCAGTCGCGGAATGGCGACACCCGTGCTTCTAGGAACGCTTTACCTTGACCGTAGGCTCGACTGAAAGACCCGGTCTCAGAATGTGATCTTTGTCCTCTTGGGGGTTCGTGAAATCAATGCGAACAGGCACACGCTGCACCACTTTAACGTAGTTCCCTGTCGCATTTTCCGGCGGAAAGAGGCTCAGCATCGATCCTGTAGCGCCGCCGATCTGCGTCACGACGCCATCGTAGTCTCGTCCATTCAAATCCACGTGAATTTTCACCGTCTGATTGGGTCGCATCAGGTGAAGTTGCGTTTCCTTGAAGTTCGCCGTCACCCAGAGATCGTGAAGCGAGACAAGCGTTACCAAATTCTGTCCCACGCTGACGTTCTGGCCGACCTCGACATTCTTGGTGGTGATGATCCCATCAACCGGCGCGACGATTTTGGTGTAGCTCAGGTTGAGCTTTGCCTGATTGAGTTGTGCGCGCGCCTGCTCCACCTGCGCGGCGGCCTGGTCGGCCTTTGCTTTCTGCACCGCGACCAGCTGTGGCGCGGAGCGGGCGTTGCGTTGCTGTGCCTGCGACGCCGCCAGTTCCTGCTTGGCAACCGCGATCTGATCCTGCGCCGCGATAGCGTTCGCCTTCGCTGAGACTACGGCAGCCTGATCCGCTTGCGCTGCAGCTACGGCTTGATCGTACTGCTGCTTCGAGATCACGTCCTTTGCCACCAGCGGTTCATACCGCTTCAGATCAAGCTGCGCCTTGGTGTTATTCGCCTCTGCCTGCGCCACTTCCGCCTGTGCCTGCTCCACCATGCGGACCGCGCGCCGCACCTGCGCGTCGGATCCCAGCACATTGGCGCTTGCGGACGAAAGCGAACTGTAGGACTGGACGTTTGTGACGGGAATACCTACCCTGGCCGATTCATAATTGGCCTCGGCCGCCTCCAGGTTTGCCTCGTCCTGCGCTACGGCAACCTCGTAGTCGTGCGGATCGATCTCGGCAATCACGGCACCTGCGGGAACTTCCTGGTTCTCCTTCACCGGCACGTTGATGACGTGTCCCTGCACGCGCGCACTGATCTGGATGATATGGCCGCTAACCTGAGCGTCGTCGGTGTCTTCATAGAACGTGGAGTGCCAGTAGTAGAGCAACGCGCCCACCACCAGCACGGCGACGATGAAGAAGAGAATGAAGCTGCGACGGCGCTTCTTTTCCGGATTCTCGCGCTGCTCCTGATCACTTCCCTGCTGCTGGTTCTGGTTGCCGGCCCTGCCGGACTCCGGATCCTGTTCCGCCACGGTCACTTTCCTCCGAGAAATTCCTGATATCGCGTATCCACCACGCCCATCGCCCGCGCCAGGGACAGCTTGGCGACGTTGTGCTGATAAAGACTCATCACATACTGGCTGTTGGCCTGGGCCACACTGGCTTGCGCCTGCACTACGGCGAGATTGTCACTCACGCCGGCCCCATAGCGTTGCTGCGCATCGCTCAGTGTCTGGTTCGCCAGTTCCACATTGCTGCGTGCCACTTCCACCTGTTTCGCCGCTGATTCGAGATCGAAAAATGCGTCGCGAATGTCGGCATCGATCTGACCCCGTAGATCGCTCAACTGTGCCTTCTGGCTATCGAGCTGCGCCTGTGCCTGTCTGGCATCACCGCGCAACTTGGCTTCTTCGAACAGCGGCACGCTGGCTGAGCCCACAGCGTCAAAGGTGCCATGGGAGTGGCCCAGGGTGGGGCCAATGTCACCGTAGTCTCCGCTGAACGAGACACTGGGATACCGCTCCGCTGTGGCCGCTTTGCGGCTCAGCTCGGCAGCCTTCACTTGCTGATCCAAGGCCTGCAGGTCCTTCCGTGTGGCGTAGGCAATCTTCAATGCTTCGTCCGGCTGCATGCCCTCGAGCGGCGCGAAGGGCAGCCGGTCCGCGAGCTCGAACTTCTGCTCGAGCGGCAAGCCAACCGCGCGCGCCAGTGCCAGCTTGTCCTTTTCGTGCGCGTTCTGATCACGAATGAGTGCCTGTTGCTGCGTCTGGTAGTCAACGCGGGCGCGCAGCATATCCAGCTCGGGAGCCGTGCCCGCCTCATGATTTGCCATTGCCTGATCTAGCGACACTTTGGTCGAAGCAACCTGCGCTTCGTCATTTGCGATATTGGCCTCGTCGGAGATGCAGGCAAGATATGCATACCCGATGCTCAGGGCTACCAGGTTGCGCGCATCGTTCAGAGAGAGCTTGGTGGCCTCGAAGTCGTGGCGCGACGCGAGGTAATTGTTGAGTGAGGGCACACTCAGCAAGGTCCAGTCCACCTTGCCACGAACATCTGTATAGCCGAAAGGCCCGATGATCGCCGGGAAACCCGGGATATTCAGACCCTGTGCCCTAAGATTCACCTGTTGGAGAGATTCCTTGAACGTACCGTTCACCGTGGGCAGCAACTTTTGCAGTTGTTGCAGGCGCTGACCACCCGCCTGATTCACGTTTTGCCCCGACAGAATGATTCCCAGGTTGTTCTTGAGGCCGGTAAGCACCGCGTCCTTGATGGTGAGCTGCAACACTCCCGGCGTGACAGGCTGGGTTGCAACGCTGCCTTGATAGGCGCTCTGGGGCGGCGCCTGCGGAACGGTTGGCGGCTGAAACGATGAGGAAGAAGTAGAAGAACTAGAAGACGAGCTGCTGCCAAGCTGCGCTCGCGCCGGGCTGGCAGCCACGAGCGATACCAGCAGCAGCGGTGTTACCTGTATTACGGGCCAGGCGCACACTCCCAGCCTCACCCGCCTTCGCGAAAAATCCCACATAAGAGTCGCCATTTTGGATGCCAGACCGAAGGCAAAGACTTAAAAAATCAGAACTTCCATTACGATTGCGCCAGAATATCGGGCTGGCCCGCGGATCCTTCCGCCTGTGGAACAGGAAAGAAATGTCAGGCGGAAGGACTGTGGAAACGACTACTGAAGGCTAATTGAAGATTAATGAGCCGCAGAGTGAACCAGCGCGCTCGCCAGCGAGCAAAGCGCCGCCCGGTAGGCTCCGCCCACGTGCGCCTCGGTCCACGTATCGCCAGTCGCGCGCTGCAATAGATCCGCGGCAGTTGCCCCGCTGCGACCCGCTACGGCCCGCATAACAAAGACGCTCCGCTCCACCGGACCAAGCCCCTCCAGCCAGTTCCGCATGCGTGCGCGGTCGCTGCCGGAGAGCAGGCTTTCCAATTGCTCGCGCGTGATGCCGGCGGCGCTCAGATCGTCGGTCTCGACGCAGGCACCCAGATCGGCCGCTGCGGTTGGGTGCATCTGTTCAGGATGCAGTGTAGCCAGGCGGACCAATGCCCGCTCGACAAGATCGCCGCTGGCGGCGCTACGCGCAGCCTCGGCATCTGCGCAGGGATCCATTTCGACGGAGGCGACGGTCTCCTCCACCAGTTTCACTGCCTCGGCCTCATCTCCGACAAAGAGAGCTGCCGTCTGGTAGAGCTCCCGGGCAGCGGATTCAAAGAGGGCGGTGTCGCCACAGTCTGTACAGTCTGTTGCTGGATCGGGAATCGCTGTTTCTATCTCGGCCACGGTACCTCCATTCGCCTGTCATGGCTACGGACTGGTCGTCCTTCCATCCTCAGCCACTCGCGCTCGCCAGTCAACCGCTTGGCCTCGATTAGCGTTTGTCCCGGTGGTAAACGAATTTCGCGCGGCTTTCATACGTCAACGAGCGCGTATCCTGTATCAAGGTTAAGTCTCTCGGGGTAAGTCTTCAGGGGAGCGTCTTCGTAACGAATCACCCAATCCCAGCCACCAACATGACTGCGCGACAGCCAAAGCGAGAACAACTCTTTTTCAGCCGCGATGAGTCCTGGCTGCGCTTCAACGGGCGCGTACTCCAGGAGGCGGAGGACCCCAGCAATCCGTTGCTGGAGCGGGTCAAGTTCCTTGCCATCACCGCCTCAAACCTGGACGAATTCGTAGAGATTCGCGTGGCCGGCGTGATGCAGCGCATTGAAGACGGCTACAACGAAGTGGGTCCCGACGGCCTGACGCCGGAGCAGACATTCGAGCGCGACACCTCCGAATTGCGCACCTTTGTCGACAGCCAGTACCGCTGCTGGAATCAATCGCTGCGGCCTGCGCTCGATGCCGCCGGCATCAGGGTGCTGGACTACGCACAGATGACCGCAGAGCAACTTGAGCATGCTTCGCAGTTCTACCAGCGCGAAGTCGACCCGCTTCTGACCCCGATCACCATCGATCCCGCGCACCCATTTCCCAGAGTGCTGAACAAGGCGCTGTGCCTGGCCCTGTTGCTGCGCACCAAACGGAAGAGCGCTGCTGGTCCTGTTCTGGGCGTCGTCACGGTGCCGCGCGCGCTGCCTCGTCTGGTACCGGTGCCTTCTCCCAACAGCACCATCGACTACATTTTTCTCCACGAGCTCATCGAAGCCCACGCTGCCCGCATGTATCGCGGCTATGAGGTGCTTGCCACCGCCGCCTTTCGGGTCACGCGGAACAGCAATCTGTATCTGCAGGAGGAGGAGACGCGCTCGCTGCTTGAAAGTGTGCGTACCGAACTGCACAACCGCCGCAAAGGCGATGCCGTGCGGCTGGAGGTGGAAGATGGTGCCGATCCTGACATCATCGACCGGCTGCGCGTGAACTTCGAGGTAGACGAGTCACAGGTGGTGCGCACCGACGGCCCGGTAAATCTGTCGCGAGTCATGACGCTTTACACGGACACTCCGCGGCCCGATTTGAAGTATCCGCCTTTTGTACCGCGCGAGCTGCGCCTGAACCGGCGCTCGGCAAACATCTTTGAGGAGATCCAGCACCGCGATATCCTGCTGCACCATCCCTATGATTCCTACGATGGAGTAGTGAGTTTCATTGAAGCCGCCGCAGAAGATCCAGCCGTGCTCTCGATGAAACAAACGCTCTATCGCACCTCAGCCGACTCGCCCATGTTCACCGCTCTGATCGAAGCGGCGCAGTCGAAGGAGGTCACCGTCGTCGTCGAGTTGATGGCCCGCTTCGATGAAGCCTCGAACATCCGTTGGGCGCGCAACCTCGAAGATGCCGGCGTTCAGGTCTTTCATGGGATCGTCGGATTGAAGACGCACTGCAAGCTGGCCCTGATGGTGCGACGCGACGAGGACGGCGTGACTCGACGCTATGCCCATCTGGGCACAGGCAATTACAACCCCAACACGGCCCGCTTCTATACCGATATCAGCCTGCTGACCTGTGATTCGGCGATCACGGCTAGCATGCAGGCGGTCTTCAATTATCTGACCGCGCATTCGGAGTCGGACGACTACTCTCCATTGCTGGTTGCGCCGCTGACGCTAGCCGAGCAATCCATCCAGCTGATCCGCCGCGAGGCTGAGCACGCGCGCAAGGGCCGGCCCGCCCGCATCATCGCCAAGATGAATTCGCTGCTCGAGAAAAGCATTGTCGAGGCACTCTATGAGGCATCCCAGGCAGGCGCGGAGATCGACCTCATCGTGCGCGGCATCTGCTCGTTGCGTCCCGGAGTGAAGGGGCTCAGCGAGCGTATCCGCGTGCGCTCGATCGTGGGGCGCTTCCTGGAGCACAGCCGCATCTTCTACTTCGCCAACGGCGGCGAAGAAACCGTTTATTGCGGGAGCGCTGATTGGATGCCGCGCAACCTCTTCGAGCGCTGCGAGGTACTCTTTCCGGTAAAAGATGCCCAGATCCGTACTCGCCTGAAAGATGAGATTCTGGCGGCGTATCTGGCCGACACCGCGAAGACCCGCATGCTGGAGCCAAATGGCGACTACCGCCGCGCGCGGCCCGCTACCGGCAAAACTGCTTTCTCCGCGCAGGACTTCTTCATGCAACTGGCCGAAGGTCGCGTCACTGTGGACCAGATTCCCCCTCTGGTCGAGATACCGGAGACCGCTCCCGCCGCGAAGCCGGCGCGCCTGAAATCTCTCGCGGCCTCGAAGTCTGCACCGCGCAAGAAGACGAGTCGGGCCATCCCTCGTCCCCAGGCGGAGGATGTGCAGGCGCCGTCGCCTGTCTCCTGATTCCATCAATCTGGAGCATCTAGGACCGGCCTCGAATCATTCGGAATGCGCGTACACCCGCGTATATTTGTTGGAACCACTTCGCCAGATTCGCCGTTGATTGTGTCGCAATTTTTTCTTCCAGAGAGACACCCATGTACCGTTTCGTTCGTCCTAACCTCCTTCCTCTCGTGCTTGCCGCTGCCGTCATCGTCGCCAGTCCCATGCTTGGGCATGCGCAGTCTCCAAGCTGGAAGATTGACCCCGCACACTCCGCCGCGAATTTCACTGTTCGGCACCTGGGAATCTCCAACGTGCATGGGCATTTTGGCGGCGTGACCGGGGAGATCGTTCTTAATCCCGCGGACCTGACCAAATCCTCCGTCAAGGCGACCGTCGATACCACAACCGTCGATACCGGTGTCCCGATGCGTGACACCGACCTGAAGAGCGATCACTTCTTCGACGTCGCGAAATATCCGACGATGATCTTCGTGAGCAAGAGCATCAGCAAAAACGGCGAGGGGTACAGCGTGACTGGAGACTTGACGATGCACGGCGTCACGAAACAGGTAGTGCTAGCCATGGACTCGCCCTCGGGTGAGGTAGCGATGGGCAAGCAGACGCGCCGCGGCTTCGACGCTACCACGACCATCCATCGCAAGGATTTCGGCCTGACCTACGGAGAGACGCTCACCAAAGCAGGCGACGCCATGATTGGCGATGATGTGAAGGTGACTCTTGAAGTAGAAGCGATTGAGCAGTAAGCAATAGGGCCAGGAGGAGCATCGGAATGGAGCACGACGTTCTTGTAGCGCAGCAGTTCGGTTCTACAGCGCGAGCCTACCTGGATAGCGTGACTCACGCCAGCGGAGAAGATCTCGAGATACTTGGTGCCGAGATTGCCGCAGTTCCCGATGCTCTGGTGCTTGACCTGGGATGCGGAGCCGGCCACGCCAGCTTTGCGGTTGCACCGTATGCGGCATCAGTGACGGCTTACGACTTGACCGCCCAGATGCTCGCTGTAGTCGAGCGCGAAGCCTCTGCCCGCAATTTGCGCAACATCACCACGGTCCAGGGCATGGCCGAGGTGCTGCCCTTCCGCGATGCACACTTCGATCGTGTGATCAGCCGCTACAGCGCACATCACTGGCACGATGTGCCAGCAGCGCTGCGCGAGATGCGGCGCGTCCTGAAGCCGCGCGGCGAGGCGCTGCTGATCGATACCGCTGGAGGCGCGACTCCGCTGCTCGACACGCATCTGCAGACGGTCGAGATTCTGCGCGACCCGTCGCACGTCCGCAATTACAGTGCGCGGGAGTGGCTGGCGCTCTTCGCGGAGGCAGGTTTCACCGCGAGCGTGCGTAAAGAGTGGCCAGTCAAGCTCGAATTCTCCGGCTGGGTCGAGCGCCAGCGCACATCGCCCGAACGGATTTCAGCTATCCATTCCTTGTGGAGCGCGGCGCCGGATGAGGTACGCAGCTTTTTTGAAGTGCAGCCCGATAGCTCATTCACGTTGCAGAAGGTGCTGATCGCCGCACAACGCTAGCGCGAAACGACGGCATGCGGGAACTCGGGAAATCTGCTTTAATGGCATCGTCTACGACCCAAAACGCCTGCAAGGGATGACTGCATACCGTGAGAGAGAACGCGAGTTCGCCCCTGGGGATCATATCCAGTTCACGGCGCCAGATCGCAACCTGCACGTTGCCAACCGCGAGCTGGCCACTTTCCAAAAGATCGATGGATCACAGCTCACCGTAAAGATGGATGGCGAGAAGGAGCGCATCGTCACCTTCGACGTCAACCAAATGCGGCACATCGACCATGGCTATGCCGTGACGTCGCATAGCTCACAGGGGCTCACTGCCGAGCGTGTGCTCATCAACATGGACACCTCCACACACGCCGATCTCATCAACACCCGCTTCGCGTATGTGTCTGTCTCGCGCGCTTCGCACGATGTGCAAATTTATACGAATGATGCCGCCGCGCTGGGCCAGCGCCTCAGCTCCGATGTCACCAAGACCTCAGCAGTGGACTTCCAGCAGCGGCAGGAACTACACCACGCCCAACAACCGAAGCAGCCAATCATGTCGGATCAAAGGCAGGAGCGAAGCCAACAGCCAGAGGAGCTCTTCCAAAGGCAAAGAGGACCAATCGAAAAAGCCCTAACACCGCAAGAGGGTCAAGACTTCACCTGGAAGGGCTCCTATGGCGAGATCCAGACCTACGAACACGACCGCACGCATGGCCGCGTGCACATCGACCCGCAAGGCCAGTTCTACGACCGCCACGCGCAGCCGATCACACGGGAAGCTGCGCTCGATCATGCACTCGGTCAGCATCATCATGCGCACCACGGCAATGGGAACGAACTCGGTTCATCAGTTTCCAAGGGCAGAGAACAGGATCATGGACAAGGTATTTCGCTCTAAGCTCAGACTGAAAAATCCCCATTTTTCTGAAAGAAAAATGCGATGTGCGGAGACGGCCGCGCAGCACTCCGCTGTCCAGGTTGGCCGCAGGCCACCGCGAGAGCGGCGCGTAGCGGCCTTGACAGCACGAGGAGGGCGGCGTGGCACCGGGCAGGGCGTAGCCCTCTCCGTTTAGTTGTGCGGTCTCGGTAGAGCGACGACGGAAACCGCGACTTCCTTCTCGTCCAAGACAAACATCCGCCGCGAGCTCCTGACGAGGAATCGTCCGGAGCTGGCGAACAGAGCTCGCCCCAAGCTATGCGGAAAACGCGGAATCAAGCGTCTGACCCTGTCCGTCCGAGTGGCATGTGTGATTCGTGTCGCCCTGCATGGTCATCGAAGCTGTCTTGCTGGAGCTGAGATTGTCGAGCGTTTAGGCCAGAGAGTTCTCCCGGTTTTCTTTCCCATTGGCCATCGGGGAGGCGCAAGAGCATTCACGCCCAGCGGCGCGGCGGTCGAGATTTCCCGGCCTCCTCCCCCCTCGCAGGCTCCGGGTCCCATCTCCTACAAATCTCTCTCTCTTGGCACGGCATAACACCGCCTCTTGGGAGTTCATGCACCCCCCGTCCCTCCGGGCAGTATGTCCCAACGGGACAAAAACCAATCTAGGAGAGCACATCATGCCTTACATCAACGCAGCGCAGATCTCAGGAAACCTCGGCAAGGACGCAGAAACGATGACCACACAGGGCGGCAGAACTGTAACTCGCTTCTCTATCGCCTCCACCAAGAAGTGGACGGACAAGGCCAACAAGACGCATGAATCCACGGACTGGTTCCGCGTGGCCGCATGGGGCAACCTCACCAAGTTCGCCAGCTCCCTGAAGAAGGGCGATCCGGTCCAGGGCGAGCTGCGCACCGGCCAATATACGGATGAGAAGAAAGTCACCCGCCAGACCGTCGAGATCGTCGCTCAGACCATCCTCCGTATCGACTACACCGAGCTTGGTGTAGCCGAGCAGGGCGATGCCGCGGAGCTCGAGGCCTGATGGCCTCAAGGGCGGCTCGTAAGAGCCGCCCGTACACTTGCAACGAGTGACAGCATCGCTTCACCGAATCCATTCAAAATCGGCTTTACACTAAGTGGCCATGCCAATTTCAGAAATAATGAGGCAGATTGATGCCGAGATCGCTCGGCTCAAACAGGTTCGTAACATCCTCGCGGGTGAAACCCAAGTCCGCAAACTTAAAGCGAAGCGCACGCGTTTCGCAGCAGCGGGCCAGCGGATAGGCAAAGCTCCGCGCCGACTCCCTGCCGTAGAGAAGGCCCCTGTCGTCACTGTTCTAGCGCCGGTGGTCCGTCGCACGCGGGCAGCTCTGCCTAGAGCTGCCGTGCCGGCAACGACGGCCCTGACTGCATCGGTCCCCATGGGGCCGATCGCTGTGCGGGCAGCAGATGTGCCAGTGCGGGTGGTGCTGCCTCCGCCTCCTCCAGGTCGAGGCATTCTCGACGCTGTGAACTTCCTGAACTGATTTCGTCGCATCGGAATAGCGGCTTGTGCCGCCCAGCAATCCAAGTCCGCTTTCGACATACGAATGTCTATTCATCCACCTCGCCGTAAGATTGCTGACTCAGAAGCTTTGGGGCGGCCTCCCGTTTCTTCTATGCTCCTGAATGGAATACGAGGATTTGCTTATCGCCTCGAAAATGAGTTCGACTACCTCTTCGCGAGAATTCTCAGCAATATTTAGCGTGAGTCGTGCGTGGGCGGTGTAGAGCAGTCTGCGAGATTTGTACCTGCCCGTGGCAATGGCAGCTTGGTGAAGTAGCGGACGATACGTCCCGTTTCCTGCTCGCTCCTGCTCCAAGCATCGTTCGTTTAAGGTCTGGAATGGTGCATCTAGAAACACAGTGAAAGCTACCGATGCTGTGGGCTAAAGCATGTTGATTCTCCTCCCTGTCGATGACTGCACCACCAGGCGCAAGAATGATCCTTGATCGCTGCAATGCCATTGCCAGAATTTCAGACTCGAGTTGTCGAATCCAGATTCGCCAAGATTCGCGAAAAGTTCTTTTGCGCTCTTGCCTGTCGTGACCTCGATGTGTGTATCTAGATCAAGAAACTCCCATCCAGTTCGCTTGGCAAGCAGCTGCCCGATCGTTGACTTTCCTGCCCCCATAAAGCCCGTTAAGCCGAAGGAGACTGGCCTGAACAGAAACGGAAGAGGATTGGGCACAATCTCGAAAACGGCCTGAGGAATCCGACATGACTGAAGTGTACCGATGGCGACCCGCAGGTAGTCCTCGGCCAACTAGCCAAGAAGAACTCAGAGAAGTTTCTCAGCAGACTGAGGAACGGCGTAGACGGTTGCACTAGCGAACACGCCGCTCGTAAGTGGCGCTACTCCATTGCGTTTTCTGCGACAGTCTTGCTCAGTGAGGTATTCCAGAGGGGGTATGGTAATCCGGCGAGCCGATTGATCAGCAGAGCTTGAGCTGCCAGCAGGAGTACGGCTATCTCGATGATGACCAGCTCACGAGGTT
>JBJMGC010000210.1:0-14515 GCA_045808105.1 Acidobacteriaceae bacterium | reverse complement strand
GTCAGGTCGAGCCCTCGTTGCCTCGATGCCGAGTGCGCTGCCCCGATCCCGCCAGCGCCTGCAACGTTCACGAGGGTTTCTCCCCTTTGCCAGATTTGGAGGATTTCCTGATGCCCGCCGACCGCTCTTCTTCCGTCTCCCGCCGCTCTTTCCTGCGTATCGCCACCACCGCAGCCGCTGCCGTCCCCATCGTTACCGAGGCCCATCTTGCATGGGCTTCCGCAACCGGAGCGCAGTCCACATCCAACAATGGCTTGCGCACAGCTCGGCGCTTTCACGGTGGAATCACACCGGTGCCGCCGGATGCCATTCTCATCAACGCGAACGAAAACCCGCTTGGCCCATGCACACTAGCCTGCGAGGCCTGTAGCGATATCGCCCCCAAGGGCGGCCGCTACGACTTCGAACAAACCATCGCCCTCGGGAACACCATCATGAAGCAGGAGGGATTGGGGGATGATTCGTTCGCCATCTACGCGGGCTCGAGCGAACCCCTGCACTATGCCGTCATGTCGTTCACCAGCCCGTCGCGGCCCTATGTCACCGCCGATCCGGGTTACGAAGCGGGGATGCGCGCCGCCGACATGGCCGGTGCGAAGATCATCAAAGTGCCGCTGACCCGGGACACGCATGCCCATGATGTGAAGGCGATGATCGCGGCCAGCCCCAACGCGGGCGTATTTTACATCTGCAATCCGAACAACCCGACCGGCACCACGACACCGAAAGACGACATCGTCTGGGCGCTGAAGAACAAGCCAAAGGGATCGATCCTGCTGATCGACGAGGCCTACATCCACTTCGCCGATGTGCCCAGTTGCATGGACATGGCGCGGGCCGGCGAAGACGTCATCGTGCTGCGCACATTTTCGAAGCTCTATGGCATGGCCGGTCTGCGCTGCGGCTTCGCCGCCGGCCGCCCCGATCTGCTGACCAAGCTGCAAACATACGGCATGAACGCGATGCCCATCACAGCGGCAGCCGCGGCAAATGCCAGCCTGTTGCATCCGGCAATGATTCCGGAGCGAAAGAAGATCAACACCGACATCCGCGAGCACACCTTCGCGTGGCTGGACAAGCAGGGTTACACCTACACGCGCTCGCAGAGCAACTGCTTCATGCTGGATACGCGGCGCGATGCGAAGCAGGTGATCACAGCCATGCAGGCGAAGAAGGTTTACATAGGCCGCGTCTGGCCGGCGTGGCCTACCTACGTCCGCATCACCGTGGGGACAGCGCAGGACATGCAGGCCTTCCAGACCGCGTTCGCAGAGGTCATGCAGGCGCCGCCGCAAAGCGCGGAGCTGCTGATGCCGACGTACGAGCGGCCGCTGTCACATCTGGGCTAGCGCAATCTTTTACCGCAACGCGGGCAGGGCCATCGTCAGCACTGCCTGCAGCGCCACCATTGCAACCACAGCCCAGCGGAAGATGCGTCCGTGCTGCGTCTCCAATGCGTCCGCGAAAACACCGCCCACAAAGGTCATCAGGAAGGGAAGCGCCCACAGCCAAGGCTGGCCGAAAACTCCTGTCGTGACCAACGGCAGGAAACAGAGCGCGATGAGCAGCGGCGTGGTGTTGCCGAAGTAGCGCGAGCGTCGCGTCGCCACATACAACGCCAGCGCGGCCACCAACGCGATTGCGATCCCAGCGTCGCCGAACGAGAAAAGATGCGTGCCTGCCGCAGCCGTACTGAGGCCCAGACGTCCAGCACCGGAGCGGAAGTAGTAGGTCAGCGCGTCAGCGTGAAAGGCATAGCAGGCAAAGAGCAGAAGAAACGCGCCTACCGTGCCCGCGACCATAACCATGGGCACGGCGGTGCGGTTGCGATCAGCAAGATACACCATGAAGATAAGCGCCAGAGGCAGGGTGAGCAGCAGTGCGGCCGAGTGTGAGGCTGCCACCAGCGCGAGCCCGGCTGCCAGCAGCACGATGCGCGGCCGCCACTTGCGCCGCGGTCCCTGCATGGCGTGCGCCACCCCGATTGCCGTGTAGATGGTGGCGAAGATGCCGAGCGCCGCGGTGATCTCGGCATTGGGCTGCGAGCCCGCGGCCACGATGGCCGGTGAGACGCAATAGAACGCAAGCGCGACAAAGCCACCGCGATTCCCAAAGAGGCGCCTCGTGACCCACCACAGCGCCCCGCCCAGCAGCAGCGCTGCAATGGTGAAGGGGAAGCGCAGCAGCAGTTGGACGTAGCTCACTTCGTGGCGCATCTCCCAGGTGCTGGTGTCGCTGCTTTGTCCGGCGATGATGCGCTGCACTGTGAGCGGCAGTCCGGCCATGCGATACGCCAGAACGCCGTCGTGGATATTGCCGCAACTGGTGAAGTAGCCGGCGATCGGCGAGGGCCGCTCCCACATCTCCCGGCCGCAACGCGCGTATCGGTAGTCGCTCTCGGTCAGCGGGGTGCGCGCGATCTGCCGCAGGCACTGCGCCAGCAGCAGAAGGAGCAGAAGTGCGGCGATCTGCTGCGGGCGGTCAAAACGAAAGCGCCGCAGGTGGTGCCCCGGATCGCTGTCTAGCCGCGCCTTGGCGCCCGAAGCCTCTTCTGGTGAAGCGGGCGTCAGGACTGGCTGAGAGGTATCGGTGGACATGAGAAAGCGTCCTGTTCAGTGTACCGGACGCACTAAATCGGAAGCTCTAGCGCGCTGCTGCTTCCATCGCATGGCGCAGATGGCCGTGGGTCGCGTGCAGCAGCGACTCCGCCTGTTCCCGGCTCAATCCGTGCGCGTGCATCAGGAGTGCGGCCTTGATCGATCCCGCCTCGCGGAACAATGCTGCTGCGCTCTCACGCGGCAGCCCGGTGAGCTCGACCACGATGCGCTCCGCGCGGTCTGCGAGTTTCTCGTTCGTAGGCTGCACATTCACCATCAGGTTGCTGTAAACCATGCCCAGCCGGATCATCGCGCCGGTGGAGAGCATGTTCAGCACCAGCTTGGTCGCAGTGCCCGCGCGCAGCCGCGTCGATCCGGTCACCACCTCCGGCCCGACTGCCGGCGTGATGGCGATCTGCGCCGCTCGCGCCACCTCAGAATTGGGCACGCAGCTGATTCCGATGATGACAGCGTCGAGTGTGCGTGCATACTGCATTGCGCCGAGCACATAAGGCGTACGCCCGCTGGCCGCAATGCCGGCGAGCACATCCTTCGCAGTGAAGCTGTGCGCACGCAGATCCGTTGCACCCAGTTCCGGCGAATCCTCTGCGCCTTCCACGGAATGCCGCAAGGCGTAGTCGCCTCCGGCGATGAAGCCCTGCACCAGTGTTGGAGGCACATTGAAAGTGGGCGGGCATTCTGATGCATCGAGCACACCGAGCCGGCCCGAGGTTCCGGCTCCCACGTAGAACAGCCGCCCGCCGCGTTCCGGATCCAGCGCCGCCGCAATCGCATCCACCGCACGCGCAATGGCAGGAATCTCGCGAGCCACTGCATCGGCCACTTCCCGATCGGCTGCGTTCATCACTTCGAGCATCTCGATGGTTGAGAGCTCGTCGATAAGTTCGCTCGGCTTGTAGCGCGCTTCGGTCAACAGCGTCGAAAGCGTGGTGCCGTGTCCTGTTGCGAAATTCGAATCGGGCATGTGCATCGTGATGGTATCGCAATGAGAAGGGAACCAGAATGTGTACTGGGAATCAGGCGTTCTACTCTTGACCCGAATGCCTCTTACAGAGTGTTCTGAAATAGCCACGAAACACCGCACGAGAGGATTGCTACACATGAGCACTGCACCGACAACCCCGGAAAAATACCTGGTCGCCTTCGTCATCCAGGGCGACACGATGTTCAAGATCACGGCCGACTGCATTATCCAGGCCACGGGTGGAGCTGCGGGCCTGGCATCCTTCGACGGCGTGGCCAAGCTGAAGGCTGCCGCGGCACTAGTAGAACTGACCAACACGCACAACGAGCGCCCTGAAGAACTGCGCCAGATGGCGCGCGAGATGGCCGGCGAAGGCATGCGTCTGCTGGCACGCGCGGGCGCCGGCGGCCGGGTAGTGGCCGGCGGTTCTGCGGAACGTGCATCAAACTCGCAGGCGATTGGGCCGGTGCCGGTCGAAGTCAATCTCGCCTGAGTGGCCACGGAGTAGACTCACCTAAAGAACAACAGCAATGCAGCCGGGCGCGGGCAATGCCACGCGCCCGGCCTTTGCTGCGTGCAGGCTTTTCGGCTGTGCCGGCGCAATCTCCGACGTGAGACGCGCAGGCGTGCCCTTTTCTTCTGCCCGGACACTTCACCCACGGGGATGAATGCACATGCCGCTTTGGAACGAGATCGAAGGCGAGGTTTTAGACGACAATCTGCCGCTGCAGAAGCTACTGCGCAGCGAAGGCCGCACCGCCTGGTTCGCCACCACGGGTTCAGATGGGCAACCGCGCGTGGTCAGCGTCTTCGAGGCGCTGAACGATGAAGACGCAGCCCTCGCCCGCCTGCAGACGGCGGCGCGCGTCCAGCACCCGAATCTGCTGATCATCCGTCGCACGGGCTCGGCCAGGATCGCTGGCGACCCCTACGTTTACGCGGTGATGGAGCCGTTCGACCAAACGCTTGCCGACGTGCTGCGCGAGCGGCCTCTCACGCCGGAGGAGACTCGCGAGGTCTCCGAGAGCCTGCTGAGTGCGCTCGAAACCGTAGAAGGCGCGGGGCTCTACCACGGCCACGTCGACTCCGCGGGCGTGCTGGGGGTTGGAGACAGCATCAAGCTGCGCAGCGATTGCCTGACGCAGCGCCAGGGTGACAGCGATGCTCCGGCGTTGGCCGCCCTCATTTACAACGCGCTCACCGGTCGCCGTTTTTCAAGCGAACGCGATGCCCTGGCGCTCCCGGCTCCCTTTGCCACGCTGGTGCGCGCGGGCGCCGCAAGCAACGGCTCATTGGCTGCGATGCGTCGCGTGCTGAGCGGTCCGGCTACGACGAGTGCCGCCGCCGCGTCTTCCTCGAGTGCTGAAGCGGCGACTCCAGTTGCCGCGCCCTCTTCCGCATCCGCCTCGGCTCCTGCTTCGGCGCCTTCGTCGGCGCACTCCAGGCCCCACACCTCGGCACCCGCGGCGGCTGTTCCTCGCGCGGCGCTGGCCAGGGACGAAGGATCCCGACCGCGCAAACGGCCAGGTATCGCCATCGCCGCCATTGTGCTGATGGCGATTGCGCTGGTCGTGTTCTGGCTCGCCGTGAAGCGGCCCAAGGGACACACGCCTATCAGCGGCGAGGCACGCTCCTCTGCAAATCCGCCGCAAGCGGCACCGGCGGCTGTTCCCCCATCGGCAACTCCGGTAGGGGATGCCGCGGCCACCATGGGCGCGCCAGAGACGGTGAAGCCCGCGCCGCGACCGTCGCCCACAAAAGCGCCTGCGGAAGCCGCACCAGCAACCGCAGAGCGCAGCGTGTGGCACGTGGTCGCCTACACCTACAACCAGGAAAGTGCGGCGCAGCGAAAGGCCACCGAACTGGCCGCGCAATATCCCAAGCTGGAACCGCAGGTCTTCTCTCCGACCGGACACGCGCCGTATTTGGTTACATTGGGCGGAGGAACCACTCGCCAGGAGGCCTTTGCGCGGCGCGATGCTGCGCGAACGGCGGGCATGCCCGCCGATACCTACGCGATGAACTTCCGCAAATGACGATACAAGCCGATTGGTACACTCCGGATTGTGAAGCGCAGCGACAACGATCCGGAGCGGCTGGTCTCAGCAACGCGTGGTGAGGAGGACAGCTCCTTCGAGCTGAAACTGCGGCCCCGGCGGCTCGCAGAGTTCATTGGCCAGACCAAGGCCAAGGAACAACTGGCCATAGCGCTGGAGGCTGCAAAGAGCCGCGGAGAAGCGTTGGATCACGTGTTGCTCTTCGGGCCTCCGGGCCTGGGCAAGACCACGCTTGCGTCCATCATCGCGAACGAGCTCGATGTAGCTTTCCAGCAGACTTCCGGCCCGGCACTGCAGATTCAGGGCGATCTCACCGCCATCCTCACCAACCTGCGTGAGCGCCAGGTCCTCTTCCTGGACGAGATCCATAGGCTGCAGCCTGTGCTGGAAGAGAAGCTCTACACGGCGCTTGAGGATTACAAGCTGGACATCATCATCGGCCAGGGTCCCGCGGCGCGCACGCACGTCATGGAGATCCGGCCCTTCACCTTTGTCGCCGCCACCACGCGGCCGGGACTACTCTCGTCACCGCTGCGGTCGCGTTTTGGCATCCTGCTCCGGTTGGAGTTCTACACCGAAGAGGAATTACGCTACGTCGTCGAGCGATCTGCGGAGGTGCTGCAGGTTCCGATCGACGCGGATGGCGCTTCGGAGATCGCGCTTCGTTCGCGCGGCACGCCCCGGATTGCCAATCGCCTGCTGCGCCGCGTGCGCGATTACGCGCAGGTACGCGGCACCGGGACCATCGATCGCGCCACTGCGCAGGCCGCACTCAAGATGCTGGAGGTCGATGCCCATGGTTTCGATGAGCTCGACCGGCGCCTGCTGCTCACCATTATCGAAAAGTACGATGGCGGCCCTGTGGGCCTGAATACGCTGGCCGCCACGCTGGCCGAGGAGGAAGATGCACTCGAGGAGGTCTACGAGCCTTTCCTCATCCAGATCGGCTTTCTCGACCGGACACCGCGCGGACGTGTCGCCACGCGGTTGGCGTACGAGCACTTCAACCTGCCGCTGCCGCGCAAGGCGAACCTGCTCTTTTAAGCAACCAATCCCGCCCGCGGTTGCTGCCTGCTCACCTTATTGCTAACGTGAAGAATGGCGGGGGCCGTGTACCCGCGATGTCTTCTGCCGCGTCAAAGGGAGTGCCATGCCGCCATCTTCCGCCTTGCCGATCGCCATCTATTATGAGCAGCCCAACTGGTTCAAGCCGCTCTTCGCGGAACTCGATCGGCGCGGTACCAGCTACGTCAAGCTGCACGCTCCCGACCATAGCTTCGCGCCGGAACAGCATCCTGAGCAGGAATACGCGCTGGTTTTCAACCGCATGAGCCCCTCGGCCTGGAACCGCGACCATGGCGATCAGATCTTCTACACGCTTGGCTTTCTCGATCACCTCGAACGCCGCGGCGTGCGCGTCATCAATGGCCTGAAGGCATTTCGCACCGAGTTATCGAAGGCTGCGCAGCTGTCATTGCTTGAAGAACTCGGCCTGCCATATCCCAAGGCGCGCGTGATCCATCGCGCAGCGCAAGCCACTTCCGTGACGGAAGGCCTCCGCTGGCCCGTGGTGGTGAAACCGAACATTGGCGGTAGCGGCGCCGGCGTCAAGCGCTTCGACCATCCAACGCAACTTGCGGCCGCGGCCGTTCTGCGCGCGGACACCGCGGACGGCCTCGCACTGGGCATGGATTCGACCGCGCTGGTACAGGAGTTCATTCCCGCGCGCGACGCGCACATCGTGCGCGTGGAGGTGCTGAATGGCCGCTATCTCTACGCGATCAAAGTCCACATCACCGGCGAGACGTTCGATCTGTGCCCGGCAGATATCTG
This sequence comes from Acidobacteriaceae bacterium, assembly GCA_045808105.1. GTDB lineage: Bacteria > Acidobacteriota > Terriglobia > Terriglobales > Acidobacteriaceae > KBS-83. Next base: position 7,043 of record JBJMGC010000210.1, on the reverse strand, counting down.
CCGCACCAGCAGCGGCGTCGAATTGAATCGCGCAGCATGTGCCATCGATGCTCCGAAGACCGGACTGCGGGTCGAAGGATTCCAACCGCCGCGCGAAGTCATCGCGGAGGTCGAGCGCATTATGCAGCACGCGGGCATCAAGATCGGCGGCGTCGAATACATTACCGACGACCGCGACGGCCAGCGCCTCTACTACGACATCAATGCTCTCTCGAATTTCGTCGCGGACGGCGTCAACGTCGTCGGCTTCGATCCCTTCGCGAAGCTCGCCGACTGGCTGGAACAAGAAGCGGCGAAAGCCACGCGCGTTCCCGAGCTGACGCATGGCTGAAAACCATATGTGTTACGGCTTCTGGATGCCCGTCTTTGGCGGCTGGCTGCGCAACGTCGAAGATGAGAAGATGGCCGCGACCTGGGAATATGTGCGCGACCTCACCATCCGCGCCGAAGTGCTCGGCTATGACCTCTCACTGATTGCTGAGCTGAACCTCAATGACATCAAAGGTGTCGACGCACCTTCGCTCGATGCGTGGTCAACTGCTGCTGCGCTGGCTGCTGTCACCAGCAACATGGAGCTGATGGTGGCTGTGCGACCCACCTTCCACAATCCCGCGCTGCTGGCAAAGCAAGCCGCTAACATTGATCGCATCTCTAACGGGCGCCTCACGCTCAACGTCGTTTCCAGCTGGTGGGCTGACGAGGCCACCAAGTACGGTGTGCACTTCGACACGCACGATGACCGCTACGCGCGCACCTCTGAGTGGCTGGACGTGATTGATGGCTGCTGGCGGCAACAGGGATTTAGCTACAGCGGCCGTTACTATTCCGTTGCGGAGAATGTGCTCTCACCCAAGCCGGTGCGCCAGCCGCGGCCCACTCTTTATGCCGGTGGCGAAAGCGACACGGCAAAGAACCTGATCGCGAGCAAGTGCGATGCGTACCTGATGCACGGTGATCCCCCGGAGATCGTCGGCCGCAAGATCGCCGATATGCGCGAGCGGCGCGAGCGGCTCGGCCTGCCGCCGATGATCTACGGCGTTGCAGGCTACGCCATCGTGCGCGACACCGAAGCTGAGGCCGAGCGCGAGGTCGCGCGCATCACGGATGTGCAGCAGTCGGCACGCGGCTACCAGAATTACCAGCAGTGGGTCACAGGGTCGAAGCTCGAGCAGAAGATCTCGCTTGAGGACTACTCCGTCTCGAATCGCGGGCTACGCAGTGGCCTGGTCGGCACGCCGGAACAGGTAAAGGAGCGCATTGCCGCATTCGGTGAAGCCGGAGTGGATCTGCTGCTGTTGCAATCCAGCCCCCAGCGCGAGGAGATGGAGCGCTTCGCCGCTGAAGTAATGCCGCAGCGCGGAAACTAGAGCCCTTCGGCCAGTCGCGTCGCCAGTCTCTCCGGCAGTCCTGCCGCAAGAATCTTCTTCTGCGCGCGATCCAGATCGTAGGGCACGCGGTAGAAGCGGACCACCGAAACCACATCGTCATACAACGCAAACGCCGCGCGCCAATCGCCATCGCGCGGCTGCCCCACCGAGCCGGGATTCAGCAGGTAACGCACGCCGCGACGCATCGGCAGGTCAAAGTACTCCTGGTTGTGCTTGGAGGTGTACTCGGGCTTGAAAACATACCAGCCGTCATCGCTGCGCACAAAACCGCCCTGCACATGCGTGTGGCCGTAAAATTCGACCCACGCACTGGGCACCGCTTGCAACGCGTCGATCGCTTCGCCGAGCGACTGGACGTAGATATCTTCATTCGCCGCCGAGCCATGCACGCATACCAGCCCTTCGCCCACCGTGATCGGCCCTTGCGGCAATTCACACAGCCACTTCAGGCGGCTCTTCGACAATTGCGTATGCGTCCACTCGGCCGCCTGCCGTGCAACCGGGTTGAACTCCTCAAGCGATGTCAGCCCGCAGCACGCGCGATCGTGGTTGCCGCGCACGTACACGCTTTTCAAATCTCCCAGGCACACGATCGTCTCATTCGGCGAAGCACCATAGCCGACGACATCGCCCAGATTCCACACGATATCGTGGTCCGGCGCAGCAGCTAGCACAGCGGCGAGCGCCTGCATGTTTGCGTGAATGTCCGATAGGATGAGAGCGCGCATGAACGAAGCCCGGGGAAAAGTCTTCTATAAGTGCAAAGTACAGCGAGTTATCTCTTGCAGCGTTCCCGTTGTAGGAAGCTCTTCTAGGATGTCACGAATGGCGGTGCACCAAGTTAGGAAAGCGCGCGTACCTGGTGACCAATGTCGTATTCGACCAGTGGTCCGGGAAGCACATCCGTGGCAGATGGCAGCGTCGAAAGTGGCAGGGTGCGATCGGTTTCGAGCGTAGGCACTGCGCCCAGCAGGCTACGTGTGTAAGGATGCCGCGGAGTATGAAAAATTTGCTCACGGCTACCCTGCTCTAATAACCACCCATGGCGCATCACCGCCACGCGGTCGGCCACTTCGGCTACCACGGCGAGGTCATGCGAGATGAAGAGCATTGCCAGCCCAAACTGCTGCTGCAGGTCGCGCAACAGTTTCAATACCTGCGCCTGCACGGTTACATCCAGTGCCGTGGTGGGCTCGTCGGCAATCAAAAGCTGCGGCCGGTTCGCGAGTGCCATGGCGATCAGGATGCGCTGTCGCTGGCCACCGGAAAATTGATGCGGATAGTCCGAATATCGCTTTTCCGGCTCAGGCAACGCTACAGCTTCCAGATTCGCGATCACTGCGTCGCGCACATCGCGCCGCGTCAACGTAGGCTGGTGCGTTTCAATCGCTTCTGCAATCTGCCGCCCCACGGGCATCACCGGGTTCAACGCGGTCATCGGCTCCTGGAAGATCATCGCGATGTGGCGGCCGCGATAACGGCGCATCGCTTCCGGTCGCAGTGTCAGCAGCTCTTCGCCATCGAAGCGGATGCTGCCCCGCACCTCGGCCGCACTCTCCAGCAGGCCAAGGATCGCGAGCGATGTAACGGATTTACCCGAGCCCGATTCGCCCACCAGGCCCAGCACCTCGCCCGGCGCGATTGCAAGGCTCAAATCACGCACGACCGGCTTTCCGCGAAACGCGATCGTCAGCTGTTCGATGGCAAGCAACGACTTGCGCGATGAGGGATCGCTCGGCACAAACTGAGCGTACTACGTCCATAGTCCTGCATCGTTGCTGATCTCGGTTTAGACTTTTGCTTCATGAGTGATATTGCGAGATCTACTGCTCTCTGTGCGGGCCTGCTGTTCTCGGTCCTTCCTTTCGCCTCTGCGCAAACAGCCACACCGCCGGCCGCCAGCGATTTTGCAATTCACGATGGCGATCGCATCGTGCTCTACGGCGACAGCATCACGGACCAGCGTCTCTATTCGACCTTCGTTGAGGAGTATGTGCTGACCCGCTTTCCTAGATGGAAAAACCAGTGGACCCAGTCGGGTGTAGGCGGCGACAAGGTTTCTGGCGGGTGGGCGGGGCCGATCGATCTGCGCATTCAGCGCGACCTCCTGCCGTACCGTCCCAATATTGTGACCATCATGCTGGGCATGAACGACGGCTATTATCGCCAGCCAAATGCAGCGATCCAGAAAACGTACGAAGACGGTTACAGATCGATGGTGGATACGATCCTCGCCGGCGTGCCCGGCGTAAAGCTCACCTTAATCGGTCCATCGCCACACGACGACGTTACCCAACCGACTCTTCATTACAACGAGGTCATGCAGGCCTACAGCGCCTTCGATCGCAACGAAGCAGATCGCACCCATCAGAGCTTCGTCGACTTCAACGCACCTGTCGTCGACGTGCTGCAGAAGGTCGAGGCCGCGCATCCCGACCTGGCCTCTCGCCTCATCCCGGACCGCGTTCATCCCGGCGAAGGCGTGCATTGGGTAATGGCCGCGGCCCTCCTCAAGGCGTGGCACGCGCCCGCGCTCGTCAGCAGCGTGACGGTGGACGCGCATGGCGCAAAGGCAAGTGACGTGCAGAATGCGAGCGTCACGGACGTGAAGCATGAGAAGAAGGCCGGCACGCTCGAGTGGACCGAGATCGAAAATGCTTTACCTTTGCCGCTCCCGCTCAGCGGGACCGACCCAATTACGGACCTGGCATTGAAGGCTGCCGACTTGGAGACTGCGCTCGATCAGGAGACGCTGACCGTCACGGGGCTCGCCGCTGGCGAATACGCGCTCACCATCGACAATCAGCCGGTGGCCAACTTCACGGCAGACGCGCTGCAGCATGGCGTCAACCTGGCACGCATGGCAACGCCGATGCTGCGGCAGTCGCAGACGCTCGCGTGGGAGACGGAGCATCGCAACCAACTTGAACGCAACCTCTTTACGTTGGTTGCGGGGACGGAGAAGCATCCTGATGCTGCGCCGCAGCCGGAGCAGCAGGCCATGCAGCAGGCAGTCGCTTCCTCCATCGCACAGCAGCAGAAAGATGCCCAGCCGGTGACGCACCGCTTCATGCTGAAGTCAGCAGAGGCTCAAATCACGCCGACAAGCACAAAGTGAACCTGAATTCACGCGCCGTCTGACAAAAACGATGCGTGCGGCGCTACTTCCACTTGATATTGCAGCCAACGCTCGCTTGTTGCTGTTCGAGCGCCGGCTTGCCCGCGAGCAGCGCTTCCACTGCACGGCGCAAGTCGCTGCCCGTCACCGGCACATGCAGGCTGGGACGGCTCGCATCGAATTGCCCGCGATACACCAGCTTCAGATTGCGATCGTAGAGAAAGAAGTCCGGCGTGCACGCAGCTTCGTAGGCCCGCGCCGCCTGCTGCGATTCGTCGTAGAGATAGGGAAAGGTAAAGCCGAGCCGCTTTGCCTGCGCGCGCATGCCCTCTGGTGAATCGTCCGGGAACGCAACCGCGTCGTTGCTGCTGATGCCGACGATACCCAGCCCCTGTCCTGCATAGTCTCCCGCAAATCGCGCGATGCCCTGCTCGACATGCTTCACGAATGGGCAATGCACGCAGAGGAACATCGCCAGCAGTCCGCCTGCACCCTTTGCGCTATCGCGGTTCACCATCTTGCCGGAGAGAACATCGGGAAGGGAAAAGTCCGGGGCAATTGTGCCCAGCGGCTGCATCGTGGATTCGGTTCGCGCCATACCGACAGTTTACGGCAGCCCACGCATTTACCGGTTGCCGGCTTAGAAGAGCCTCCCGAAGGTAAAGAAGATCTTTCGTCGGCCCGCATCACCCACCGAGCCGCCCAGCGTAACCGAGCCGAGCGGCGTCGCCGCGAGTACACCGAGAACGCCATCCTGCCGCAGAAATGCCCGCCGCTCCGGCGACCACATCTCGCCCGCCTCATACGCACTGGAGATATAGAGACCGTCGCCGAGTTGGGTGGGCAGGGAAGCGATCCGCCGCAGATACGCGGCGCGCACCAGCATGTCATCCGTGCCGCGATACTCATCGATGGATGACGCAGTGAGCCGCATCGGGCCGCCCAATGTGAAGCGGAGTGGGTCGGCCACGTTGTGGCGGAAATACATATCCGCGGCTATGCCGAATCCCACAATGTTCTTGTCTGAGAACGTTGTCGAATACATCGCGTTGAAATGCGCCAGCGGCGCGTTGTGGCTCGCGACCGAGTGATACAGCGCGCCGGCTGCAACATCGAACAGCACTCCATGCGTGGCGAGCTGGCCGGCATTCAGGCTGTTGTAGGTGAAGTGCAGCACGCCGGTCTGGGCGGTTCCGGAGAGATCCGGGCGGAAGTCATCGCCGCTCTGGGTGTGCCAGCGCACGCTTTCGTAGCGCCACTCCGCGGCAAGCTGCGCGCGCGAGTGATAGGTGCGTCCAAGGTCGATACCGCCGCCGGCATTCTGCTGCAGACGCTCCGCAATGCGATGCTGGTTGCTGAAGATATAGACCGGCTGCCGCAGCAGCCCGGCATGCGGCTGCACAAATAGCCCGTCCTGCCGCAACAGCCGGTAGTACTCCGTCGAAGCCTGCGTCAGGAATCCGATCCGCAGATCCGTACGCAGCTCCGACTGGTAACCGCCCAGGTCGTTGTTGATGAGCCGCAGGTCGAGTGTGCCGCGCGACACATTATCCGTCATCGCGGTGATGTCTGCACCCACTAGCAAGAATGGCGGACCGTTGCGTGTGGGCTCCAGGTTCACCAACACGCCATTGTCCGGGCCGGGTGCGGCAGTGCCATCCGGGCGGCGCGGCGCGAGCGTCACAAATTCCGCCTCGTAAGTCTGATTGTTCTGGAACTGATTCAGTGCGTTGATAATGGGCCTCGGTTGGATCGGTTTGCCTCGGAGAGGCTTCATGCCTTCCGAGACGTTCTCCTTGGCGCCGGCCGAACCGCCTTGTATCTTCAACGTCTCAAGCAGCCCCGGACGCACTCGCTGCCGCGCGCGTTTGTCGGCCACGTACTCCTTCCACGCATCCGGCGACAGCTGATATTTCAGCAGCTCTCCGCTCTCCGCCTTTGCGGATGCATAGCCGGCATCAACCAGTTCCTGCGCCTTGCCGTACTCACCCACGCCGTACTTGCCTGTATCCGGCATCAGCAAGATGTTAGCCAGTTTCATCGACTCACGTTCGTTGCGCGCTGTCCCTGCGGAGAAGGCGCGCGCGAAAACGCCCACCACAGAGGCCACATCGCTGTCCGCAAACTCCGTCGATGGCAACAGAACCGCGATCACCACATCCGACCGGAGGTCGCGCTTCGCCACCTCGGTCGGCAGATTTTCCATGATCGCGCCGTCCACCAGGTAGTGCCCCCGGTACTTCACCGGCGCAAATATTCCGGGAATGGCAATCGAGGCTCGCACCGCCAGCGGTATCGATCCGCCATAGAAAATCACCGGTCGCAGCGTGTTCAGGTCCGTAGAGACGCAGCGAAATGGAATCGGAAGCTCATCGAAGCGCAGGTGATCGCCGTCGTAGTTGCCCAGCTCATCGTGCAGAAACGCATTCAATCCGCGATCGGTCAGCAGCGCATTGCGCAGGCTGATGCCGTCCTTCAGCCCGACTTCAAAGGCCCCCGGCATCTCCCGGCGATCCTCGCGCCGGCGATAGCTCAGC
>JBJMGC010000209.1:0-17602 GCA_045808105.1 Acidobacteriaceae bacterium | reverse complement strand
GTTTGCCTCGCCTTTTTCGGCGCGATGGCAGTTGGTACAATAGACCTACCGGATGCGTGACCGCAGAAGCCATTTGCACTGAGCGGCTTACCGAGCGGAGAGGTGGCAGAGCCCGGTTGAATGCAGCTGACTCGAAATCAGCCATAGTCGCAAGGCTATCGGGGGTTCGAATCCCTCCCTCTCCGCCATTACGTCTCAGCCCGATCTAGGCGACCCGTCCGGCGTCAAGCTGAGGACGTCAACGCTCATCAGCAAATGTGGGCAATACGCTACCAGACGTCGAAATCCCGCTGCTCTGGGACAACTTTAGAACGCGCACTCGAAATGTATGCGAAACGAATGGCTATCGTGGGTGGCTATTCCTGCTCTTTGAGCCGCTCAACCAGCTTCAGCGGATGGATGGGCTTCGGAATCAGTTCAAATTCAAATCCTCGCCTCTGCGCCTCAAGGAGGATCTCCGAAATTCCTGCTTGGCCCGAAAAGAGCAGGATCTTCACGGTTGGGTACATCTTCCGGATCGCAATTGCGAGCTCCACCCCATTCATCCGGGGCATTAATACATCCGTGAGCAGGTAATCAGGCTGAGAGCGAGCGGCAACGTCCAGCGCTTCCCAGGGATCGTAGACCGGGATTGCCTCGAAGCCGGCCCCCTCCAGTATTTCAGCGATGGTGTCGACGATGAGCCTCTGATCGTCAACCACCAGCACTTTCAGCCGGCTTCGATGAGGATCGGCCGAAGCCCGCTTTGTATCGCGGGCCGCGCCGGTACGCAGGGCGAAGTCGTCCGACAAGTAAAAGACACTCTCAATCATGAGCAATCCCCTTCGAAAGCTGCTCGGGTTCCGGACTGGAATCCAGGCGAGACGCGGGTACAGCAAAAGGAATATAGATGGTGATGCTTGTACCGCTTTTGCCTTCTTCAGCACTACTCGCGATGGAAATTCGACCACCACGCCGTTCGACCAGCTGTTTGGCGACCCAGAGCCCAACGCCCGTTCCACGGTCGCCCTTGGTGGTGAAAAAAGGTTCGAACACTCTCTCCAGATGTTCCTGTTGGATACCCACGCCGGTATCTCGGATGACGATCTGAATTCCGTCACCGTCAGGATCCATCAGCTTTCGGGTCGCAACATGCAACGTCCCGCCCTCGGGCATAGCATCGATCGAATTCGCGATGATGTTGGAGAAGACCTGCAGCATCTCCCCCCTGCTCACTAGGATCTTCTGCAGATCGTTAAATCGAGTGTCTACTGAAATGCCTCCAGAAACGACTTTCGCATGATAGACAGTCAGAACATTCTCGATCAGGTCATGAAGATACGTTTCGCTTGCCGACCCTGTATCGCGATAGTATCCCAGCGTCTGGCGGGCAAGATGTGAGACGCGTTCCACTTCCTGCTCAGCAGTGAGAAGAAAATTCAATGCCTTCCCGGTTGCGTCGATGTTCTGGCGCGCCAGATATATCAGATTTATTACCGATTCCAGAGGATTATTGATTTCGTGTGCGATAGCAGCAGCCATGCGACCTGTTGCGGCAAATTTTTCGGACTGGATCAGCAGGCGCTCAATGCGTTTTCGATCGGAGACATCTCGGGCAATTTTCGAGGCACCGATAACCTTGTCAGTCTCATCCCTGATCGGCGAAATGGTAACGGACACTTCGATCAGGTCGCCATTCTTTTTTTTCCGCGTCGTCTCATAATGATCAACGCGACCGCCAGCTCGTAACGTGCGCAGTATTTGCTCCTCTTCGTGGTACAGATCGTCGGGAATGAGCCGCAGGATGGACTGGCCAATCATCTCCTCCGCGACATATCCAAACATCCGGCGAGCCCCTTCGTTCCAGCTTTTAACGATACCGTTCAAGTCTTTGCTGATGATTGCGTCATCTGCGGAATCTACAATCGCAGCGAGGCGGAAGCGGCTTTCCTCGTTTCTCTTATGTCCCGTGATATCGCGAGCGATCTTGGAAGCGCCGATGACACGTCCATTCGCGTCCTTGATTGGAGAAATTGTAACCGAGACTGATATCCGTTCCCCATTTTTTCCGAAACGGACAGTCTCATAATGTTCGATTCGTTCGCCAGCCTTCAGCCTGCGTACGATCTCATCCTCTTCATGGTGCAGCTCAGGCGGGATGATCTGAAGTATTGATCGGCCGATCATCTCATTTGGCTGGTAACCAAATAGGCGGGTCGCCGCTTCGTTCCAGCTGATAACGACGCCATTCAGGTCCTTGCTGATGATGGGGTCATCTGAGAAATCGACAATCGCTGCGAGGTGAGAGCGAGGATCAAACAATCCCGGGACATTTTGAGAAACGTCGTCGGAAGGGGTTTTGAGGCCGTGCTCCAAATCTAAGCTCCGAATTATGTGCGGGATGGCTGCCTTACTCTCCAGACCTTCGATGCCGCCCAGGTCGGATAACGCCGCCCGACCCACGAGGTTTCTTATATTTAACCCCCGATTGGCTTGCAAGGCCGCGGCCAGACAGAAATTTGTCTGCTCCATCCGGTCCATCCTGAGCATTCGATGGTTCTTCTAAGGCTTTGCAGGCCAATTGAGAAAAACTGGGTTGCTGAGCAATAGAAGGGTTCCGGCGGCGTTGCGAACTTCTGCGCGCAGCCAATGGCGCTGGCCGTCACTGGTCCAGATGGCCGACTGGTCTGTGGAATCGCCGGACACGGTCCCGGGCGGCAACATCACGAGCTCTTTGCCATCGAGCAGCCAGTGCAGCGTGGACCCGGATGCGCCCGCGAGGTGCGCCGTGATCGAGAGGCGCTGGTTCCGACCCACGGTCAGCTCCTCGCCCATTGCGGCATGGGCCTTGCCGTTGGCCGCCTCCAGGTCAATCACTTTATCGCGCGATGCAGTGAGGTCGATACAGACATGCCCATTGCGAATGGCACCGAGAATCCCGCTTACCGAGAGCTCCTGCGCATGGACCACCGTCGTCGGATGGCCGATGGTACCGAACTCCGCGCGGTGGGTGTCGCTGCCGCCGATGGCGATCAGACGATAACCCTTCCCGAGTTGCTGATCCCAGAATCGAATGTCGGCTTCGTAGTGCTTCGGGTCATTTCCATTGACGGCTTCGATGCCGTTGACGAGACTCCAATCCGTATCTGTGACAGACCATCCACAGCCAATACAGCTTGCGCCAGTGGGGTCCCCGGGATGGTTGACCGAGACTACCGCGCCTGCGGCCTGGGCTGCACGAAAGACTGCATTGATGGACGGTGCGCCTTTGGCCTCGGCGCGGAAATCGACGAAGTCGGTGGGACCGAAGATGTTTGCGTGCCCGGAATAGGTCGTGATCTCGCGGCCGGGAATCAGCAGGATCTGATCGAAGTAAGGTTGCAACTCGCGTTCAGCGCCGTAATGCGAAATCGTGTTGTGATCAGTGATGGCGATAAAGTCCAGTTTTTGCTTCACCGCGTCCTCGACGGTGACAAAGACGGGACATGGAACCGCCTTTCCAGATTGGCTGGTGCAGGAGCCATCGCTGTGCGCGGTGTGCATGTGCAGGTCGCCGCGATACCAGCGCTCGCTAGTTGCGATCGGCGAGGTGGCGAAGCCGGTGATATCCACATCCATTGTCTTTACGAAATGCACATGCGCCTGATAGTTGGACGTGTGGCCTTCGCCCAGATAGGCGACACCGATAAGCAGCTTCCAGGTGCCGGGAGGCAGCGGTCCGGGCAGATAAGACGGCGTCGCGTCCGCGATGCCGACGCTGAATGCGTGTTTGTTGCCACCGCTCCACCCGCGAAAGCGTTCTGGATCGAGCAGACCGAGATCGAGCGTAGTTTTGTCTTCCTTGCCGGTGTAGGTGAACGAGACGTCCAGCCGTTTGATGCCCGAGGGCACCTCGAAGGGCGCGAGAACGTAACTGTCTGCCTGCTCAGGCGCGATGGTGCCGTGTAGGTCGAGATCCTGAGCGCGGAGGGCAGCGCTCGTACCAAATAGCAGAAGAACGAGGAGAAAAAGCTTAAACGATCGCTGCATCTACGGGATCCCTTCAGACCAGTTGAGCCAATCCTTGCCTTGAGCGGATGGTCGGCTCCAGTCTGACGGGAGGAGCAGTGCAACGCAAATTAGATGATCTCTGACTCGGACGCGCACGGATCCTCTCGCGGTTCTCCGAGTTCTTTGAACATTACTGACACTGCGTGAATGCGAGCGGCTGAATGGTGATGGTGCTGCCGCCCGCAGCCAATTGATATGAGGAGGTCTGCTGCTCTGACGGTGTGCAGTCCGCGGTGCCGCCCGAAGATGGAACAACGGCCAAGCCATCTATGATGTACGTCGCCAGCGGAGCCGTCTGGGACAGCGCGGCCCCATTCGCAGAATAGGACCCGACGTACGGGCCACCCGCTGGGAGCAGCATGGTGTAGGTAGCGCAGTCCGCTCCGGTGGAGCAGCTGGAAGACGATGCCGTTTCCAGAGCGAGCGTAGCCATCGACTGCAGTGCATTGTGAAGCAGCGGAATGGTGTAGGTTGTGCCACCTGCCGGCGCAGATTCCATTGCACTCAATGCGACATCAGCAACGGTTCCCTGGCTCCCGCCATTTTGCGATGACACGACGCCTGAGAGCTGCACAATGCTGGCTGCGCCCGCGAGCGAGCTGTAGATATTCACAGTGCCGACGGTCTGACCATTGGCAACACCTGTGATGATCGACGGCTGATAGGCCGTTCCATCGGTCGCTTCACCAACGACAACGACATCGTATGTGCCGCTCGGGATGGGGCAAAATACAAATGAGCCATCGCTTCCAGCGAGCGTCGACATGACAATCCGGTCTACACCGCTCGTGTCCTTCTGCTCGAGAGCGATCGTCACGTCTCCATTCACCGGATTACCGGTTGCCTGATCGAGGACCTTCCCGTTGATGGAGGTAGAGGTGGTGCTGACCTCACCAGCATGCAGTACCGGCTTAAGCCGATATTGACCGTTGCCTTCAATCACAATCGAGGCGCAGGTGTTGAAATCGATATCGAGATCTTTCGTCTGGCCTGCGGCGATGGTGAAGCCGCCGGAGGCGATTTGTCCCGACGGGATCTTCAGCCCCGTCTTGGATTCACTGGAGAGCAGTAATTCGTGCACGCTGCTGTCAGCCGAGAGCACGACGCAATTGGTGGAGCTGCCGCAGAGATTGTTCGCGACGGTCGCTCCGTTATCCGCGAGGATCAAGCGAATCTGCTGATATTTCCCAGCCTGAAGCTGTTGTGTCGCTCCCAGCGTTGCGAGGAAGCACTGACTGTTCGCCTGGCCGAGTAAATCGATCTGCTTGGGTTGCGATGAGAGGCCGGGCGTCAGGTCCGCCCAACCGTTATCGTTGTCGCCCGCATTCCCATTCGTATTTGCCTGCACGTCCGTGATGGTGACGTACACGTGCGCAAACGGGCCGCTGGGTCCGGCACATGTAGCCGGATCACTCAGCATGATGTTCGCCGTAGCGGTTGCCGTAGTGGCGGGGGTGCTGGAATTTCCGCCGCATGCCACTGCCACGATGCAGGCGAGCAGCAAACTGGATGCAGTAAAAACAGCCCACAGGATTCCAGATGATTTCGATTTCGCGTTCACGATAATTTCTCCCATAGGCTGGGTCGGCACGAGCGGGGCCACGCCAGACGAAGAATGGAGACCAGCCAGGATGCTGTGGAGTCTATGGAGACGGCAGTTTTGGGCTAGATTTTCTTCTGCTAATCATCGTTAGTCATCACGGTGGCGGCCATGGCCGTGCCCGCCTTCTCCATGCCCATGGCCATGATCACGGTCGTCATCGTCCTTCCACCCTTTGTCGTGACCATAAGCGTGGCCGCGGCCATGCTCTGGTCTGCCCCAATAGCCTTCCCGATAGTGCCAACCTTGGGGACCATGTTCGTAGCGCGGGACGATCCAGCTTGCGCCCTCATATGGCGGGCGCCTGTAGTGACCGGGCACCCAGCGATATTGGCTTCCCTCGGGCGCCCAGAATCCATTCACCCATACAAATGAGGGCTCCGGCGGCGGAGGGGGTGTCTCGATACGAATTGGAGGAGGTGCAATACCGATGTACACCGAAATCTGCGACCAGGCCGGCGCGGCGGACATTGCTGCAACAAGTCCGAGAGTCAAAGTCTGTTTGAGCATGGGTTCCCTTCGTTGATCCGTGGACGGATAGTTGCGCTCTAGAAGAGCATCACAGCCAGGCGGTAGGTAGTGAATCCCCCGCCCTGGTTATTGGAATGGCAGGCCCCCACTTGCGCGGCGCGATAGCGCCCGGTGCTAATTTTCTCTTCCAGCACATCGGGCAGGCGGTTCAGGTCGGAACCTTCCCATCGCATGATGAAGTTCGGTCGTGGTCCAACTGACCCGTGCTCCATGGCGCAAGTCTGCTCTGCGGCACGTGAAGTGGAAACGAGATGTATACCGCGCTCTGCAACAAGCTGTTCGACCTTGCGCTCGATCTGCGTAGAGCCCATCTGGACGACCGCGGCGGAAAAGTCCTCCACTGCCCAGAGATTCCCGCCCTGCCGCACCAGCCCGATGCCGACGGTTGTCAGGCGCGGGTCCAGGATGTTGTGCCGATGGGGTGGAGAGTGCATCCATTCCGTTTCCACGGCTTGCGGGTTCGCTGCGACCGCGATGTTTTCGGCGACGGTGGAGAAGTGAGCACCGTTTTGTCCGGCGCGCTCCACTAATGCGGGCTCGCCCGGGTATTGATGGGACAACTCGCCATGGCGCACCATCTGGGCGGCATGTGCCTGCGCCGCGCGGGCCAGCGCAGGATCCCAGCGCAGCGGCTCGAGGCCATGCTGCGCACGATCTTCGTTCGTCGCCTGCATCAGCTCACGGGCTTCTGCCGATTGCGCATGAGCGCGACAAGACATCCCGAGAAGGCAAGCGAACGCGAGCAGACAAGTACCGGTCTTCGAGATCATTTGCTGGCCGCTCCTGCTTCATTAAGACCCAGATCACGCCACTTCTCTGCTAGCACAAAAGATGTAGTGGTCGCGAAGCAACGATGCCGCCGCGCTGCACAGGTCGCTGCGCCCGGTCAAAACAGGAGCCTTGTTGTGCTTCCGGGTCGTTTGTGCCAGCGGGATGAGGATGCAGCGGGAATGTTGATTCAGCCGCCGTTCCGATCCACCTGGGCCACGCCTGCAGCCCAATTTCCGCCACACAGGGACGCCTATTGAGGGGCGGTTGGGAAAGCACAGGGTTTCGGGTCTAGAATGGCGATTTTGAAAAGGTCTTCCGCCTTTTCCGGCGGGAGATCCGGGCGCGCGTCGGCTGCGAGAGACGCCCGCCCCAGTGGCAGGAGGAAAGCCGGATGAGGACCTACGCTGGAAGTGAACTTCGGAATGTCGCACTGGTTGGACATGCGCATTGTGGAAAGACCAGTCTGATCTCCGCAATTCTGAAGACAGCCAAGATGCCCGCGGCGTCCTCACGCGGTGATAACGGCGCCGCAGTCACCGCATACGATGAAGAGGAGATCGCCCGCGGCATGACCATGTCTAACGCGGTCGCCTTCGCCGAGTGGAGCGGCACGAAGGTCAGCCTAGTCGATACGCCGGGCTTCCACATGTTCGTTCACGAAGGGCGCGCCGCGATGCTGCCGGCGGAGACCGCCGTCATCGTGATCAATGCCCAGAGCGGCATTGAATCGGTGACAGACAAGGTATGGAACTTTGCCGCGGAAGTGAACCTGCCGCGCGTGATCGTGATCAATCAGGTCGATCATCCGAAGGCCGATTCCCGCACCGGCAGGATGGAAATGCTGGAAGGAATGCGCGAGCGATGGGGCAGGCAGGTGGTCCCAGTGCAACTGCCGATCGTGGACCAGCATGGCTTCCACGGAGTCGTCGACCTAGTCACCATGGAAGCGTTCTTCTATACGCCGGATGGTGACGGACGCGGCACTCCCGGCGCGATCCCGCACATGCTGGAAAACGATGCCAAGGCCGCGCACGAAGCGCTGATCGAGCTGGTGGCCGAAGGCAAGGACGAGTTGATGGAGGAATTCTTTGCGGTCGGCACGATCCCCAAGGACCATTTGATCGCAGCCCTGCATGAAGCGATCCGGGAGGACCGGATCTTCCCTGTTCTCTACGTGAGTGGTTTGCGGAATGTTGGGACCGATCATCTGCTCGATTTCCTGAAGGTCTATGCTCCATCGCCGCAGGAACGTCCGGCGCTCCCGATGCGCGATGGGCGGCACTCCGGCAATGGCGACGGAGCGAATGGTTCGGCCGAGACGATCACGCGGAAGCTCGAGGATACGGACCCGACAACGCTCTACGTCTACAAGACAATGGTCGATCCCTTTGCGGGAAGGATCTCCTTCTTTAAGGTGATCAGCGGTTCGATCAAGAACGATGCGTCTGTCGAAAACTACGCTCGCGGCGAGACGGAGAGGCTGGCTCATCTTTCGGTGATGCAGGGGCGGCAGCTCATCGAAGTCAGCGAACTGCATGCAGGCGATCTGGGTGCAGTGGCAAAGCTGCGCATCACGCAGACAGGCGACACACTGGGCGCCAAGGGCCACCAGGTTTTGATCGATCCGGTGCCTGTTCCCGAGCCGGCAATGACCTACGCGATCGAACCAAAGACTCGCGCGGATGAAGATAAGTTAGCTCCTGCGCTGCACAAATTGATGGAAGAAGATCTTCTGCTTCGCTTCTATCGCGATCCGCAGACCAACGAATTTCTCGTGGCTGGCGCGGGACAGCTCCACATCGAAACAGTCGTCTCCAGGCTGCGACGCCGCTACCACACGGAGGTGACGCTCAAGGCTCCGAAGATCCCGTACCGGGAGACGATTCGCGCTCAGGCAAGCGGACACGGGCGGCACAAGAAACAAACTGGCGGACACGGGCAATTTGGCGACTGCAAGCTGCGCATCGAGCCGCTTCCGCGCGGCAGCGGCTTCGAGTTTATCGACGACATCTTTGGTGGGGCGATTCCCCGCCAGTTTGTGCCTGCCGTGGAAAAGGGCGTGCAGGAGTCCGCAGCCCGCGGCTATCTCGCTGGTTATCCGGTGGTCGACTTTCGCGCGACTGTTTTCGATGGCAGCTATCACGATGTGGACTCGAATGAACTGTCCTTCAAGATGGCGGGAAGAGCGGCCTTCCGTGCCTGCATGGAACAGGCGAAGCCGGCGCTGCTGGAGCCGGTCATGCACGTCGAAATTGAAGCTCCCGATGAATGCGCAGGCACCATCATGGGCGATCTGAACAGTCGCCGGGGACGCGTGCAAGGCATGGAAACTGCCGGCGCGGGAACGGTGGTGCGCGCGCTGGTGCCGCTGGCTGAAATGCTCAGCTACGGTATGACGCTCACCTCGATGACGCAGGGCCGCGGCAGCTTCCGTATGGAGATGGACCACTACGACTTCGTGCCGCCGCCGATTGCTGAGAAGATCGCCGCTTCTGCGAAGCACCACGTCGCGGCAGAAGCGGAAGAGTAGCGAAGCGGCATTACTGCGGTCGCCCCGAACCGCTGCCCAGACCGCTACACTCGCGTGGACCGCTACACTGAAGTTTGCTGCGCCTTCTCCATACCCTGCTGCGCTACTGGCACCTCCTGAGCCTGGATGCACCCACGGTCGCGGCGCTATGGTGCTGGGCGTTTGGGCGCGCGGCACGACTGTGGCTCGCGCCGTGGCTTCCTCTCGCGCTGGCACTGGGGACGTGGCTGTTTTATGTGGCGGACCGGCTGTTGGATGCGCGGCTCTCAACCGCAGCTTCGCTGCAGGAGCGGCACCGCTTCCATGAGCGGCACCGGCGATGGTTTCTGGGAGTCGCTGCGCCGGTAGCGCTCACCTTGGCATTTCTTATCTCGCGGATGCCGCGCACTCTGATTGCGTCCTACTGCGTACTCGGCGCGCTGTCGCTGCTCTATCTGGCGCTTGTGCACCTTCCCGCGCGGGCATCGGGCCGATCGTTTCGCTATTTTGCGCGCTATTTTCCAAAGGAGTTTGTGGTCGCGCTGCTCTTTGCCGCCGCCTCGGCGCTTCCCGCCTGGGATGAGGCGCGGCGGCGGGCAATGGGGATGCCGCGGCATCATCCGCTGCTGCTCCTTTGTCCGCTCTTTGCCGCACTCTGCTGGTTGAACTGTGTTGCCATTGAGGACTGGGAGCAGCACCACGGTCCCCGCCGTATCCAGTGGCTGGCGACTCTGACGATTGCCGCCGGTTACGGCGGACTCTTCGAGTTGATGTATCGGCCGGCGCGCTGGCTCGCCATTGCTGCCATCCTGAGCGGTGTGTTGTTTCTGGTGCTTGATCGTTCGCGGCTCACCGCTGCGGGGCGGCGCATCGCCGCCGATCTTGCCCTGCTGACGCCGCTGCTTTTACCACTCGCTGCGCGGCTGACGCGATGAGTGCGCCAGCGCGCTTTGGGCGACTGGCGCGTGCCTATCGCTGGATGGAGTACTTGAGCTTCGGCTCTTATCTGCAGCAATGTCGAAGGTTATGCCTGCAGGAAATGTCCGGCTGTCGGCGAGCCCTGGTGTATGGAGATGGGGACGGCCGCTTTCTTGCGGAGCTGGTTCGACGTGTCCCTCAGATTCAGGTCGCCGCAGTCGATGCGAGCGGCGAAATGCTTGCTCGTGCCGCGACGCGGCTGCCATCGAACTCTCACGTGCGGCTGCTGCAGGCGGATGCACTCGCGCATGAGGTTGCAGCACTTCCGGAAGCGCAATTCGACCTGATCGTGAGCCACTTCTTCCTCGACTGCTTCAACGAAGAAGAATTGACCACACTGCTGGCACGAGTGAATGCCGCAGCGAAAGAAGGCGCGATATGGGTGGTGTCCGACTTTGCCATTCCCCCTAAGTCCATAGCGCGGCAGGCCGGACGGCTGATTGTCAGCGGCCTGTATCTCGCATTCGGGCTACTGACCGGGCTCAGGACACGTCGTCTGCCGGACCACGCGCGCGTTATGCACGAGGCTGGCTGGAGGCTCGAAGACCGGCGCACTTTGCTGCTGGGCTTGCTCGTTAGCGAGCGCTGGCGCCGCTCGCTATCCAGTGAGACCGAACACTGAATCGGGAAGCAACACGGTAACCAGTCGGCAGCCATCCCACAGATATGATCGCGCCCAACCTGAAATTCGGTTCCTGCTCATGGCGACTGGGTGGCTTTCCCGGAACTCCGCCGGATGTCCTGCCCGATCCGTATCCGCCGCCCGATCCCGAGCCGGATGGGCCGGGATTCCCCGAACCTGACCCGGATCCCGATCCGCTCGATCCAGAGCCGAAGCCAAGGCCGGTGAACTGAGCCTTACTGGGACTTCGACTTCTGCGTGACATCGGCGGGAAGAGAGGTATTCCGGTTCTTGAGCCATTCCAGCGTTACGCTCTGGCCCGCTTTCCTAGCCATCTGGTTCTTGAGGCTCGGCATGTAGATCTCAACCCCTGCTTGTGCCGTCATCCGCGTGGTGCCACTGACCAGCTGGTTCTGGTAGTTCACCAGATCCAGATCAAACCACGGCTCGTCGGCTGCGTCGATCATAGTGAGGTCGGCGTGGTGCATGGTCAGCTTGCCGAAGTTGAGGGCGCCGTTTCGGAAGCGAAGGAAGTTATGCCACTGCGCCAACTGTGTCGGATCATTGGGCGCGTTGCCGTAGATTACTTCGATATCGGGAACTTTCACCTGGACAGTAGTCAATTGCCCCCGAATGTGGGGCGGCGGCAGCAGCTTCTCCGTATCGAAGATGATGTCGTTGCCCGAAATCGTGACGCCGGACACATTGGTAGAATGCACAAGATCGGAGAGCTTGACGTCGAAGGTGCCGAGTAGTCCCTTCACCGGAACTTTGAGGACCGAGATGTGCTGCACGTGCAGCCGCACCAGCCCATCGGGCGTCGCTGCGAGCGAGCCGAGAATCTCGATGGGCAGCGGCACAACTTTCTTCACCGTCCCACGAATCTTGACCAGTTCGCCCGCGGGCTGGATCTCGATGTTCTTGAGCGGGGTATCCTGAGCTGCGGTGGAATTGAGGTACTTGGAGATGTCGCCGATGTTGGCGTGAATGACCCCCTTTTGGATTTGCAGGATGAAAGAGTCCGGCTCGTCAAACGATGGGTTCACGTTCCGCTTGGTTCGAACCATCTGGCCGGCGATCCAGGCGATATAGATGCGGAAGTCTGGGCCCTTCCGGAGCATTATGTTGTGGGCATAGACCAGCGTCGGCGCGAGATCATCGCCCCCAGGAATCCGGGATGCCGACGTGATCGAAGCAGCGCTTTCCGAGGGATTTTCAGTATCGGATGAGACCGCTCTTCGCAACGCGAATCGCCCCACGACACAGCCGAGGAGCAGGGCGACAAGGATCGCTGCAATCACTGAGGTGCGTTGTGTGGCGCTCATCCGCGTCATTCTATCCATGAACGGCGAGCCTCCCAAAGACCGCAAGCCGGCCGACCTGGCCCAGGCCTTGGTCGCAAGCTAAATCGATTGTTACAATCAGGTTACAGACCTCTTCTATGATTCTTTACATTCTTCGTCATGCCAGCGCCGGTTCCCGCCGGCAAAACCCTCTGCTCGACCGTAAACGAGGCCTCGACAAAGAGGGCAAACATCAGTGCCTGCTGATAGGGGCGTACTTGAACGCGATTGGCGTGACTTTTGACGCGATCGTCTCCAGTCCACTGAAGCGTTCGTTGCAGACTGCCTCGCTGGTGGCAACCGAGATCGGCTTCGAGCAAAAGATCGCTGCCGATGCCAGCCTGGAACCGACAGGAAAATTCGCCGACTTCGAGGCCATGCTGGTGAAACATGCCGGCCAGGAGACAGTCCTGGTGGTGGGCCATAATCCAAATCTTTCGCAGTTCGCGGGCGCGCTCATCGCTGGGCGCGGCGGACGGGCCAACTTACGACTACGCAAAGGGGCATTGGCGCGAGTTGATGTGAGCCGGCGTCCCGCTCAGTTGCTGGGGCTCGTGGATACCCGTGGGTTGCGCCAGTTTCAGGCCAGCGTGGCGAAGAGTTCACGGCGGAAGACCTCGCGGAAGTAATCGGCTTCCTTGCGCAGCGACCACAGCTCCAGTTCCGCACCGGTGCGGCCTGGCTGGATGGCAAGCACTACCCGTTTCGGATAGGCGCGTACGGTCACGCGCAGCACATCGCTGGCTCGATCCTGATTGAGCGCCACTGCGAGACGCAGCAGCACGATCGCACGCTTCACATACTCGTGATCGGCCGCAGCGATGTAGCGGAAGGCGCGGTCCTGCGGTGCTGGCCGCGACTTGCCGAGATATCGCGCGATACCGGAGACTATGGCGCGCTGCTGCGGTGTGAAGCCGTAAAGCTCTGAGCCGGCAATGACATATTGCGTGTGGCGATGGTGGCCCTGATAGTTGATGTACTTGCCGACATCGCGCATCATGGCTGCAGCCTCGAGCCACTGCCGATAATCCGCAGGCAATCCGTGCATCGATTGCAGGTCGCGGAAGAGCTGTGCCGCATGTGCGCGCACCGGCTCCGCGCGTCGCGG
Organism: Acidobacteriaceae bacterium; assembly: GCA_045808105.1. GTDB lineage: Bacteria > Acidobacteriota > Terriglobia > Terriglobales > Acidobacteriaceae > KBS-83. The sequence goes on along the minus strand of JBJMGC010000209.1, from coordinate 4,111 downwards.
GTCCACGCCATAGCGCTTGCAGGTGGCGAGCACACTCTCCCAGCGATCTTGCTCGAACTGCTGATGTGCGCTGGTGCGAGTATCCTGCTCTGCCAGCATCTGGGCAAGAACGCCATCGCGCAGCCCGAGATCGGAGTAGCGAAAGCCTGGGAGTTCCAGGTGCTCCAGCAGCTCGGCGTAAACTTCGGCGCCGGCCACAATGATCTCGGCGCGGCGCGGTCCCACGCCAGGGAGTTTGCTGCGCTCCTGGTTGCTCATCTTGGGCAGTCGGGTGGCGAGACGACGAAGGGCGCGGGTTTCCGCCGTGCCAGCGGTTTTTTTCGAGCGCTTGGCGGGCCGCCCACCAGATTTCGTCAGCACACTGCTGGCCTGTACCAGGGCCGCGGCGGTACCGGAAGTAGCAATGACCGGCACGCGCGCCAACCCCGCAAAGCGCTTGCCCGCGCGATGCAGCTCGCGGCGGATGAACCTCTTCATCCGGGCGATATCTTCCGCTGCCGGCCGATCGACCTCATGCAGAAATTCCTCCGTTAATCGCACAGCACCCAGCGGCAGGCTCATGGTCTCGACGATTCGCCTGCGGTCCGACAAGGTGATCTCACAGGAGCCGCCGCCGAGATCGATCAGCAGGCAGCGTCCTCGTGTGCCAGTCTCGCGCATGACGCCGCGATGGATGAGCCGCGCCTCTTCCAGTCCGGAGATGATCTCCAGATCCCAGCCGGTCTCCGATTTGACCCAGGCGACGAAGGCCTGCGCGTTGCGCGCATCGCGCAGCGCCGCAGTGGCAACCGCGCGCACGCGATCCGCAGCAGCCTGCTGCACTGCCTTATAAAAGCGCTTGAGCGCGCGCAGTGTGTTGGCCATTGCATCTGGCGAAATTGTCCCGCTCTCAAAGACGCTTCCGCCCAGTCGTGTAACCTCTCGATCTTCATGCAATACTTTAAGGCGATGGTTCTCGATACGCGCGATCTTCAGTCGGCAGGAATTCGATCCGACATCGATCGCAGCAAACGTCTGCAGCCTTCGCATTCACTCTCCACTCGCTGATTTTCGAGAAGCACGAGGCGAGCGCGTGCGGACCGGCCGCAGAGCGCGCCACTCGCCGACGACGCGCCGCCCGATCGTGGCCGTCACCCGCAGAGCACGCTCGTAGGCGTGCTGTGCGCGCGTTTCGAGTTCAGCCTGCAGCGATGCGCCATTGTTCCCTAGTGCTTCATGCGACTCTTCCGCCACAACCACCCAGTCGTGCCATTCGCCGATGGCATCCTGCACACGCTTGATCGCTTTCGCCAATGCCTGGGCCGCTGGGTCTTTATCGTCCGATTCCGCTACATAGCGCGCCTTCTTTGCGCCTTTGCGGAAGTCGTGCAGGTTTTCCTTGTCGAGGAGCGGCATCGCATCCATGAGGCGCAGGTAGTCCTCGAGTGCCAGACGAACTGCCGGCCGATGTGTGCGATGCAGAAGGGAGCTGCGCTTTGCAATCGCAGCCATGAACTGCTGCTCTGCATCGAGTAACCGGTCCGCATGATCCGCGAGCGTGCTGCAGAGCGCCTCTGCTGCGGCGGCGCGGCGGTCCTTCAGCCACGAGTCGAGCGCGCGTGCCTGCTCGATAAGCGGGGTTACTCGACCGGACCCAACAGCGGCAGATGCGCTGGCTTCCTCCAACGGGGCGGCCATGGCATCGGGCGCGGTGTCGGCTGCGGGAAGGAAGTTTTCCGCCAGCGATTCGCGGTGCACATCGAGATCGCGGACGGTTCCGGCGGCGCGCCGGACCTTCTTCAACTGCCGCAGCCAACGCTGGCGCGCGCCTTCCGTCGCCTGGTCTAAGCCACGGCCGCCAGCCTCACGTGCCAGGGTCTCGAGCGTTGCCTCCACGCGTCTCGTGCCGGTGCGCAGGTGGTGCACCGTTTCCACCTTTGGCGCAATGCCGTGCTTGCGGCAGGCGTCGAGCTTCTCACGCATCTCCGCCGCAACGGCGCGAAGATGCACCACTATGGGCGCAGCTTCCACGCTCCGGGCGGTAGGTCCCGGCTGATATTCTGCAGATTCCGTCATGTCTCGTCCCATCGTACTTCCGGTGTACACCGATGCTGCACCTGCCCGCTTCCTCTCCACACGCCGCGCCGGGACCATCCTCCTCCTGGTGTGGTTCGCCGTCCATTTTGCCGCGCTCTTCTCGCCACCCTTGCTGGATGATGCTGACGCTGCGCATGCAAACGCGGCGCAGCACATGGCGCTCTCCGGCGACTGGGTCACGTTGAAGATCAACGGTATCCGCTATCTCGAGAAGGCGCCCCTTCCCTACTGGCTCACCGCAATCGATGATCACATCTTCGGCTACAACGTTTTCTCCGCGCACCTGCCCATGGCGCTGGGTGTACTCGCAACCGCTATCCTCGCATGGCATTGGGAACGGCGCGCATTCGGCGAGCGGGCCGCATTCTACGCGGCGCTTGCGCTGCTCACCGGCGTAGGCATCTTTCTCTTCACGCGCATTGACATACCGGAGGCACTGCTCACCTTCTTCATCGGCCTCGCGCTGTACTGCTTCCTCGTGGGACTTGAAGACCGCAGACCTGCGCTCTTCTACGTGAGCTGGGCATCGCTCGCGCTTGCGACGCTCTCCAAGGGGCTGATCGCTCCGGTCTTCTTTTTCGCGGCAGTAGCATCATGGCTGGCACTCACCGGGGAATGGCGTCGGTGGCGCGAGATGCGGCTGCTGAGCGGAATATTGCTCTTTCTCGCGATCGCTGCACCGTGGCACATCCTCGCCGGGCTGCGCAATCCGGACCAGGGCAATCCTATTGGCAATCACCCGACGTTCGGCCACGTGCACGGCTTTTTCTACTTCTATTTCATCAACGAGCACGTGCTGCGCTTTCTGGGCAGGCGCTATCCGGTGGACTATAACAAGCAGCCGGGATGGGTTTATTGGATCGGGCAGATCGCGTGGCTGCTGCCGTGGAGCCTGTACCTGCCGCTGGTGGTGCGGCGCGCGTGGCGCACTCGCCGGCGATGGGTCCGTAATTTGCAATCCGAGGGAGATGCAGCGCGCTTTCGCAGCCGCAGCATCTGGCTGCTGTCGCTCTATGCGGGCTTCATGCTGGTCTTCTTTTCGATTTCAACCAACCAGGAGTACTACACCTTTCCTGCATATCTGCCGCTCCTGATGTTGACGGCGGCGGTGCTCGCATCATTCGAATTGCGTGCGGAGCGGATCGACGAAGGCGCGCGGGAAGGCACCGATCGTTGGCTTGTCGGTGCGCATATTCTGTTCGCCACGGTTGGAGTGCTTTCCGCGGCTGCGCTGGCCTATGGACTCTGGACCTCCCGCAATTTTCCGTTCGTGCCGGATATCGGCACGCTTCTAGCACATCGCGGAGTCGGCGATTATTCGCTCTCGATGTCACACCTCTTCGATTTGACCGGGCCATCGTTCGCGGCGCTGCGGCTGCCTGCTGTCATCGCTGCCGTTGTCCTTCTCGTCGGTCCATTGCTGGCTCTGCAACTGCGGAAGAGCCAGCGACACTTCGAGGCCACGCTGTCAGTCGGCTTCACCATGGCAATCTTCCTGATCGCGGCGCACATCGCATTCGTGCGTTTTGCGCCGATGCTTTCCTCTGAGCCAATGGCGGCAAACATCAATCGCATTGCCGGCTACCCGACCAGCGAGAGCGCCTCGGATCCCGCGTCCCCGCGCGCGACGCTAATTGTGTATGGCGATCAATCGGATGGAGCGTCGGTGCTCTTCTACACGCGTCGTCAGGCGCTGCTGGTGCACGGCCGCTCTTCCACCATGGTGTGGGGCTCGATGTGGCCGGATGCGCCGCATGTCTTTATCGATGACAAGGCGCTTGCGTCGATCTGGGGCACGGGCGACCGCAAGTTTCTGTTTGCGCAAGGCGAGCGGCGCGATCAGGTGGAGGCGGTGCTCGGAAAACGGCTGATCCCTATCCAGGAGTTGGCGGACAAGACGCTTTACACGGACCGGCCGCTCTGAGGGACTTCTCTAGACTGTGAGGGGAGATTTGCGCTCTGCGGGTTCGGCTTCGGCCATCACAGGCGATGCGTGCACGCTGCGCATATAGCCGCCCTTTTCCAACGTGTACTC
>JBJMGC010000208.1:0-5515 GCA_045808105.1 Acidobacteriaceae bacterium | reverse complement strand
CGGAAGCTCATCGAAGCGCAGGTGATCGCCGTCGTAGTTGCCCAGCTCATCGTGCAGAAACGCATTCAATCCGCGATCGGTCAGCAGCGCATTGCGCAGGCTGATGCCGTCCTTCAGCCCGACTTCAAAGGCCCCCGGCATCTCCCGGCGATCCTCGCGCCGGCGATAGCTCAGCTGGTCATAGTTGACGGAGAGGTGAAAGATGTTCGACAACTCGGCGCCGGTCGCGATCTGCTCAATCTCCTGCGCAGAGCGGCCTGTTGCGTAGAGCGCTCCGATGAGCGAACCCATGCTGGTGCCCGTGATGCGGTCTACCGGAATGCGGTTCTCCTCAAACCACTTCAGCACGCCGATGTGTGCCAGCCCGAGTGCGCCACCGCCATCCAGCACCAACCCGATGCTCGGCCTGCCTGCAGGAACGACTGCAGGCAAAACGCCCGCCGGTGCGCTGTCCGTCTTCACCATGGTGTTGTCTATAGGCGCGGTCATCCCGGCACGTCCGCTGGGCAGACGAACGGATGGCATCACCGGCTGCACGGGTTCAGGTTGCGGAGGGCTCGGTTGCTGTGGAGCACTCGTCTCCTGCGCAGCGGCCGCAATCGCAAGCGCGAGCAGGAGAGCGAACGAGGAACGGACAAGCAGACGCGCAGTGGCCACAACGAGCACCTCGCCGGAGTTGGAACTGAGGCTGTCCTACCAATCATGCCGGATCGGAAACGCAGGAAAGCACAATCTACGGCAGGGGGTGACGCGAGAGTTAAGGCCGATCTATAAGCGCGCGCAAAAGAAAAAGGCACGCTGCGCGAGGCGGCGTGCCTTTCAGATCTACGACAGAGCGGACCTTACGCTTCGCCGCCCTCGGCGCTCACCGTGACCTTGATGTGCGCGCTCACCTCGCGGTGCAGCTTCACTGGAATGTGGAACTCGCCCAGTTGCTTGAGCGGCTCATCGAGCTGTACCTTGCGGCGATCGATGGCGTAGCCCTTCTGCTCCAGCGCGTGCGCGATGTCTGAGGAGGTAACCGAGCCGAAGAGATGGTCGTTCTCACCCACCTTGCGCTGGAAGACCAGCTCCACCTGCTCCATCTGCGCCACCTGTTGCTGCGCATCCGCTTTCTCTTTCGCGGAGCGGCGCAGGGCCGACTGCTTCATCTGCTCGATCACATTCCGGTTGGCCGCCGTGGCTTCAATCGCCAGCTTCTTGGGCAGCAGAAAGTTGCGTCCATAGCCGTCGGCCACCTTCACCACGTCTCCGCGGTGACCCAGTGTGTCGACGTCTTCCTTCAGAATGACTTCCATAACTCTCCTCAATGTTGTGGGCGCTCCAGTGTTGCGGGCAATCGAGAGCGCCGCGCCGCCGGAACGCGCCATACTAGTACCGCGCCGCAAAAGGCAGCAAGGCGATGTTGCGGGCCTGCTTGATGGCGCGCGTGAGCCGCCGCTGGTGCGTGGTGCAGACACCGGTCAGACGGCGGGGAACAATCTTGCCCCGCTCGGCGACGAACTGCTGCAGCAGCCGCACATCGCGGTAGTGGATAGAGTCGATCTTCTCCACGCAGAACTTGCAGACCTTCTTCCGCCGGAAGAACTTGCGTCCGCCCGGTCCGCCACCCGGACCACCGGGTCCACGTCCGCCTGGGCCGCGTCCGCCTGGGCCACCCGCGGGACGGTCTGGACGGTCACCCGCCGGACGATCTGGGCGGTCGCCTGCCGGACGCTCAGGACGATCTCCTGCGGGACGCTCGGTTGTCGCGCTCTCAGGGGCGCGCGGTGTTGCCGTTGCTGTGCTGGTCTCTTCAGCCATGGTTTCCTTCTTCTTTCTTCCCGCCCGGCTTTCATATTCAGTCGGCGGGACAGGCCCTGCTGTCGGCTTTGTTGCGTGGACAGGACCGGCTGGGTTGCTGTGCCGGCGCGTGGCCGGCGCTACTCTCAATGACGATGCAGTTAGGCGCTCGCTGCGGCTTCCGTGGTGGCGGGCGCTTCGGCTTCAGGAACAGGAGCCGCAGCGGCTGGCTGCGCACTCAGCTTCTTGCGCGTCGCACGGATCGCCTTGATCTTGTCCGCCCGCTTCTCTTCCTCGTCCATGCGCACGGTGATGAACTTGATCACCGGCTCTGTTACGCGGAGACGACGCTCCACCTCGGCGATCAGGCCACCTTCCGCTTGAATCACCAGCAGGACATAATTGCCGTCATTGAACTTGCGCACCATGTAGGACAGCTTGCGCCGGCCCAGCTTTTCGGTCGACCTCAGAACACCACCACCGTGATTGATGGTCTGCTCCAGTCCCGCGATCAGCTTGTCGACATCCGCCTCTTCCAGATCCGGGCGCACGATGAACATCACTTCATAGCTACGTTGCATGCGTTTCTCTCTTCCCTAAAACCTGAACTCCAGATACTGTTTCCTGCTTCACTCGGTCTTTGAGGAACCATTCCCCTCAGACCCACTTCCCAAAGTCCCGTTCCACTTGTTCATCGCCGCGGCGACGCCGCTCACGATGACTGTCTCCACGGCCTCGGCGACGCGATCCAACACCTCGTCGAGCACCGCCAGCTCCTTCTTCCGCATCGGCGTCAGCAGGTAATCCTTCCCCCGCCGCGAGGCCGTTTCCAACCCATCCGGTCCTACGCCAATCCGGATCCTTGCCCACTCCTCCGTACCCAGCGCGCCGTTGATGGACCGGGCACCGTTGTGGCCACCCGACGATCCTCCTGCCCGCACCCGCAGCGTGCCCAGCGGCAAGGCCAGCTCGTCATAGAGGACCAATAAGCCGGCACCCCGCTTCGCCTCGTCCTGACCAACTCCACCGCTCGGCCCGATCCCAAACTCCTCCACCAGAGCCCGGACGGATAACCCGGTCAGGTTCATGAAGGTCTCGGGCTTTGCCAGCACCACCTCACGGCCCGCAATGCGCGTCGTGGCGGCCAGTGCCCGGCATCGGCGATTGCTCACCACCGCCCCAGTGCGCTCTGCCAGCCGGTCGATAGCCAGAAACCCGGCGTTGTGCGGGGTCCACTGGTACTCGATTCCGGGATTGCCGAGTCCGACGACCAGAAACGGTCCTCGAACTGATTCCCGTGCCGATTCCCGCACCGCGGCATTCTGTGGCGCCTCTTCCGGATCCTTCGCTCCAAACGGCACCGCCTACTTCTTGCCGCCGGCCTTGGCAGCCTCGCCGCCTGCCTCCTCCGTCTCCTGCTTGCCCTTCTTCACCACCTCGGGCTCAGCTGCTGTCGCAGCAGCTACGGCATCTGGCTCCGGCGCCGCTTCTTCCTTGATCACGGTCACGTGGGCCACTGTCGCGTCCTCGTCGGTGATGAACTTGAACTTGCCCCCGTGCGGCAGGTCGGAGACGCGGACCACGTCGTGCAGCTTCAACCCGGTCACATCCAGCGAGATGTGCGGCGGAATGTCTCCCGGCAGGCACTCGATCTCGACCTCACGCAGTACCTGGTCCAGCAGGCCGCCCTCAGCCTTGACCCCCACCGGAATGCCTTCCAGGTGAATCGGCACTTCGACCACCATCGTCTTGTCCATCGCAATGCGCTTCAGGTCGATATGCAGCAGGCTCCCCTTGATGGGCTCGTACTGCCAGTCCACGATCATCGCCTTCACGCGCGCGCTGCCCTGCACATCCACATCGAAAATGGTGTTGTGGCCGGATGCCGAATGCAGGATGCGCAGGATCTGCTTGGGATCGAGCTCCACCGCCACCGAAGGCTCCTTCGCCCCATAAATCACTGCGGGAATTTTCCCCGCCACGCGCACGCGGCGTGCCGCGTTCTTGTTGAACTTGCCCTCGCGGGTCACCGCCGTTACCAGTTCTGTGCTTGCCATTGTTCTCTTCTATCCTTTCGGTCATGGGGAGGAGCCTGGCTCCTCCCTACTCCCTTTATCGAAACCGTTGGTTTCTAGTTAAAGAGCGAGCTCACGCTCGTCTCCATGTGAATGCTCTCAATGGCCGCACCCAGCAGGCCGGCAATCGACAGCACTTTGATCTTGTCCACCGCTTTTGCCTCTTCGCACAGCGGTATGGAATTGGTCACCACCAGCTCCTTGATGCGGGAGCTGGCGATGCGCTCAACAGCCGGGCCCGACAGCACCGGGTGCGACGCGCACGCGTAGACCTCGGTTGCGCCTTCGTCGAGCAGCGCATGTGCGGTCTTCACCAGCGTGCCCGCCGTGTCAACGATGTCGTCGATGATCAGGCAGGTGCGCCCGCGCACATCGCCAATCACGTTCATCACCTCAGTCACGTTGATGTCCGTGCGCCGCTTATCGACGATAGCCAGCGGTGCGCCCATCTTGGTAGCAAAGAAACGCGCACGCTCCACACCGCCCGCATCCGGCGAGACGACAGTAAGGTTGGGCAGATTCTTCTTGCTGAAGTAGCCCACCATCACCGGACTGGCGAACAGATGATCGACCGGAATATTGAAGAAGCCCTGAATCTGCGCCGCGTGCAGATCCATGAAGAGCGCGCGATTGGTGCCGGCCGTGGTCAGCAGATCGGCAACCAGCTTCGACGAGATGGCCACGCGCGGACGGTCCTTGCGGTCCTGACGTGCGTAGCCGTAATACGGCACCACGGTGGTGATGCGACCGGCAGAAGCGCGCTTCAGTGCGTCGATCATGATCAGCAGCTCCACCAGATTCGAGTCCACCGGATTGCACGTAGGCTGAACCACGAAGACATCCACGCCGCGCACGTTTTCGAGTAGCTGGAAGTAGATCTCTCCATCGGCAAAGCGCTGGATCTTGGTTTCACCCAGCGGAACCCCGATCTGTTTGCAGATCTCTTCAGCAAGCTGCCGGTTCGCCGATCCGGCAAATATCTTGAAACGCTTGTCCTCGCTTAGCCCACGGTTGCGCTTGCGCTCCGGCGCAGGCTGAAAGTTGTTGTTGCTGCTCGCCGTCTCCGGCTCGACTTCGGTCGCCACTGCCGTCTCTTGCTTCATCACGTGTCTCCCAAGCTGGTTTGCGTTGGTGAACTGCGTTGATGTCTCGCGCCGCGGCTTGAACAGCATCCGCGGCAGACGCTCCGGCGCACGGTGCACCGGAACAGAGTGGCTGGGCGACTAGGATTCGAACCTAGACAAAGTGCTCCAAAGGCACTTGACCTACCATTAGTCGATCGCCCAACAGGCTGCTGGCGGAGATGGGATGATGCTGCCAGCAGTTTCGCCGGAAGCTACTTTTCCACCCACATCGTGCGCCAATACTGCTCGCGAGGCAAGGTTTCCGTCCGCAGCGCCACAATGCCGCGACGCCGAAGACGCTCTGCCGCTCGATCTGCCGCTTTCGCACTCGCATACAGCCCGAACAGGGCCGAACCCGAGCCCGAAAGCGCCGCATAGATGGCCGCATCCTCAGGATTGCTGGAGGAGCTCCAAAGCACACGCACGATGTCTGCAAGAGAGGGATACTGCGCAAAGACGACCTCTTCGAAGTCGTTTGCAATCCCGGTGCGGACAAGCGCGAGAAGCGGAGTCTCGGCCAGGTCTCCCTTGTGG
>JBJMGC010000207.1:0-26463 GCA_045808105.1 Acidobacteriaceae bacterium | reverse complement strand
GGATCGGTGGCGGACCAATCAGAAACCATAACTGCCGAGGCACCATACGCATCGAACGGTGTGAGCCTGGAGATTCGACGCGCGTTCCATCTGACGGAGGCCCCTCCGGCGGCAAACTTCACGATGCTTTTTTCCCGTAGGCGGCCAGGAATACCCGCACACTCTCCGCGGCATGACGGCGGAGGGCCGACGCCTTCGGGATTGCGCCGTCTCCGAGCAGCATGACTCGGTTCAAAGGCGCAGACATGACCAGCCAATTGAACTGATCGGCTGCGCCCGCCGAGTCGTCCATTACCAGCAACCCCTTTGAAGCCAGACCTTCAAATGTTTTCGCCAGCACTGAGATAGCGCGTCGTGGTCCACGTTCGTAGAGAACCCTCGCGAGTTCGGGAAAGCGGCCTGCTTCACCGATCACGAGACGACGCAATTGCATGAGCCGCGGCGTGAGGACCACTGTGAGCTGCCGGTATGCGTACGCCTCAAGGAACGCTGCAACATTGTCGTCCGCGATTTCAGAAATGTGCTTGTGAACATTGTCACTGGCGGCGCCGGTCATGCTGCTGACGATCTCGACAAACAACGCTTCTTTGCTTGAAAAGTGCTTGTAGACAGTCTGCTTGGAGACGGCCGACAGAGCTGCTATGTCATCCATATTTGTGCCCAGATAGCCGGATTTCAGAAACAGCTCGGTACCTGCAACGAGGATTGCTCTGCGTTTTCGCTCGGAATGCCCTTCTTCTTTGATCGCGTGCGACTTGCTTGTTGAAGTCCGTGCCCTCATATACCTCCAGTCTTGGAACGATGCCTTCTTGACCATACAGTACTGGACAGTCTAGTCTCGATCGGTATCTATCTCAGTACTGTACAGTCTAGTTCCATACGGAGAAACGATGAAGAGTCTCTTCGAAGCAACCGCGGCGGCGGAAATCACCGGCCGGTTGGCGCATCTCACGCCGGATAGCCGACCGCAGTGGGGCAAAATGAATGTCGCGCAGATGCTGGCCCATTGTTCCGCGTGGATGGAGATGGCGGCTGGATTGAAATCACCACCGCGAAACCTGATCGGACGCATTTTTGGGCCGATTGCGAAATCGAAGGTTCTGCACAGCCAAGAGCCGATTCGCCGGAACATGCCGTCGGAAAAAAGCCTCATTATCGGTGACCGGCGGCACTTCGCAGCAGAGCGGCAGCGGCTAATAGAGTGGACTGACCGATTTGCAACCGGCGGTCCGCAAAATTGCACTAAAGATCCGCACTGCTTTTTCGGCCCGATGACTCCCGCCGAGTGGGCGACCATGGCGTATAAACATCTGGATCACCACCTGCGGCAGTTTGGCGTCTAGTCATGGAACGAGAACGCGCTCCCTGCCTTCTACGTCACCCCTACAGCCACTAGCGAACCAGCGCCTCTTCCCTTGCGCCGGTGAACTCAACACACAACGCAGCACAGTAATGTCGTCGTTCTGCCCGAAGCTCCGCGCTGCCGCAGCGATCTCTGCCGCCGGCCTGTCCTGCTGCATCAGTTCCTGGGTCCGCGTCCTGGGTCCGCGCGAAACCGAAAAGCTCCCGGGTCTCGCTCTGCGCTTCGACAATACCGTTCGGTCAGCAAAGTCAGCCTCGCGTGGTCAACGACCAAAAAGCGCGTTGGCTAACTGAGCATCTGCTCCAAACGCTCGGCCCGCGGATGCAGTGCCTTGCGCAGAAACACCGTCGCCTGCTGGTTGCGGTTGTAACGCTCGCAGGCTTCGTACCCGTGCCGGTCGTAAAAGCGCAATGCCGGCTTCAGATCGTCTTTCGAGTCCAGGTACAGCCACTCGTACCCGCTCGCCTCCGCGTACTGCTCCAGCGCCACCAGCAACGCCAGCGCCGCCCCCGAGCCGCGAAACTCCGGGCGCACATACAGCCGCTTGATTTCGCCTGCCTGCTCGCGCGTGCGCAGCGGCCGCAGCGCAATGCATCCCGCCACCTGTTTCCCTACTTGGGTCAACCAGAATCCCGCGCCGGGCCGAAAATAGTCATGCTGGAAGCTCTCCGGAGAATCGCGCAGCACCACATCCACGGCATCGTTATATTCCTGGACCAGTTGGAATGCCGTCTCGCGATCCCTTTCGCCCACACGCCACACGCGTAGCTCTGTCATCGGCCACCTCACCGCAACCCCAGCGTCCAGCCTGTATAGCTGGCAATCTCATGCGCCAGCCGTTGCGCCCTGCGCCACCGCCCCACCGGCCGTCCCACCGCCCGCGGCGACGTGTACACCGTCAGTCCATAGCTTTCGCACAATTGATGGATACGAAACAAGTGTGTTCCGTCGGAAACCGCCAGGATGCTGTGGATATGGTTCGCTTCGGCGATCACCGCCAGCCGCCGCGCCGACTCGGCCGTCGTCCGGCTCTGCGTCTCAGCGATAATGCTGCTCTCCGGAACGCCCTGTGCGATCAGAAAGTTCTGGCCCACCCCGCCTTCGGAGTGCTCCGGGTCGCCGCTCCCTCCCAGCGTGATGATCAGCGGTGCCAGCTTCTGCTGATAAAGCAACAATCCCTGCTCCAGCCGCGCGCGCAGCACCGGCGAGGGCCGCCCGTCATACTCCGCCGCGCCAAACACAGCAATCGCATCCGCCGGACGCGCCTCATCCCTGGTGGCGTAGTGCTGAATCTCCCGATAAACCCACAGCACCCAGCATGCGACGCCCCCTGCCGCCAATAGCAGCAGGCTGCCCACAGCTCGGCGCAGCCATCGCTGGCTGGCCTCTCGCGTTGGCCGCTCTTCCATCGCATCCGCCCGCGCAGCCGCCATCTCTCAGGGCTCCCAAAACTCCCTTACGTCAGCTCTGCAATGCCAGCGCAATCTCGTGCGTAGGAATCGCGCCCTCCCGCAGGATCTGCCACGACTTCCCGCCTCCGCTCAGGTCGACAATCGTGGTGTGCGCCTGCCGCGCCGTCGGGCCGCCATCTACAATCAGCGGAATCCGCTCGCCGATCTGGTCGCGCACGCACGCGGCATACGTACACTCCGGAGCATTCTGCAGGTTCGCGCTCGTCGCGGTAATTGGCAGCCCGAAAGCTGCCGCCACTGCGCGCGGTATCGCCGAATCCGGCACCCGCAGCGCCACGTTCCCGGTGTTCGCGGTCGAGCGCAGAGGCAGCTTCGCCCCGGCGCGCACAATCAGCGTCAGCGGTCCCGGCCAGAATCGCTCCGTCAGGACGTCGAAGCTGTCTCCCAGGTCGCGCGCCAGCTCATACGCCTGGTCCACGTCCGCGATCAGCAGCGAGAGCGGCTTGTGCTTCAGCCGGCTCTTGATCTCGTAAATACTCTCCACCGCGCGCAGGTTCACCGGGTCGACGGCTAGGCCGTAAAACGTATCCGTAGGCATGCCCACAACGCCGCCGGCGCGAAGACACGAAACGATGTATTTCACGCGATCCGCTTCCGGTTCATCCGGATGGACGCGAAGCATCTCTGCTGACAAGGACTCTCCCCGAAATCACTCGCACCGAAATCTCGATGGAGCGAAACATCTTCCAGTAGGTGTACATCAGCAGCGCCGCGAAACGTAGCTCTCCACTCGGAAAAGCCACATGCAGTGCTTCAACCTACAAGAGGAAAATGCTCTCGTCGCACAGGATACCGCCATCGGATGGAGGAGGCAGCGTAAAATCGCCCCGATGCCCGCCGGCACCCTCCGCTCCCGCCCTCGCCTTATCGAAAGCCGCCAGAACCCTCGCGTCAAGGAGCTGCGCGCTGCCCTCTCCCGCTCCGGCCGCACCCCCTCCGGCCTCATCGCCATCGAAGGCGAGCACCTCGTCACCGAAGCCCTACGCAGCCATCTCCGCTTCGCCACCATCTTCCTGCGCGAAGGTTATGAGTGCCCAACAGCGCTTCCCCAGGATGCCGAACATCTCTTGCTCCCCGCCGGTATCTTCGCCAGCGCCGTCGCCACTGAGCAGCCCCAGGGCATCGCCGCACTCGTCCATCCGCCGGCATTCACGCCGGAGATGCTCTTCCGCACTTCCGCCCCACTCGTTCGCCCACTCATTTTGGTCCTCGACGGCCTGCAGGATCCTGGCAACGTTGGCACTCTGATTCGCTCCGCCGAGGCCTTCGCCGCCTCGGGCATTCTCCTGCTGCCTGGCACGGCCAGCCCCTGGAATCCGAAAGCACTCCGCGCCTCCGCCGGCTCCGCCTTCCGCGTGCCCACGATCAGCGCGAGCGAAGCCGAAGCACTCGAACTCCTCGCGCAACACAACGTCCCAGCCGTTGCCGCCGTCGCCCGCGCCGGCACCTCCATCAACGAAGCCCCACTCAGTGGCCCCTGCGCCCTGCTCATCGGCAATGAAGGCGCAGGCCTCAGCGAAACCCTGCTCGCCGCGGCCGCACATCGCATCACCATCCCCATGCCCGGCAACGTCGAAAGCCTCAACGCCGCCATCGCCGGCAGCCTCCTGCTCTATGAAGCGTCGCGCCATAGGGCGCGGGAAGCGTCGCGCCAACGTCAAACATCCCAATGAGTCTCTTCGGCGGCACACCCGATCTCGCCTCCGCATCCACGCGCCAAGCCGCGCCGCTCGCCGAGCGCATGCGTCCTCGCACGCTCGACGAATACCTGGGCCAGCAGCACCTGGTCGCGCCCGGCAAACCGCTGCGGATGCAGATCGTGAGCGACGACCCCGCATCGATGATCTTCTGGGGCCCGCCCGGCGTCGGCAAGACCACCCTCGCCAAGATCATCGCCGAGACTACCAACGCCACCTTCATCGAGTTCTCCGCCGTCCTCTCCGGTATTAAGGAGATCAAACAGGTAATGGTCGACGCCGAAAAGGCCGCGCACTACGGCTCGCGCACCATCCTCTTCGTCGATGAGATCCATCGCTTCAACAAGGCGCAGCAGGACGCCTTCCTTCCCTATGTCGAGCGCGGAACCATCCGGCTCATCGGCGCCACCACCGAAAATCCGTCATTCGAAATCATCGCCGCGCTGCTCTCCCGCTGCCGCGTCTACACTCTGCAGCCGCTCACCGAAGACGAGCTCATCACGCTCCTCAAACGGGCTCTCACCGACGAGCGCGGCCTCGCAAAAGACCACCTCGTCGCCGACGAAGAGGCACTCGCCCTCATTGCCTCTTACGCCTCCGGAGATGCGCGCGGTGCCTACAACGCACTCGAAATCGCCGGCCGCCTCGCCGCCACCAAGCCCGACCGCCACATTACCCGCGAGGTCGCAACCGAGGCTCTGCAGAAGCGCGTCCTGCTCTACGACAAGAGCGGCGAGCAGCACTACGACCTCATCTCCGCGCTGCACAAATCTATTCGTAACAGTGATGTGGACGCATCCCTCTACTGGCTCGGCCGCATGCTCTCCGCCGGAGAAGACCCGCTCTACGTAGCGCGCCGCCTCGTCCGCATGGCGTCGGAAGACATCGGCCTCGCCGCGCCGGAAGCGCTCAACCTCACGCTCTCCGCCCGCGATGCGATGGACTTCCTCGGCTCACCCGAAGGCGAGCTCGCCCTCGCCCAGGCCGCGGCGTATCTCGCGCTCGCGCCCAAGTCGAATGCGGTCTACACCGCATGGAATGCCGTCAGCGAAGACATCGAAAACACCCGCGCCGAACCCGTTCCCCTGCACCTGCGCAACGCGCCAACCAAGCTAATGAAGGACCTCAACTACGGCCGCGACTACCAGTACGCGCACGACATCGAAGGCAAAGTAGCCGGCATGGACTGCCTGCCCGAAAGCCTGCGCGACCGCCGCTACTACCACCCCACTAACGAGGGACGGGAAAAGCTGCTCAAGCAGCGTATGGATGAGATAGCACGCATTCGCGAGGAAAACAGGAAGCAGGAATAGCGAGCTAGCGAGTCAGCCGATCTAACTAAATTGAAATCGTCATCTCGACCGGAGCGGCGAAGCCGCGCAATGGAGATCTGTTGTTCTCTCCCTCACACAGACCTAGACCTATCATTCTGAGCGTCAGCACAACGCCACATGTAAGCGACCAAAGAAAGCGAGCCCCGTAAAACGCGCCGCAGGCGCCGCCCGTGAGGGCAAGTCACTGCACGGCATACCCAACCATCTTCCAGCTCCCGCCCTCATGCACCATCACCACCGACTCCAGCTGCGGATGCCCATTCGCAAACGTAGTCTGATACACCAACGCCACATACTCACCCTTCGGCAGATTCGGCATCTCGGTATTCCACTCGCTCGCCGTCAGATCACGTGTCACCAGCGGATCGAGTGGCTTGCGCATCGTCTCCATGTGCCGCACCCATCCACGCTCCGGCACCTGCGAGCGGAAATAATCGGAAGCCGCCTCCCAGCTCTTGTCATAGGTCTCGGCGTCCTCGATCTTCAACCACGCCTCAGCCGCCGCGCGCGCCGCAGCAATCGCATCCGCATGCTGCGCGTTCATCTTCTCCTGCTTCTTGCTAAGCTGCGCGCTGAGAGGAGCCGGTATCAATACAGACATCAGCGCCAGCAGCGCGACAACGCCGCCCTTATTCCGCATATTTCACAGCGCACCCATACGGTCGAGTCGAAGCCACCTGCACCGGCTGCCCCGCCATCCCCTCGGTCAGCGCGGCCGAGACATAGTTCTTCGCGCCCTTCACATCCGCCGTGTCCGTCGTCGGCTTGTCATCATTCGCGCCGGCATAGATCAGCTTGCCCTGGGGATCGATCACGAACATATGCGGTGTCGTCCTCGCACTATACAGCCGTCCAATTTCGCCGCTTGCATCGAGAATCGCCGCTGTCGGATGCGCATGCACCCGCGCAATCTGTTCGTTCTCCTGCGATGCGGTCAGGTAGCCATCATCCGCATGCGATGGCGATGACGACAGCACGGTCAGCCACACCACGCCCTTACCCGTCCACTCCCGCTGCAGCGCCTGCATGTTCCCGCTATCGTACTGCTTCTTCGTGAAAGGGCATTCCCGATTCGTCCACTCCAGCACCACGAACTTGCCGCGATACTGCTCGAGCGACTGGGTCTTCCCCTGCGAATCTTTTCCGGTAAACGTCGGCGCCGCCTGACCGACTGTCGCCGCGTGCGCCACCAGCACGAGCACCAGCGCCACCAGCGCGACGGCAACATACTCGATCACGCGCCACACCCCAAGCCGACGAACATACCGCTGTTCACTCGCCATCCGTCACCTCCAGCTCTCGTTTATCGCGATGGATGCAGCGACGCTGTCGGATTTGTCTCGGTATCGGGCAATGTCTTCAACGCGTCGAGCACCGTGCGGGTCGTCAGAACTTCAGGCAGCACCTGCGCAGGCGCACCCGGTGTCCCCGGATACAGCGCATAGGTCGGCACGCTCGAGCGCCCCAGACTCGCCAGCGCACGCGCTATGTCCTCGTCATGCCGCGTCCAGTCCGCGCGAACCAGCGCGACCTTTCCATCCTGCAAACGGTTCAGCACCTCGGGGCGCTCCAGCACCACCCGCTCATTCACCTGGCAGCTCAAACACCAGTCCGCCGTAAAGTCCACAAATACCGGCCGCCCCTGCGCCTGGTACTGCGCCACCACATCCGCAGTAAACGGCTGCCATGCGCGCGTGTGATCCGTCCGAGCACCACCACTCCGTTCCGTTGCGACAGACGTAGTTGGCGGCGGAAAAGTTCGCACGGCATATACAGGCGCAGCCGCCGCGAGCAGCAGGATCACCACCGCCGTCAAAGTAGCCGGCAGCCGCGCCGGCCAGCGTCCCAGCACCCAGCCCGCAATCCCCAGCAGCAGGAACGCCGTCAGCAATCCAATCAGCGCCGTCGCTCCGGCAAGCTGCGCAAACACCCACACCAGCCAGATTACCGTCCCGAAGATCGGCACTGCCGTCGCCTGCTTCAGCAGCTCCATCCACGCACCCGGCTTCGGCAGCAAACGCGTCCACGCCGGCTGAAATGCCAGCAGCAGATAAGGCAGCGCCAACCCGACTCCCAGAGCGGTAAACACCGCAAACGCCACTACGGCCGGCTGCACCAGTGCAAACCCAATCGCCGCTCCCAGAAACGGAGCCGCGCACGGCGTCGCCACCACCACCGCCAGCACGCCGGTAAAGAAGCTTCCCGCGAGCCCATGCTTGTTGGCCAGCGACGATCCTGCGCTGGTCACGCTCAGCCCGATCTCGAACATCCCCGCCAGCGAAAGCGCCAGGAAGAACAGCAGCAGCGCGATCATCGCGACGAACACCGGCGATTGGAACTGGAAGCCCCAACCCAGTTGCCGTCCGCCGGCGCGCAGCGCCAGCAGCACCGCCACCACAATCCAGAACGACACCAGGATGCCCGCGGTGTACGTGAGTCCCTGCACCCGCATCGCGCGCCGCTCCACGGTCGAAGACTGCACCAGCGCCAGCGCCTTGATAAACAGCACCGGAAAGACGCACGGCATCAGGTTCAGCAGAATGCCGCCGATCAGCGCAAACCCCACGTAGCGCGCCAGCCCTGCGCTCTCCAAGATCGAAAGCGGCGCCGCAGGAATCGTCCCTTGTTGAGCGCGTATCAGGTACGACGTTCCATCCGGCAGCAGCACAATGCCGCCCAGCGCGCGCGGAACCTTCTGCAGATTCTCATCCTGCTTCAGCACGATCACCGCGCCATCCCTGCGCGGCGTCACCGGCTGCGGAGCCGCATTGGCAATCACACTCTGGTCGGCCGGGAAGAACTGCGCACCGTCCACCCGCTTGCCCGTCAGCAACGCAAGTTGAAAGCCCCCCGGTGTGCGCGAAAAGATCGCCTTCGCCCGCGCCGGCAACACCTTCGGCATCGCCGCAAAAGTCTTCTGGAACAGCGGCGCTGAGGCGCTCGCGCCCCCCGAACCCACCGGCAGCGACATCGCCAGATGCGCCTTGCCCGGGATGCACGCCTGCCGGCACACCAGCCAGCTCACATCCGCGGCAATCTGTACCGGGCTTTCAGGTTTACCAGTGGCATGCAGCTCTGCGGGAAACAGCACCTGCGTCTCGTACCCAAAGTCCATCAGCGGCCCCAGCGGCAGCCGCTTCGGCGCGGGAAACTGCAGCGGCCCCACCGTCACACCCGCGGGAAGCGTCCACTTCACTGAAGGCGGCTCGCCCGAATCGCCAGCGTTGGTCCAATACACATGCCAGCCCGGCTCCAGATCGAACAGCAGCCCAACATGTGGCGGCACCGACGTATGAGAAGAATCCGGAGACAACGAATCGCGATCCGCCACCAGCGATACTGTCAGGTGCCGCGCCGCGACCCTGCTCTGCGCATTTCCGCGCGTGCAGAACACCACCAGCGCCATCACCAGCAGCAAGGCCCACATCAGGCGCAAACGCCACTCGTAACCGGCCGGGTGGCGGGCGTGCAATCGTGCGCTCAAGCGTGGGTTCATAGGGTCGCTCTATTGTAGGACGGCGAACCCGCCCTTCGGTTACGGCTTCCGGAACCCTCTGGCCACACCGATTGTCATCTCATTGTCGTCCCGGCAGGAACGAAGCAGCCGGTCTGAGCGACGTCGACTTACGCTTCCCTACTCTTACGTCCGTCCGCCGTGGCCGACCACGCAGCATGCGCCTTCAGGATGCACCGGTCCATCACCACCCCGATACCGTCTGCCTCCGCCCAGCCCGCCGCCTCGTCATGGCACACCCCCTCCTGCAGCCACAGGTACGGGATCTTCAGTCGGATCACATCCTTCACAATCTCCGGCACATACACCGGGTCGCGAAACACATCCACCACGTCGATCTTCCCCACCGTGGCGCAAGCCTGGTCCAGGGAATCAAACACCGGCTCGCCCAGGATCGTCTTGCTCTTGGCCTTGGGATTCACCGGGACAATGCGATATCCCTGCTGTTGCATGTAATGCGCCACGCTCAAACTCGGGCGCCCGGGCCTGTCCGACAGCCCCACCACCGCAATCGTCTTCGCGCTCTTCAATATCTTCCGAATCGTCTCCGGCTCGTTCATCAGTTCCCTTCGCTCTCCTTGCGTTGGATGACAATCAGCCGCCGGAGGTCCAAAGGTTTGAGGCTAAGAACAATTACGGGCTTTGCTCATTACTCGGTAATTACGCGGTCCGCCCACTCCACCAATCCCACAAAGATTGTCGGACTGCCGTACTTCGCCCCATAGTTCGCCAGATCTGCTTCCGTCACGCTCCGTGCGCGTGAGCACGCGCCGCAAGCGAAGATCGGGATCTTCTTCGCGGCAACCTTATCCAGCGTCTGAGCCAGCGGAGCCCACCCTACCGGCACCACCGCCTCTGCTTCGCTCTTGCGCATCAATCCGACTGCCTCGCCCAGAAGGAAGATCTGCACCGAGTGACCCGCCTCCGCCAGCGCCAGCCCATGAAGGAACGGAAATGCCGCCTTGGTCGGGTCGTCCGATCCCCACGCGCTCTTCATCATGATATTGAGTGGCCTTCGCCGCTCTGGCGCCTGAGCCCCACGCGCCGCGGATTCCATGCTGGTCATCGCCATCAGCGGCAGCGCGGCTAACTGCGAAAGAAACGATCGACGCGACATGGAACACCTCGGGATGCGCATGATAGAGGCCCGCCGCCAGTTATACACCGCGCTGCGTCCGCAGACGTTAAAGGTCCAGATCGTCGCCGGTAGCCGCCACCGCAGGCACACCACCCTGCCGCCGCATCAGCAGATAGCCGCGGATAAACGGCGCCAGCGCCCCATCCAGCACGCTATCCACATCGCCGACTTCCACCTTGGTCCTGTGGTCCTTCGCAATACGGTACGGCTGCAGCACGTAGCTGCGAATCTGCGAGCCGAAGTTGATCTCCAGCTTCGAGTCCTCGATCTTGCGGCTCGTTTCCTTCTTCTTCTCCAGCTCGTACTCATACAGCCGCGAGCGCAGCATCTTCATCGCCTTCTCGCGGTTCTTGTGCTGCGAGCGCTCGTTCTGGCACTGCACCACGATGTTCGTCGGCAGATGCGTAATGCGCACAGCGGAGTCCGTCGTATTTACGTGCTGGCCGCCCTTGCCGCCGCTGCGGTACGTATCCGTCCGAATCTCGTCTGGCTTGATGTCGATCTCGATTGTGTCATCGATCTCCGGCGACACATACACGCTGGCAAACGAAGTATGCCGCCGTTTCGCCTGATCGAACGGCGAAATGCGTACCAGCCGGTGCACGCCCGTCTCGCCGCTCAGCAATCCATATGCCGACTCGCCCATGATGGTGAAGGTCGCCGACTTGATGCCCGCCTCTTCCCCATCCTGGTAGTCGTTCATCTCTGTCTTGAAGCCTTCGCGCTCCGCCCAGCGCAGATACATGCGCATCAGCATCTCGGCCCAGTCTTGGCTCTCCGTGCCGCCTGCGCCGGGATGCACGGTCACGATCGCGTTCAGCGAGTCGGTCTCGCCGGAGAGCATCGTCCGCGTCTCCAGCTCCTCCGCATACTTGCCCAGCGTGGTAATTTCGCGCTCAAGCTCCGGCTCAACCGCCTCGCCCTCGCGCGCCAGCTCGAAGTACGCCTCCACATCGCCTGCCCGCCGCTCCAGCTCCGTATCGAAGGCAAGCTGCTGCTCCAGCCGCTTGCGCTCGCGCATCAGCACTTGAGACTCCGCCGGCTTTCCCCATACCGCGGGGTCGCCCAGCTTCTCTTCTACTGTTTTTAGCTCCGCGCGCATCCGCGCGGCGTCAAAGATACTCCCGCAGGTCGCGCACGCGATCGCGCACGGGAGCGTAGGCAAATTCCAGATCGTTCAACATAAGATTTGGGCCTGACCTGACTTGATTTACTTAGAAGGTTCGAGCACGCGCCGGCGGTCAATCGTCAATCGAACCGCGCGCGCAAGCGTCGCTATCGACAGTATCCCACAGACCAGCGCAAACACATCGCCAAACCGCGTGTAGAAGGTCAGGTCGTCATTGAATCCATAGTGCACCGCCAGTGACGTAAATTCGTGCCGAGGCGCGCTCTGCGTCATGCGTCCATATGGATCGATCGCCGCCGTCACACCCGTGTTGGTATCCCGTAGCAGCCAGCGCCGGTTCTCGACGGCGCGCATCCGCGCCATGTTCAGGTGCTGCCATGGCGCGCTGGTATCTCCATACCATCCATCGTCGGAGATATTCACCAGCACCTCCGCGCCATTCACCACGAACTGCCGTATCTCATCCGCAAAGATCGATTCGTAACAGATGAAGATACCATAATGATGTCCATTCAGCCGGAAGACGCTGCGCTTCCATCCATGAGTGAAGCGTCCTGCGTTCCCCGTCAAGCCATGCGCAAAGCTGAAAAGCTTGGCAAACGGCACATACTCGCCCCAGGGAACGAGATGGATCTTCGCGTAGCGCCCCAGCAGCGATCCATCTGCCGCAAACACACTCGCCGCGTTGTACAGGTCCACATGCGTGGCGCGAACATCCGCCGCCGCGTTGCCGACAATCGCCGCTGCTCCGGTTGCTGCGGTCATCCGCTGCATCAACGCCACGAATCGCGGATCGCGCTCGGTCAAGGAAGTAGGTGCCTCGGGCCACACAATCACAGCCGCCCGCGCCTTTTCGGGCTGCGCGCCAGCGCCATCGCAGTCGGGCGTGACCAGCGGCGCGTTCGTCTCCGGCATCCCGGCGATATACGGCGTGCAGGTATGCTCGCTCCACTGCATGAAGCGGTTCGTATTCACGTCCCATAAATCGACATACTTCCCCGTCTTCGGGTCCCACTCCGAGCCCGCCCAGCTGTTGTCCTGCTGCACGCTCAGGTTTTCCTGCAGCAGCACCGCGGTCGCGGTTGTCGGCACAGCCGCCGGATGCCATAACAGCCCCGCCTCCAGCACCACCGTCGCCGCCGCGCCCGCCACCCACCACTGCCGCTTTCCCAAAGCGAAGCCCGCGGCCAACAAAGCATTCACCGCCAGCAGCACGAAAGTGATGCCATACGTGCCGGTCCAGGGCGCGATCATTGTCAGCGCAGCATTCTCAATCTGCGAGTAGCCAAGCTGGTCCCACGGCACCTTTATCAAGTGCGCGCCCAGCAGATCGATGGCCGTCCACAAAAAGGGCGCAAGAAACAGCGGCGCGCGCACGCCACCGGTTGCGTGACGTGAAAATACAATCAACCATCCGAAGAGCCCGTAGTACAGCCCCATGATCAGGCTGAAGAGCAGCAGAATGCAGGCCGCAACCGGCGCCGGCAGTCCACCATAGAGATACATCGTCTGGTAAATCCAGTAGCAGTTAATCCCGTACCACAGCACGCCGAAGACCCAGCCGGTGAAGAATCCCCGCCACAGCGGCCGCGTTCCCTCCCCGCTCGATAACAAGGCCACGAGAAGCGGCACCGCTCCGAACCATGCAATCACCGCGCGCCACACCGGCAGCGGCCCAGCCAACGGAAAGCACAGGTTCAACAGCACAGCAGAGAGCACCGCCAGCCCCAGGCGAGCTTGGCTTGTAACTATGCGCGTAGTAACTATGTTCATAGATCAGTCATGAAGGATTTTCCTGATGCAATGAGGTAACGACCGCATCCTGGCACGACCTTCCCTCGCGTGGCCTTCTTAGACAAAGCCCCACGAAACTTCTGCCAGCCATTCCCGGTGTACAGGAAACTGCTCATGCGAGTGGGAGTCTACCACCATGATCCTGTTCGACTTATGAAGCACCGCGCATCGGCGGAGAATCGGCGTTACACTTCTCTTCATGTTCGTCGTTCTTTTCGGCATGCGGCTGCTCGAGGTCATGTTCTTCGTCGGCATCGCCGGCTCCGCCATCGTGGTGTTGATCTCTTCCCTTGGAGACATTCGCGAAATGACGCGCAAGTCGCAGCCACCTGCTGCTGGAGAGAAGACGTCTGGGGCCTAAGTGTGTCGCAGCCGCGTTGACGCTCCTATCTATCCGCTCTACACTCAGCCGAGTACGCCGGGCGGGAAGTAGCGCTTCCAGCAGAGTGCCACACCGTACCCGTCAGGATTGAATGGCCATCGAGAAAACATTCGCAGCACCCTCTGGTCGCGTACGCCTCGTCGTTGCTTCCTCGGTCATGCTGTCGTTCATCTCCTTCTGGCGTGCAGCCGCCATCGTTCTCAATGACCTCGGTTCCTCCGCCTTCTATGCCGGTGGCATCTCCGAACAACTGATCGGGAAATCCGCCCCTTGGTTCATCATCGGCGTCGTGCTCTTCTCCCGTGCCGTGCGTGCCGTCTACGTGGAGAGCTGTTCCATGTTCACGCGTGGCGGCGTCTACCGGGTCGTCAAAGAGGCCCTCGGCGGCACCTTCGCCAAACTCAGCGTCTCCGCGCTGATGTTCGACTACATCCTTACCGGACCTATCTCCGGTGTCTCTGCCGGCCAATACATCGCCGGCCTTTTCAATCAGCTTCTGATCGTCGGCGTAGACCATCACTGGTTGCCCGGAGCCCTGATTGGACCGCAGCACCAGGTAGTGCAGTTACCCGTGAATTTCGTCTCTGCCGGCCTCGCCGTGGTGGTCACCATCTACTACTGGTGGCAAAACCTGAAAGGCCTGGAGGAGTCCAGCGAGAAAGCTTTGCAGGTCATGAAGATCACAACCGTGATGGTCGTGATCCTGCTCCTCTGGGGTTTCTACACCGTCTTTCATGTGGGCGCCCATCTACCGCCGCTCCCGCGGCCTTCCACGCTGCACTTCAGCCCTGACGCGCTCGGCTTCCTCAACCACACGCGCTACACGGAGTTGCTTGGCCTCTTCGGAATCGTGATGGCTTTCGGCCATTCCGTGCTGGCCATGAGCGGTGAAGAGACACTGGCCCAGGTCAACCGCGAGATCGAGCATCCCAAGCTCAAAAATCTCAAGCGCGCCGCCATCGTCATCACCATCTACAGCATCTGCTTCACCGGCCTGGCCACCTTGCTGGCCGGCATGCTCATTCCCGATGCGGTGCGCGTCCCCGTCTACAAGGACAACCTTATCGCCGGTCTCGCCATGTATATGGCCGGACCGCAGATACTCCGCATCGTCTTCCGCGTCTTCGTGGTCATTGTCGGTTTCCTCATCCTCTCCGGAGCGGTCAATACTTCCATGATCGGCTCTACCGGCGTACTTATGCGCGTCGCCGAGGACGGAGTGCTCACCGACTGGTTCCGTAAACCTAATCGCCGCTTCGGCACCAGCTATCGCATCATCAATCTGGTTGCCATCCTGCAACTGCTCACCATCGTCGCATCGCGCGGAAATGTCATCACCCTGGGCGAAGCCTATGCCTTCGGTGTCATCTGGAGCTTCACCTTCAATGCGCTCGCCATGCTCGTCCTGCGCTGGAAGTACAAAGGCGAGCGCGGCTGGAAGGTTCCTCCGAATATCCGCATCGGCCGGACCGAAATACCCTTTGGGTTGATCTTCGTCTTCATGGCGCTGCTCTCCACCGCCCTTGTGAATCTCTTCACCAAATCAGTCGCCACTATCAGTGGCGTCGCGTTCACCGCCATATTTTTCATCATTTTTACAATTTCCGAGAAGCACAACCACCGCCGCCGTGGGCTCGCCGATAGCCATCTGCGCGAGCACTTCCAGCTCGAGCACGAAGACACCATCGGCCGCGAAGTGCTGCAGATCCGCCCCGGTTGTCTGATGGTCACCATGCGCGACGCCGCCAACCCATTCGCGTTGAAATGGGCCCTCGCCCGCACCGATACCGATGAGCAGGATGTCGTTGTTCTTACCGCCCGCATGGTTGGCTTCGGCGGCCCCGAGCTACTCGATGCTTCGGAGCAATCCTTCTCCGAGCACGAGCAGATGCTCTTCACCAAGGCTGTCTCCGTCGCCGAAAGCTTCGGAAAGCATGTCAACCTGCTCGTCGTGCCTGCGGGCGATATCTTCACCGCCCTGGTGCAAACTGCAAATTCACTCGAAGCTTCGTCGGTAGTCTCCGGAATTTCCTCGAAAATGACCCCGCAGGAGCAGGCCTACTATGTCGGCCAGGCGTGGGAAGCGCTTCCTGAGCCCAAGCGGCAGTTCACTTTCAACGTGGTTATGGAAGATGGCAGCGCACAGTCTTACCACATCGGCCCGCACGCGCCACACCTGCAGTCCGACGATGTGCAGCTCGTGCATCGCCTCTGGCTGAATTTCCGCCGCGATCCCGACCTTGCCTCGCTGCATCACAGCGATATCGTGACTTATGCGTTAACACGCCTCGCCTCGGAGTACGCGCGCGACAAGCAGGAGACTCTCAAAGGTTTAAAGCGCAGCACCACCAAAGACGCCTCTACTCGCGCTTTCGGTAACCCGCGGGCAGCCCGCGAAGGTGCGAATGACTACAATGTGCTCGCGCCGAAACCCAACGCCGATAAGACCGATATTTCTTTCTGATTTTTTACTGGTTCATCAATAATAAAAAAAATTAGCCCGGTTTTTGCGTCTCAATTTTTGCTAGATGCCGCAAATTCCTTCATAATGGACTTCGCTTCGCATTTTTATGCGATGTCCAAGGGAGGGTACGTGAAAGTAGAAGATATTCTGGCCGGCATCGATCAGGAGATAGCTCGCCTGCAGCATGCGCGCAACCTGCTCGCCGGTGACCAGCCTCGGCGTGGCCGGCCCCGCGGGTCAACGTCCGCGAAGAAGGCAGCCAAGGCCGTAAAGCCAGCAAAATCGGCAGGGCGTAAAAAGCGCAAGCTTTCCGCGGAAGGCCGCAAGCGCATCGCAGAAGCTATGCGGAAGCGTTGGGCGGAACGCAAGAAAGCCACCGCCGGAAAGTAAGGCTTTCCCTTAACTTTCGCTTAAGAGTTTCGGCCCAGGGCCAAATGGAAGAGGGCAGCCATCGGCTGCCCTCTTCTGTGTATTGCGGAAAATTTATCCTTCGAGCCCTGCTAAACGTGCCGAGGAGTACCAGAGAATTCTGTCGTTTCGACTACTGCACACTCTCCCCCGGTGACGGCGCTACAACTTCAATCCCGCTCCCTTCCAGATGCGCCTTCAGCTCCGCGGGTGTCCCGGTCAACGCCGGAAACGTGCCATAGTGCACCGGTATCACTGTCTTTGCGTCGAGATACTGCGCCGCCAGTGCCGCATGCTTAGGTCCCATGGTGAAGTTGTCCCCTATCGGCAATACCGCAATGACGGGCTCATACAACTCCTTGAATAGCCGCATATCTCCAAACAGCGACGTATCCCCGGCAAGGTAGATGGTCGGCGAATCTTCGATTGCCAGGACAAACCCACATGGGTTTCCCCCATAGATAGTCTTGTCGCCGTCCACAATGCTTGAGGAATGCCGGGCCTCCACCATGGATATGCGTACATCCCCCACCTGCAGGTTGCCGCCGTAGTTCATCGGACTGATGTTGTCGACCCCGTGGCTCTGCATAAAGCTCGTCAGCTCGTAGATCGCCACCACTTTCGCCTTCGACTTCTTCGCCACCTTCATCGCATCGTGAAAATGATCGTCGTGTCCATGCGTCAGCAGCAGAAGGTCAATCTTCTCCGGCAGCTTATAGTCCTTCGGAGAAGAAGGATTGCCTTCAAACCACGGATCAATCAGAATTGACGTCCCGCCCGCCGTCTGAATATGAATCGTCGCGTGACCGAGCCAGGTGAATGTGCTTCCGCCCAGATGGCTGTCCAGATGTGCTCCACTCAGATGCGCCGTGCTTGTGAATTGCGCCATACCGCTTCAAACTCCTCTTGGAAAGCTCTTCACACGTTAGGATGCACCCAAATAGCTCTCTCAAACAATTTGCGAAGACTACAACCCAAACTCAAATGAGCACAACTCCTCACATCATCGCCGGCGCTCCCTGGCCACCTGGCCCATCGTTCGTCCGCCGGGCCATCACTGGCCAGGTCTTTCGCTCCAGCACCATCACCTTTCTGCGCACCAACGCCCGCCTCTATGGCGACCTGGTCCATTTCCGCGCCGCCGGTCGCCATGTCTTCCAGCTCAATCATCCTGCGCTGGTGCAGGAGATGCTCGTTCGCGATGCGTCGCATCATCATCGCGGCATCGTCATGCAGCGCGCCCGCTTCGTGCTCGGCGATGGCCTGCTCACCAGCGAAGAGCCGCTGCACCTTCGCCAGCGCCGGCTCACCCAACCCGCCTTCCATCGCGATCGCATCGCCGCCTACGGCTCCGTCATCGGCGACTACGCGCTGCAGATGACCCGCTCCTGGCAGTCCGGCGCCACGCGCGACGTCCATCACGACATGCTGCTGCTCGCATTGCGCATCGTCAGCAAGTGCCTCTTCAACGCCGACGTCGAATCGGAGGCGCGCAACATCTCCGCTGCCGTCGATGCCTTCATGGGCTTTCTTCCGCTCGCCTTTCTTCCCTTCTCTCAGCAGATCCTGCGCCTCCCGCTGCCCATCATGCGCCGCATCTATCAGGGCGAAGCCGAACTCGACGCGCTCATCTACAGCTTTATTCGCCAGCGCCGCGCAAGTGAGACCGACCAGGGCGACCTGCTCTCCATGCTTCTCGCCACTGTCGATACCGAAGGCGATACCGGCAGCATGACCGACCGCCAGGTCCGCGACGAGTGCCTCACTCTGCTGCTCGCTGGGCACGAGACCACCGCCAACGGCCTCAGCTTCGCGCTGTGGCTTGCCGCACTCCATCCCGAGTGGCAGCAGCGTTTGCACGAGGAAGCGCGCCAGGCCCTCACCGGCGAAGCCGCAACTGCCGCGGATTACATGCAACTCCCACTTATCTGGCAGCACTTTGCGGAAACACTGCGCCTCTATCCGCCGGTATGGGTCACGGCGCGCACCGCGGCCGAGCCCTATAGCTTCCGCGGCATTTCCATTCCGAAAAGCTCGCTGCTCATCGCGCCCCAGATCGTTATCCACCACGACCAGCGCTGGTGGCCGGACCCCGAACGCTACGATCCCGAGCGATTTGCCGGCCAGTCGCCCGCAAATCGCACGCAGGAGACAGCACGCGACGAAGCGGCACGCCCGCGTTTCGCATGGTTTCCCTTCGGCGCCGGCACGCGGCAGTGCATCGGAGAAGGTTTCGCCTGGATGGAAGGAGTGCTCGCACTGGCCACTATCCTGCGCGACTGGCGCGTCTCACTTCCCGAAGGCCGCAGCGGCACTCTCGACCTTCAGCCCCGCATCACCCTAAGACCCAAAGCCGGCGTAATGCTCCAACTAGACCGCCGCGCTTGAGCCGCTTGTGAGAACGCGCTGACGCTCTTCAGGACCTTGCCACTGCTAGGCGCTGCTCTTTCGCTCCCCTAATCACGAGCCACAGCATGACGGCCAACTCGCCCGTTATAAGTGGCTGAGCGTAAATAAAGACCTTGTCCTCATATGCCGGGAACAGTAAACCCGTGAAACTGAGGGCCAGATAGCCAAAACACCCGGCCATCAGCCAAACGCCCAGGACGCGCGGCAGAAAGCGCGATTTGTACACTAGTAGGCCGAGGGGAAGCAGCCATAGGCCCCAAAATATTTCGTTCGCCACATCACCCTGATGGTGCAGGCGGAGAAACAGCATGGCAAACGCCTCGCGCTGCGGCTTGTCAAATACGTTCAAGAAATCGTCGCCGTGCGCAAACAGCAGCGCGGCAACGTCGTTCAGGGCGTTCATGAAAAATATAGGCACTGGCATCAGCCCACCGAGGATGACCATGAGCACGGCGAGGCTTCGGTTCACTCCCTTCAGCAACCGATAAAGAGCCAGCGTAACGAAGATCCACCCGGCCGCGGCGAGCAGGTAGCTGAGAATGCCAAATCGGAAGAGCGACTCGTGCGCCGCGATATTGTTGATCGTCGCAGTCGGATTCCCATCCACGATCAACTTGGTGGGAATGTAAATGAGGCGCACAACACCGAACGCCGAAAACAAGGCGTACAAAGCGCCTGCCACTCTCGCGTTCTTGCTGAGCGGGGTCATGAGTCCAGATCGCTCCTAATTGCTGCGCACCTATCGAATGGACCCAGAGCCGAATAGAACCCTGCTCAGTTAGGCTTCGGCGAAGCCGGCTTCTCGGTCGTCTCCTGCGCCTGCCCGCTCTGGTCGCCCGTCGCATTCCCCTTGTAGATCGAATATTGCGAATGCGGCCGCTCCATCTTGATGGTGATCGACTTGGCATCGGCATTCGCGATGTAGTCGTTTCCAAAGGTCTGGAAGCCATTCGCAATCACCTGCAGCCGCACCGTGGATCCAATCGGAATCACATCCAGCCTCGTCTTGCCTTCCAGATCGGTCTTCAACTCCATCGCGCCCTCTACCTTCCCCTTTTCATTGACGGGGTGAAAGATCACGGCGGCATTCGGAATCGGTTTGCCTGTCGTGGCGCGGATCACGTTGATGTCGATCTTCATCGTCTCCGGCGGCGCCTTGTACTTGCGTCCGCGTCGGTCCTGCTGCGCGGGCAGCAGCAGCGTGGTGGTTACAACCAGAAACAAAGTGGCAAGGCGAAGGAAGGAACGAAACGGCATGCTAGCTATTCTAATGAGTCTGACCGCGCCTTTCCATGTCTGTCTTGCAACAGGTCAGGCGCTATTTTTCCTGCAGTCGAGTAGCGGAAACTCGTTTCGCCTGCCGCTTCACCCAGTGCAGACAATCGGAAGCCCATCGGTATCGCGCGGAAAGCACAACCAGGCCCACGATAAGCAGCGGAATACCCGGAATGATGGGCAGAACCAGGCCGAGAACTCCCGCGCCGACGCACAGCCATCCAAGGATAGTTCGCCACAACGTTACAGGCGACCGTGGATTTGTAAGCCAGTCAAGTCCCTTCATACGATATAGACTCCGCGGGGCTTGCAAAGGTTCACTAAGGTCCTCACCGGACTAAGCCCAACCACGAGCCCGAGCAGCACCTTGGCCGGCCGGTACTTCCCAATTGACAACGGCCAGGCGACGGCGCAGACTCCTGACACTCCTCTCCAGGGCATCGCCCAGGTCTCTCGTCTCCCCCAGCACAGTTCATTTAGCCGATATTTCCGAGGAGAACCATGCACCCTCTCGTCCGTAAGCTATCCTTCGGCTGCGCCATGCTGCTGCCGTTCACCTTCTCACTCTCACGTGCTCTGAACGCACAGGATGACGGGCCTCCAAATGTCCTCGTCACCCAGCGTGAATACCTGAAACCCGGCAAGGGTGGCATGCTGCATGAACGCTCCGAAAGTGCGTTCGTCCGTGCGTTCGCGAATTCAAAATCCAATTCGCACTACTTCGCGCTCGATTCCCTCTCCGGCCCTTCCCGCTCGCTCTTTATGCTGGGCTACAACAGCTTTGGCGATTGGGAAAAGGACAGAGCCGCGATAAATGGTGACAAGGAGCTCGGCGCGGCGGTCGACCATGCAGCTCTCATGGACGGCGACCTGCTGGCGAGCTATGACTCCATTGCCATGATGCTTCGTCCCGATCTCAGCCTGAACAAGGGCTCCATCAATGGCACACGCTATTTTGAGATCACCACCTTCGTCGTCAAGCCGGGACACAGGCACGACTTCGAACAACTTGCCCACATGTACGTCGAGGCCTACCGCAAGATCGCTCCAGAGACGCATTGGGACTGCTTTGAAGTGATGTACGGAAACCCGGCGCCCGGCTTCCCAGCCGGAGCCACCTTCGTCGTAATTAACACCATGAAGTCGCAGGCGGAAACGGACAAGGGCCTTGCCGATTCCGAAAAATTTGCCAAGGAACTCGGATCAAGCGGCATGGAAAAAATCGAGCAGCTTACCGCTGCCAGTGT
Organism: Acidobacteriaceae bacterium; assembly: GCA_045808105.1. Taxonomy (GTDB): domain Bacteria; phylum Acidobacteriota; class Terriglobia; order Terriglobales; family Acidobacteriaceae; genus KBS-83. The sequence goes on along the minus strand of JBJMGC010000207.1, from coordinate 4,837 downwards.
CGAAACCACCGGCAGCAATCTCTTCGAACTGAACCCCCGGATGAGCAACCCGCCGCAGGAATGGGTCGACAGAGAACCAGGCTTCTGGAAGGTGCCTCAGGCGCCCTTGACGTCCATGATCAAGAAGCCGGCACCCAAGGCAGCGAATCCGTAGCTGCAATAAAACCGTTGCGACAAATACACAGAACGGCGGGACGCAGATGATGCGTCTTCGCCGTTTTGCGCCGCTCTATGTCCTTCGGTGATTCAGAAGGTCCGCGTATACGAAGCGATCACTGTGTAATCGGCAAACGCCGCGTCCCCATGAGAGTGGTTCATGATGTCGCTGGTGGAAATCTTGCGATTGCGCTCCATCGCCCAGGGCGCGCTCACGTTGATGATGCTTCGACCGCGCGCATAGGAAAGGCCGGGCTCGATCGAGATGACGTAACCCGGCCGGCGGAATCCGTTGCTCGATCCGAAGGCATCGCGCACCGGGACACCCTCCATGCGCCCACCGATGCTCAGTGCCGCCCCGCGGACCTTTGGCACATAGTGGGAAAAGCCGCCGCGCCACAGGTATTGGTCGGTCGCCGAAACGACTTCCTCTCCTGGCGCACTTCGAAAGGTCTTGACTCCGGTAGTGTCTTGCGGGCTGAAGAGCCATGAACCAGTGAAATAGCCGACGGTATGGAAATAGGTCTCGCGATATGCCTGCGTCGCCAGGCTGAAGCCCCAAGTTCCGTCCCCGGGCTGGATCGACTCGTCGAACGGCTCGGTTGCGGTCGATCCGTCAGACAGTTTCTTTACCCCTTTGGCGTCGTTGATGCCAGTGGGCAATTTCAGCGCCGCGGAAAAGGCCACGTTCCCGTGGCTCTCTGTCGGCGGCCGCCAGACCCAGCCCTGAGCGCCAACCGTCACGTCGCCAATGCCGCTCGAGCGATAGACGTTGTTGAGCGGATCGCTCTGCCGGGCGCGGCTCGCGGTCATCATCGGAACATCCGCTATCAGACTCCAGCGCGGAGTCATCTGATAGTTCACATCTACATCAAACAAATTCACATGGTTCACTACTGCGTTGTGCGCAGCCGCTCTTTGCGCCTGGTAGACCGTGCCGACATAGTGCCGGTAAGAGTTGTAGAACCGGTAGCCGACAGTCACCGTCAGCCCGTGCAGCCGGTCAGCAACCCTCTGCTGGCCATTCGGGGTTAGCCCGGAAATGATCGGCTGCGGCGAGTGGGCGGCTACGCAGCCCTGGGCCAGTGCCTCGCCTGGATGCGCGAGACTGATTGCAAATATTGCTGCGCCGATTGTTACGAATAAGCCTGAAGAAGATATTTTCATCTTGCGTCCTTGCCTTAGCCTCAAAAATATGGCCACTGTTGAGCAGCGACCAGGAAGTGAGTCCCCATAAACGTATGCGTTCACGGTTCGTCTGTCCTCTCCCCTGCGATGGGTTTATGTCTCCATCGAGCGGTTGAGCCGGTATGACCCTTCATTCGTTTACAGTCGTCGAGACATGCGAATCACTTCCCTGCCAGCGCGCGCATCACTCCTCGCGTCCACTCTCCTCCTCCTCGGGCTTGGCGCGGCACAGGCGAAGCGCGCCCCCAACCTCAACGCGAAAGACCTCGCGGGCCGGTCGCAAAAGCTGTCATCGCTGCGCGGCCAGATTGTGGTGCTCAGCTTCTGGGCAACCTGGTGCGGCCCCTGCCAGCAGGAGCTGCCGCGCCTTTCCCAACTCAGTCAGCAGTACGCTGGCAAAGCAGTGCAATTCGTGGCGGCGTCGATCGACGATCCAAAAGACCGCCCCAAGATCCAGCCCTTCCTCGCGAAGAACAACATCGCTCTTCAGGTCTGGATTGGACCGGACTCCGGCATTCTGCAGGATTTTGGCTTGGGTGAGATCGTGCCAGGCACCGTGGTCATCGATGAGCACGGAGAGATCGTCGGACGAATCATGGGCGAAGCACGCGATGAAGACGTGCGCAGCCGGGTGGATTGGCTTCTCAATGGACGCCAGGAACCCGCACCGGAACCCCTGACGAAACGGTATTGAGGGAGAGAATTCGACTTATTGCGTCTTGATCTTTTCCTGAGAACGCCAATGATCAACTAAACCGTCGATATCTCCCGCCGCGCCGGACTGTTCAGCTTCTCGAGGGTCGACCACAAACCCGCCGAAGGTGTGCTGATATAAAACACCTCTTCCCCATCCGGCATCGTGTTCCAGCCTTCCGTCATCCGCTCCGGAGCATAGCGCGCCAGCGCCTCGCGAAGATCGGCATACTCGTAGCCCACGCCTTCAATCTCCTGCTTGCTCAAATGCCCCGGTGCATAACGGATCGTGAACCGTCCCTCGCTCGATCCGTGAATCAAATGCGCCGTCGCATGCGCAAGCTCCTGCAGCTCCGGCTCGGTCTTGTACAAGCTCAAGATGCGCGGCGTGCCGGTGTAGCCGTACTTGCGGATCAGCGCATCCACCTCCGGCTGCTCGCCAAATCGCTCAAGCCCGGGCGCAATCACCAGCAGCTCACCGCCATCGGCAATCGCCATGCGCGTGCGGTACACCGCCTTATTTGCCACCCATGTACTGCGGAATTCATCCGCCTGCATCACCGCCACAACTTTGCGCACCGGCTTATCGAATGTCGTGATGTTCTGCTCGCGGCTCGCACGCGCCGCCGCTAAGTACGTCTCCAGATCGTCGCCGACATAGATCCCGCTCGTAACCAGCTTTTCTTCTGCATCACGGCGCATCACGATCTGCAGATACACATCCGGTAGATGCCCCAGATATTTCTGCTCCGCCCAGTTGAAGCAAGCCCGCAGCGGCGTCACCAGGCATCCAAGGTTGTTTTCGATCCCATACACCGCCGCCGCAATGTGCGACGCGCAGATCGTCTCCTTGCCGCCCAGCCCGATGAAGTAGTTCTTGTTGTGGTTGGCAAAGCCCAGCACCTCATGCGGCACCACGTGGCCAACATTGATCATCAGGTCCCATGGCTCGCTCATCAGCTTCGTATTCAGATCCAGCCGGATCTCCCAGTCCGCCACACCGCCCGTCGTCTCCGCCACCAACGCTGCCGGAATCGTCCCCACCCGCGTGCAGCCCTCGCGCCACTCGTGGGCAAAAATCTTCTCGTTCGGGATTGACCCGAACATCCAGCGGTTCTCCGCCTCGGTATGCGGCCGGTGCTGTCCCAAGGTCGGGATTACCGCCACGTCGCAGCCTGCCAGTCCCTCATACAGCATCTCGGTGATCCTGCCGGCGCCGCTGTGCGCCCGCGTCAGGTCTGGAGGCAGCAGCAGCACCCGCTTCAAATCGCGCTTCACACGCTTCCGAGCCTCTTGCAGCAGCCGCGTCACCGCTCCCCGGATCTCCGCCTCTCCCAGCGCCTCGCCCTCTACCTGAAACCACGGCATAACCGAAAAACCTCCAAACCTGCCTGACAATCTAACAGCCCATCCATGAGTTACGCAGCCGATCTAACCGAGACCTCGCCCGATTTTCCCCGGCAAAGCGTTCCACTCGGATTAATCTGAGCGCAACACACTCATATTTTATCGCCGCCCCCTTGACATCACAGCCTCCTCTCCCCTACCTTTGGCAGTTGAAGGGTGACAGTGCTAAAGCCCCTGTGGCCAACCGTCCACCCTCAACCCATTGAAATTTCACCCGCGCGGGACGAACCCGCGCACCCAACAAGGAGAAGCAATGCCTACAGCAACAGCATCCCCAGCGACCACCTTCACTCCGCTGCACGACCGCATTCTCGTCCGTCGTGTCGAGGAGACCGAGTCCGTCCGCGGCGGTATCATCATCCCCGACACCGCCAAGGAAAAGCCCCAGGAAGGCGAAGTCATCGCCGTCGGCAAGGGCAAGTCCAATGACGAAGGCAAGGTCTTCCCCCTCGACGTCAAAGCCGGCGATCGCATCCTCTTCGGCAAGTGGGGCGGCACCGAGATCAAAATCGATAACGAAGACTTCCTCATCATGAAGGAAGACGAAGTCCTCGGCATCCTCAAGTCCAAGTAGTCGACAAATCAATGGATATGTCATCTCGACCGGAGCGAAGCGGAAGATCTGCTGCCCTCTGGTTCACGAGTTAGACCAAGTTAGATAACTCCGCCATAACTCGCGGAGAGCAATCAAGGAGAAAGCAATGGCAAAGCAGATTCTGCACGGCGAAGACTCGCGTCAGGCCATCCTGCGCGGTGTCAACACGCTGGCCGACGCAGTGAAGGTCACCCTCGGCCCCAAGGGCCGCAACGTCGTCATCGAGAAGAAGTTCGGCTCGCCCACCATCACCAAGGACGGCGTCACCGTCGCCAAGGAAATCGAGCTCAGCAACGCGCTCGAAAACATGGGCGCCCAAATGGTTCGCGAGGTAGCTTCGAAGACCTCCGACGTCGCCGGTGACGGCACCACCACCGCAACCGTGCTCGCCCAGGCCATCTATCGCGAAGGCGTCAAGACAGTCGCAGCCGGTGCCAATCCCATGGCCCTCAAGCGCGGCATCGACAAGGCTGTTGAAGCCATCGTCGGCAAGCGCGATGAGAACGGCAATGTTGTAGGCGGCGCGCTCTCCAAGTTCTCCAAGCCCGTCTCCGGTGACATGATCGCCCAGGTCGGCACCATCTCCGCCAACTCCGACTCCACCATCGGCACCATCATCGCCGAAGCCATGAAGAAGGTCGGCAAGGATGGCGTGATCACCGTCGAAGAGTCCAAGACGCTCGAAACCCAGCTCGAAGTGGTCGAGGGCATGCAGTTCGATCGCGGCTACCTTTCGCCCTACTTCATCACCAACGCAGAGAAAATGGTGGCGGAGCTCGAAGACGCCTTCATTCTGCT
>JBJMGC010000206.1:0-11049 GCA_045808105.1 Acidobacteriaceae bacterium | reverse complement strand
CGGTATGGACAACACCGAGGTCGGCTCGAAAGGAAAATCGGAGAGCCAGCCCGACGATGTCGCGAGGGAGGGCATCGAAGCGTTGCTGGACGGAAAAGACCACGTCTACTCCGCATCCATGAAGACCAAGATGGAGGGAATGCTTGCCAACGCGACACCCGGCGCCGTGAAGGGGGCCACGCACGAAAAGATGGCCAGACCAAACAAGTAACTACAAAGGATTCTGGGAGAAGAGGTATGGCAAACGCATTGAAAGAGCGGCCAAACTACGAGCAGCTACCAAAAGCGGCAACATCCGCCGTCATTCAGGATGGCCGCTATCTTCCACCACCGGAAGGTAAGGACGGGAAGCAATGGATACGGACAAGTGCGCTTGTCCAGGCGTCGGCGGAGGATCTCTACACTATGTGGCGCGATCTCGAATCCGTCCCGCTGTGGCAGGAACAGATCCGGCAGGTCGTGCAGACCGGCCCAAAAACCTCGCACTGGGTGATGGCCTCAGGCGACAAAACGATCGAATGGGACTCCGAGATTCTCAATGACGAACCGGGAAGACGCATCGCCTGGCGGTCCATCGCCGGCGATTCGGACAATGCCGGGGAAGTTATCTTCGAAGCTGCTCCGGGTGGCCGCGGAACCGCCGTTACTGTCTTACAGGAATTCCGTATGGGCAAGCTCGCCAGCGCGTGGGAGACCATGACCGGAAGAAATCCCAAGCAGGCCGTCATCGAAAATCTTCGCCACTTCAAAGCCTTCGCCGAAACTGGAGAGATTCCCCGCACACAGGGCCAGCCACACGGACCCAGAGGCATCATCGGCAAGATGAAGGCTTCCCTCTATGGAGAAGATGTGAAAACTCCTCCAGCATCCGAACGCAAGGTCAGCTAAAGCAGCTTGCCAGATTCAATTCGAGCGCTTGCTGCGCATGAATATGGAGATCGTCTATGAAGGCCGTATGTTGGATGGGAACCAGCAAGCTGGAGACGTTGGATGTGCCCGATCCAACCCTCCTGAACCCGCATGACGCGATCATCAAGATCACCCGAACCGCCATTTGCGGCTCAGACCTGCACCTCTTCGATGGCTTCATCCCAACCATGGAAGCGGGTGACATTCTCGGCCACGAGTTCATGGGCATCGTCGAGGAAGTCGGTAAGAGCGTCACCAATCTTCAACGCGGAGACCGCGTCGTGGTGCCGTTCACCATCGCGTGCGGTAACTGCCTCTTCTGCAAGAAAAAGATCTGGGCAGCCTGCGATAACACCAATCCCAACGCACATCTGATGGAAATGTCTTACGGCTATTCCGGCTCCGGACTCTTCGGCTATTCGCACATGATGGGTGGATACGCCGGCGGTCAGGCGCAATATGTCCGCGTGCCTTTCGCGAACGTCGGGCCGCTCAAGATTGAAAACGATCTGCCGGATGAAAAGGTCCTCTTCCTTTCTGACATCTTCCCCACCGGCTACATGGCTGCGGAGAATGCGCAGATTCAGGAAGGCGACACCGTCGCAGTATGGGGATGCGGCCCCGTGGGCCAGTTCGCCATCGCGAGCGCATTCATGCTCGGCGCGGCGCGGGTCATCGCTATCGATCGCATTGCCGAGCGGCTGGAGCTCGCTCGATCGCTCGGCGCCATTGCGGTCGACTACTCTGACGAGGATGTCAGCGTCCTCACAGCCGTGAGAGACCTGACGGGAGGCGCGGGGCCGGACGGCTGCATCGATGCCGTCGGGCTGGAGTCTCACTCGACCGAACTGCAGGGGGTTTACGACAAGATCAAAACCGCAGTGATGCTCGAAACCGATCGCCCCAGCGTTTTGCGCCAGGCAATCCAGGCGGTGCGAAAGGGCGGTACGCTCTCCATCCCCGGTGTATATGGGGGTCTACTGGACAAGGTCCCGTTCGGCGCGGCATTCGGCAAAGGCATCACCATGAAGATGGGCCAGACCAACATGCATAACTACATGAAGCCGCTGCTCGATCGCATTGAGAAAGGTCAGATCGATCCGACCTACATCATCTCCCACCGCATCACGCTAGACGAGGCTCCGGAGATGTACAAGGTCTGGCGCGACAAGCAGGAAGCTGTCACCAAAATCGTCATCGACCCGTGGGCGGCCAGAGCAGCCTGACTCCCGCTCGCTCTGGTTATATCGCTGGCTTCTCCTGCTGACAGGCACCCGCGCAAAGCTTTAGCCGGGTGCCTCTTCTTTCTTCAGAGGCTTCCAGTCCTCGCCTAGAAACGTCCGTATCCCTGCGACGCCGGCCGCGCCCGCTGCGATGCACGAGGCCGCATTTGCCGGATTCACACCGCCCAGCGCGTACACCGGTATCTTCCCCGCTGTCTGGCATGCCGCGGCAAGTGTGTCCAGCCCGAGCGGGCGTGCTTGGGGGTGGCTTTCCGTCGCGAAGACCGGCGACAGCAGCGCCATATCCGCTCCGGCCGCTCGCGCCACCGCCACTTCCCCGACAGAATGGCAGCCCACAGAGACAATTCCGGAAATGCGCGCCCTTCCCGCCTGCTCTGCGTGCCATCGCCCCGGCAGGTGTATGCCCGCCGCACCTACCGCTCGCACCGCCTCCGCCGCGCCAGCCGCGCCCGCATTCACCAGCAGCCGCGGTTGGCGGCCGGGCCCGCAGTCTCCTGCGCAATCCTGCATCGCCGTCAGCATCGCGCCAGCCAGCTCCGTCAGCTCGTGGAGGCCGAGGTCCTTTTCCCGCAGCTGCACATACTCCACGCCGCCCGCCGCCCACTCCGCTGCCAGCCTCACCAGCTCCTCGCGTTCCTCCGCGCTCAGCCGCCCAGCTTCATGTGTGCCCGGCAGCAGCCGGCGATCCGTGATGGCATAAAGCCGCATGGCCTAGAGTCTAACGGCACTGCGATGCAAAGATGAATATCCGTGTGCGAGAGCGCTTCAGCCGCAGCGCCTCACCCGGAAATGCACCCTGGTTTTATGAAGCTGCGGCAAATTGCAACACGCCTGGAGTACCGTATGGACGGATTGCGCAAAGATGTGCGGGAATGCGCTGTTCGGCAAACTTCGATACCCTTGAGCATTGAGCATGCCTAACTACGACCTCATCATCATCGGATCGGGCCCAGCCGGACAGCGTGGCGCCATCTACGCGACCAAGCAGGGGAAGAAGGTGGCGGTGGTCGAGCGCATGCGCTCGGTCGGCGGCGTCTGCATCAACACCGGGACGATTCCCTCGAAGACCATGCGCGAGGCGGTCCTCCACCTCTCCGGATATAACTATCGATCGATTTATGGCATGAACTATCGCGTGAAGGAGCGGATCACCATGGCCGATCTCGCCTTCCGCGTCCAGCACGTCATCAAGACCGAAGTTGACGTCACCGAAGCCCAGCTCTCACGCAACGGCGTCGATGTTCTCTACGGTGTCGGCAGCTTTGACGATCCCAACCACATCCGCGTCACTGACGATGGCAGCTCGCAGGTCTACGAGACGAAAAATGTCGTCGTCGCGGTCGGCACCAAGCCTGCGTTCTCGCCCAAGGTGCCCATCAACGGCCGCAACATCGTCAACAGCGACCAGGTGCTCAACCTGCCCACGCTGCCCAAGACGATTATCGTTGTCGGCGGCGGCGTTATCGGCGTCGAGTACACCTCCATGTTCGCCGCCCTTGGCATCCGCGTTACACTCATCGAAAAACGCGCGCGCCTGCTTGAATTCGCCGATCAGGAGATCATCGAATCGCTCAGCTATCACCTGCGCGATAGCCGCGTCACCATGCGCCTCGGCGAAGAGGTAGACAGCGTCGAAGAGCTGCCGGAGGGCGGCGTGGTGGCCCACCTGGAAAGCAAGAAGCGCATCCAGGGCGACGCGCTGCTCTATGCCGTCGGCCGCTCCGGCAATGTGGAAGCACTCAACCTTGAGAAGGCCGGAATCGAAGCCGACTCGCGCGGCCGCATCCCGGTGGATAAGGACTACCGCACCAAGACGCCCAATATCTTCGCGGTTGGCGACGTGATTGGTTTTCCCTCGCTCGCGTCAGTTTCCATGGAGCAGGGACGCATCGCCGTCGCACGCGCCTTCAACGACAACACTGCGCACTCCGACCCTACCTACTATCCCTACGGTATCTACACCATCCCGGAGATCTCTTTCATCGGCAAAACCGAGGAGCAACTCACGGATGAGGACGTGCCGTATGAGGTCGGCGTGGCCTACTATCGCGAGATCGCGCGCGGCCAGATTCGCGGCGATACCACCGGTCGACTCAAAATCGTCTTCCATCGCGAGACGCGCCACCTGCTCGGCGTCCACATCATCGGAGAAGGCGCCAGCGAGCTCCTGCACATCGGACAAGCCGTCATGGCGCTCGGCGGCACACTCGACTACTTCATCGATACGGTGTTCAACTATCCCACGCTGGCCGAGTGCTACAAGACGGCAGCGTATAACGGCATCAACCGTCTGGGCCGCAGCGCAGACAGCAACTGAAGGACATGAGCCGCAGCGCTAGGATTCTGTAACAGGGGAAGTGAAATATGGGCAGAAGCATCGGCGTGGTCATGACGAACGACATCACCGCCGGCCTGATCGAGAACAGTCGGCTCATCGGCGAGCTTCGACGCTATCCCGAGGATCCGGATGAGCATCATGGCCTCATCGACCTGCCCACTGACCCGCTCGTCGAGCTCATCTGCGATCTCATTACCGCGCTCAAACCGGCCAACAGTGAGCTAGACGCCATCGGCATCGCGCTTCCCGGTATCGTCCGCGCCGGAGTTGTCGAAGACTCGCCCAACATCGCGCAGCTCAAGGGCGCAAGGGTCAGCCAGAAGGTTGAAGCTACTCTGCACGCTCGCGGCGTCAAAGCTCCGATCTCACTCTTCAATGACGCGGACGCCTCTGCCGCCGGCCTCGCTGCCACTCGCAACCAACTCGATAAAATCGTGCGGGTGTGGACGATCGGCAACGGTATCGGCTTCGGCCGCTATCCTGACGCACCCGGACCGTTCGAAGGTGGCCACACCATCGTCACGCTCGATCCCAAAGAGACGTTCTGTGCCTGCGGTGGCGTTGGACATCTCGAAGGCATCATGGGCCATCGCGCTATGCGGCTCCGCTTCATGGACATGGAGCCAGAGGAGATTTTCGCCAACGCAAAGAAGGGCGACTCGCGCTGCGCCGACTTCGTCAAACGCTGGCACCGCGCTCTCGCCGCCGGCACCGCAACCTCCATCCATCTGGAGGGCCCGGGCCGCTTCTACATCACCGGGCTGAACATCGGCTTTCTCGACCTGGCCCTGCTCAAGCAATACCTTTGGGACATGGTGAAGATGAGTCCGCTCCAAAGCTATTCACTCGAAAGTATTCCCGAAACTCCGGAGATAGCCGTAATCGGCGCCGGCACCGCGGCTGATATTGAACAGAACCGTAAGTGATTTCCCCGGTCCTTCCGCACTCTGAGCGCAATAAAAGAGGAAGGCGGCGCGGCCGCCTCCCTCTCGAAGCCCGGAGCCGGTTCTCATCGAGCTGATCTGCGATTCGGAGCATCCTGCTCGACCTTGAGATCTTCACTCCGTACCTGTTCGCTTTTCCTGTCCACATCAGTTACAGGCTTCTTGCGTACGCGAACTTCCTCGCGAACCACATTAGCCGCCGTTGGTTCGATGAATTTACACATGCGCTATTTTGGCAACGGCCTTCGAATTTCCGGCTCATCGCCCGTTATTAGTGAGATGCCCTCGGGAAATAGAGCGCGCCCTGTTGAAGGAAATTCCAGCCCGGAATTCGTTAGTTCCTCATGCAATTGAGAGGTCACGCATGCTGTCCTGCCAAGCATGAATCAAGCTCCGATCGTTATTGGAAACTACTCGGGCTCAATCGTGCAGGAGGGCTGAGGCGCCGGCCTCATTCCAGCGACTCTATACAAGAAAGAAGGAGACGGGAGAAGGTTGGGACGGCGCTCGAAATCGATCAGAAGCGTTTACCATGCGAAGCATCCACATCTGCAACATTCTCTTCGCGCGCAGCATCATCGCGCTGATAAGCGCGCATAGACGGCCGCAAGCCCGCCATCGAACTCCTTGTCCGCAACCGTGACAGATCCGCGCACCTCGTTCTGCTCTACTGAAACGGCCTCAGAGCGCGTCCGAAGCGTATCCGCCACAGCAAGCAGCGGAGATCGGCCACCGAGATGCGCCGCTAACGCAGTTGCTGCTTCCGGACTATCGGTGCTGATCGCAAAATCCACTCGCTCCTTCGATCCATAATGCACACCGATGATGGCTCCGTTCAGTCTGCGCAGAAGCGCGTCTCCGGATTCATCCAGCACTCCCGCGCGCAGGTGGCGGGCCAACACCGCGCCGGGCATGGAGAGCACGCTCCAGCAGTTCACGTCCGGCTTCAATGCCTGCAACCGCTTCATCAAGGCATTATCGGCAGCAGCAGAGGACAGATAGCGGTCGAGCGCGTTCTTCACCATCGCCGGTGTACCGAAGATCGACGTGTTGTCGTCGAGCACCGCGAGCCAGCGCGTGTCCGTCATCTCTTTTTGCTCGCGCGCAAAGGGCTTCAGGATCACGATCTTCACGCCTGCGTAGCTATCTGGAGTGCCTCCGTTATCTTCCGCCGCCTGCAAAATGTGCCTGCCGTTGAAAGAGCCGCGCGCCAATAAAAGGTGATCGCCCAAATCGCCTCGAGGCGATGGCATCGCCACCACGATCAACTTATCGACCTGTTGCCGGTCGTCCACTGTAGCCAGCGTGATCCAGTCGCTCACGTCGACGTTGTTATTATGTGTCACGATCAGCAGCCGTCCGCTCTGGTCGCGATGATGAGGATCTTCAATGCCTGCGACAATTGCCGCATGCGCAGGAACCAGTCGCAACAAGCGATCCTCCGCTTGACTGCTGCCGAACGCACGCACACCACTCAAAGCCATCGCGCTCGCGGCGATGACCAGATATCGTAACCACTGTGGAAACATAAGGCTCACCTCGTGAACCCATTCCAGCAGTGCGCCCAAGCCAGTGCGATAAAGATTAATTAAGTTAGGTAAAGATTGGTAAACCGCAACGGAAGAGAGTGCCTCAAATTAGTCATTACGGCGGCGGTGGCGGCACCACAGCATGCATCACGCGAGACACCACCATCATAAAAGGCGGTATCCGGAACGTTCTGAATCAGCCGTTTACTGCCGGAGTGTCCTGCCGCCCTCCCGCGAATCTCACGCCGTTCTCTTACTCCACCCGCAGCGCTCGCATCGGATCGATCGAAGCCGCTCGCCGTGCCGGAATCACTCCCGCCACACCCGCAGCCACCGCCAGCGTCAGGATTGCGACTGCCATCACGCTCGCATCGGCATTGGTGATCTCGTATAGCTGCGCCTTCACAAAAGGCACGCATACCAGAGCCACTGGAATTCCGATGGCCAGCCCCAGCAGCGTCTGCATCATCGCACCGCGCATCACCAGCGCCACCAGGCTACCGCGCTCGGCACCAAGAGCCATGCGGATGCCGATCTCAGAGGTCCGCCGCGCCACGGTATAGGCCGTCACCCCATACAGACCCACTGCCGCGAGCACCAGTGCCAGCGCACCGAACAGCATCGTCAAACGCGCAATCATCCGGTCATCGTTGAATCGATCCGCAATCTGCGCATCGAAGGTCTGAAACTTCACCACAGACAAGTTCGGATTGATGCTTGCCAGCGTGGTCCGTGCGAGCGATTCCATATTGCTCATCGGTGCCGTCGTCTCCAGCACAATCGCTTCCGCATACAGCGAATCATCCTTTTCGATCGGATCGGTGTCACTCCGCGGCCGCTGTATCAGAGGCATGAAATACATGGAATGGTCCGTAAAGCGCACATCTGTATAGACCGTATCCTCGACCACCCCGACAATCTGGAAATCGCCAGTCGTTTTCGGTCCTCCGCCGAAATGTTGCCCGATCGGGTTTTCTCCCGGCTTGAAGAATGTCTTCACAAACGTCTGATTCACTACCGCTACGGTCGGAGCACCCGGCGTATCCCGCACATCGATTCCGCGCCCCATCAGCACGCGCGTTCCTACCGAATCGAAATATTCCGGGTTCGCGCGCACAATCGAAGCGCCCTTATGCAGGTCAGGTTTTCCCTGCACCTGGACACTCCAGCCATTGTTGTCATCTTCCATCGGCGTGTACGAGGAAATCCCCACCTTGACCATCCCGGGCAGCGCATGGAAGCGCTCTTCCAACGTTCGGTAGAGCTCCGCCAGTTGCCGTTGCGAATAGCCCGCCGCCTGCGGATTGATGTGCACGATGTACCGGTTCTTCGCAGCGAGCTTCAGGTCCGTACTCTCCAGCTTGTTCAGGCTCTGCGCAAACAATCCCGCGCCCACCAGCAGCACCAGCGAGAGCGCCGCCTGCACTATCACCAAACCACGCTGCAATAGAGAAGCCCTCGTCGTCGTCGCGCGCGAGCCGCTGCGCAGTGCATCCGCCGGCTCAGCCTGTGCCGCAATCCACGCCGGTGCGACGCCGAACAACACGCCCGTCACGAGCGATAGCCCGCACGCAAACCCCAGCACTGCGCTGGATGGGGCTGCATCGATCGGCACATCCTGCAACGCCCCCGGAAACGCTAGCATCAGCAGCATCCGCGCGCCCGCATACGCGACCGCCAGTCCGGCCGCACCGCCCAGCACCCCCAGCAGAACACTCTCCGTCAGCAGTTGTTGGATCACCCGCCCGCGGGTCGCGCCCAGCGCCGTGCGCACGCTCATCTCTGCCTTGCGCCCCATCCCGCGTACCAGCAGCAGGTTGGCAATGTTCGCGCATGCAATCAGCAACACCAATCCGGAGATCCACATCAGCAGGCGCAGGTGGGCCCCATAATTTTCCTGCATGTTCTGAATCCCGCCGCCGCCCGGCGAAAGCACCACGCGCACCTTTGGCAGCAGCGGCTTATTTTCGGCATTGGCAAAGGTTCTCGTGTCCGCAAGCGACTGCCGGACCAATGCGCTCACCTTCGCCTGCAAGGCCGGCAGCGAAACACCCGGCTTTATCCGGCCCACCATATACAGCCAGAGCTGGTTCGGATCATGCACATATGGCACATTCGCCAGCACCGGCATTGTCTCGATCGGGAGATAGAAATTCGGCGGCGTGCTCGACAGCCGGTCGCCGAAATAATTCTCCGGCGCAATACCCGCAATCGTCACCGCCTTGGTATTGATCCAGAACGTGCTACCCACCACGGATGAATCGCCCGCGTAGTCGCGCTTCCAGGTCTCGTAGCTCATCACCGCGACCATCGGCGCGCCCTGCACGTCATCTGCGTCCGTAAAGAGCCTTCCCGCCTGTGGCCTCAGGCCAAAGGTGCGGAAGTAGTTGCCGGAAACGAACTCGCCCATCATCGACCGGGGCGCGTCCTGCGATCCGCCGCGCCGAGCAGTGACCGGCCGGTATTCAAAACCCGCTTGGATGGCGGCCAGCTCTTCGAACTCCGGCGTGTTTTTCCTCACGTACTGCCAGGTCGCCGTGGCGAAAATCGAGTAGTTTTCGTTCTTGCGCACCCCGGAACCAACGCAGCAATCGTTGCTGTCGCCCAGCCACACCAGCGTCTTCGGATCAGTCACCGGCAGCTTCCTCAGTAGCACCGCATGCACCAGCGTAAAGATCGCCGCATTCGCGCCAATCCCCAGCGCCAGTGTCAGCACCGCGGTCACCGTAAAGCCCGGCGTCTTGCGCAACTGCCGCAGTGCATAGCGAACATCCTGAATCAGCGTCATCAAATTCGTCTCCGTCCCAGAAGCTGCCGGGGAAATCACGCAACAAGGTCTCTCAGCTAGCCTGAGCGCACCGGTCTCAGCCGCCAGGTGGCCCGACAGGAGAAATGCACGCTGCAAGCCAAATTGCGGAGCATCATTCCTCTCGACTTATCCGCCACTTACAGAGGAGGAGAAGCGTGCCGACTGTCCATCTACGCTTTCAGCCTGCCCACGACCGGACACGGCAGCATGCAGATCAGCGCCCCGAAAGATCCATCAGAACGACGTCCGAGCGCTCCTCTACTCGTTCGAGGACAAGCTCACGGCCGTTTGGAGAAATATCGAAGTCTCGCAGGTCGAATTCGGAAGGAAGATGGGTGAGCTGCCGTTCGGCACCTGTGTCCAGGTCGATGAGCCAGATATCTTTGTGCCGGATATCCCCTCTCATGCACACAAGCGTGTGTCCTCCAGGGAGGAATGCCAGGTGGCGCGCTCCGCGGGTCAGGGTCAGAGTTCGCAGGGGACGCGGGGCGGCCTGGCCGGTGACAGCCTTCACAGAAAAAGTCGTACCGATATCAGGCCCGGAGTAGACCGCGATATCTCCTTGGGTCGTCCAGGTGGGAGCGATCGAATACTCCCGAACAAGAGGAGTCGGCGAGCGGCCATCGGTTGGTATGCGAAAGAGGTGTGGAACGCCACCATCCACGACAGCAGAGGTGATCGCTCGCCCGTCCGGTGTCCAGGCCGGTGGACCCTGCAGGTTGAGGGAATCGGTAACCGTCCGGGTGTTCGTGCCGTCGGCCTGCATCACGTACAAGAGCGTGTGGCCGTGTTGGCTGATGGAGAACGCGAAAGAGTGGCCATCGGGAGAGACTGCGGGGCCGCCTAAAACCCGCGCTCCCTCACCGCTCCACAACTGGGAGCTTGTGCCGTTCGCCAACTTCCAAATGCTCTCGCCCGTTCCGGTCGCAGAGACATACAGAAGATAATTCGGGCCGAGGCGAGGGAAAAATCCCGTTCCGGAGGTTAGCGGAATCGCGGTTGGCGCCGCCGATTTCGCGGGTGAATCAGCAATCGGCAGGCGCCATAGTGTGGTCTTCGAATGTGCGACCGCGGCAACCAGATGCCGGCCGTCAGCGCTGGCCGCCAGAGACGTGTACGGTTCAGGGCCAGAAGCCAGCCGGTGAGGAATGCGGCGGTCCACGTCCATGCTGTAAAGCCATGGCCCGGAATCATCGGAGTCGGTAGCGAGATACATCAACGTTCGCCGATCCAGCAGGACCGGATGGCTGACACGCGCATTGTGTGACGTGATCCG
>JBJMGC010000205.1:0-4769 GCA_045808105.1 Acidobacteriaceae bacterium | reverse complement strand
GTGCTCTCCATCGCGGGCGGCGCGCTTGGCCTTCTTCTCGCCATGGGCGCGCTTGCCTGGCTTGCACATTCCAGGATTGCGCTCGCCCGCGCGCAGGAGATTCACCTCGACTGGTGGGCGCTGGCCTTCGTCATCGCCATCGCCGCCATCACCGGCGTCGTTGCCGGACTCATTCCCTCCGTTGGTCTGCACGCCGGTCAGCTTCTCGAATCGCTGCAAAGCTCCTCGCGTTCTCATAGCGGTGGCCGCAGCCGCGCCCAACTACGCAAAGCCCTCCTCACCGCGGAGGTCGGCCTCACCGTCGTCCTGCTACTTGGCGCCGGCCTTCTGCTCAAGAGCTATCAGCAGCTCCGCACCCGCGACCTCGGCTCCGCCGTCGACAACGTCCTCACCCTGCAGTTCAGCCTTCCCGACGCGCACTATAAGGAACCCGCGCAGAAGGTCGCCTTCTTCGAACAGCTTCTCACTCGCGTTCGCGCGCTTCCTGGCGTCGCCGCGGCCGGCATCTCCAGCGCTCTGCCCGGGGAAGGCTGGGGCGGCGATGGAGAAGTCACCATCCCCGAGCATCCGCCGCTGCCCAAAGGGCAGGGTATCGACCTCATGCATCGCGGCATTGATCCCGGCTACTTCGCCGCGCTCCAAATCCCGCTCATCCGTGGCCGCTACTTCCGCAATGACGAGCGTCTCGATCACGCCAAGGTGGCCATCATCAGCGAATCCACCGCGAAGCAATACTTCCCCGGCGAAGATCCCATTGGCCGCCATCTCGGTGGCAGCGATCTTGGCGCAAACTACGAAATCGTCGGCGTCGTCGGCGACACGCGCTGGATGATCTCACAACCGATTCGGCCAACCTACTACATCCCGCTCTTCGGTGGCGACTACGGCGGTGTTGGTCTCGCCGTTCGCGGCAAGTCTAATGTCGATGTCGAATCACTCGCTCTCCCCATCCAAAAAATCTTCGGCCAGCTCGATCCCGATCTCCCCGTCGCCAACGTCCTCACTATGCAGCAGAACATCGGCGTCGAAACCCTGCAGGATCAGTTCAACTCCATCCTCGTCCTCGCCTTCGCCATCATCGCCCTGGTGCTCGCAGCCGTCGGCCTCTACGGCGTGCTCTCCTATCTGGTCACGCAGCGCACCGGCGAGCTCGGCATACGCATTGCGCTCGGCGCGCAGCGCGCGCAAGTCATGCGCCTCGCCCTCGCCGACGGCCTCGCCCCCGTAGCCATCGGCCTCATCGTCGGGCTCGCCGGAGGCGCCGCCACTGTCCGGCTGTTGCGCGAAATGCTCTACGGCATGAGCCCCTTCGACTGGAGCGTCTTCAGTACAGTCGTCGTGGTCCTCGCTGTCACCGCCGCGTGCGCATGCATCCTGCCTGCCTGGCGAGCCAGCCAACTCGATCCCGCACAGGCCCTTCGCGCGGAGTAGTTCGGACACGAAGTCTTCAGGGGTAAAGATCTAGGCCTTCAGCAACACCCTCACCCCATAGGGCTCAAGCCGGACCGGTCCTGAAACAGCAGATCGGTCTCGCGCATCCACATACGTGCCCGTAAGAGTGACAGATTGCGGAGTCGCCGTGTGATTCAGCACATACGTCCACGCCTGCGGGGATCTCCCTTGCGCTGCCCGCCGGGTTGTCACTTCCACGCCCGGCGGCGCCTCGACCGCCCGCGGCACACCTGCCGCCGCGATCAACGTCAGCAGCACGCGGGCTAAATCAGCAGGCTCCAGATGTGGGCCGAGATAGATCGCCTTGCCCTTGCCGAAGTTGTTCGACGTGATCGCCGCTTTCCCGGCGTACGATCCACCCGCATAGGTAGCCAGCACTTCAGCCTTCTTGGGATCGAGAATGTCAGCCCAGATGTGGCACTCCGCCTTCGCTCCTGCGAGTGGACCGGTGAACTCGACTGACTGCTTCTCCGAGTAGATCGGTTGATAATCCACGAGTTCCACGCCCATCACATCGCGCAGCAGTCCCGGCAGCGGTGTGGCGACCATGCGGCTATGCTCGTCTTTTGCTCCCAGCCGAAAGCCGGCAATGAAGGTCCCGCCGCCTTCGACGTAGGCGCGGATGCGATCCGCCTGCGCCGCGCTCACGATGTACATCACCGGCGCGCATACCACCTTGTACCGCGACAGGTCCTCGGTCGCGTCGACAATGTCAACACCCGCATGCGCCGCCGCCATCGCGCCATACCAGGGCACCATCTCGCCCGCATATTTCAGCTTCGGCTGGCCTGGCTGGATCGCCAGCGCCCAGGCAGAGTCGTTGTCGAAGCACAGCGCCAGCGCCGCATCGTAGCGCGCCATCAACGCGTCGTGTCCCAGCGACTTCAGCTCCGCCATCGTCTGCTGAATCTCATCAAATCCCGGACTATGCGACCGGTCATGCCGCAGCAATCCGTGCCAATACTCCTCCGCGCCAAAGTTCGCGGTATCCCAGCGGAAGTAATTGATCCCCATCGCTCCATGCGCCACCGCCTGATACGACCACAGCCGCAACTGTCCGGGCTCAGGCTGCGGCGAAAAGATCGGCTGACCCGCTTTGCCCGACTGCTCCTCCATAATCAGGAAGGGCTTGCCATCCTTCACGCTGCGCGAGAAATCGTGGCTGAACGAAATCATCGGTGCCATCATTTCCGCCGCCGCATCCGTTCCTGAGTCCGAGCCGTTTGCGTGCATCGCTGCAAATCCCGGATAGTTGTCCGCCGCGACGAAATCCAGGTCGCGGTACAGATCGCGCATGTTGATCGTATCCACCAGACACACGTTGTTCGTCGTAATGAACTGGTTCGGGTACTGCTTGCGCAGCATCGCCAGCTGCTCGCCCATGAAGGACACATTCGCGTAGCTCTGGTAGCGGTCATAGTCCAGCGCATGCCCCGGATTCGGCGGCGCGCCTGAAGGCAGCGGGACAGGAATTTGTGCAAAATCCGTGTACGTATTGCTCCAGAAGACGGTGCCCCAAGCCTCGTTAAAAGCCGCCAGCGTGTGATATCTGTCACGCAGCCACTGCGCAAATCCCGCCCGGCAATACTTGCAATAGCAGCGCCCGGAGCTGCCCAGGGTGAACTCGTTGTCAATCTGCCAGCCGATCACGCCCGGAGCGGCAGCGAATTTCTTCGCCATCTCCGTCGCCATCACGAGCGAGAGCCGCCGGTAAGTAGCGTTCGTCGGGCAGGTGAAGCGCCGGGTGCCGGGGCTCAGCGTCTCGCCATGGTCGTTCACCATCAGGACTTCGGGATACTTCTCCACCAGCCATGGCGGCGGCGCAGCCGATGGCGTTCCGAGAATGACGGCGATCCCATGCGCATGCAGAATTTCGAGCGCCCGCTCCAGCCAGGCAAAATCGAAGCGGCCCTCCGATGGCTCCATCAGCCCCCAGGCAAACTCGGCGACGCGCACGTTGGTTATTCCCATCGCCGCCATCTGCCGCGCGTCCTCTTCCCACAAATTCTCTGGCGTCTGGTCCGGGTAGTAGTCGGCCCCAAAGAAAAGCGGGGGCTGAGCAGGAGAAACGTTTTCCCCGCCAGGCCGAAAAAAGGCTTTTGCCTCACGAGCAATAAATGGCGCCGCAACCGCCGCACTCCCCGTCAAAATGAAACGCCGTCGATCCATTCGTTCGTCCTCCGGCAATAACTATATAGGCGCTCCCTTGCGGCACGGATCCACGCGTTCCGACCAGTGCCCATGCGGTCCCGTAGTTCGAGATTTTCGATTCGAGGACGTGTCGCGGACGAGTACTGCAAACAGCCGCTGCGGTCAGGCAATCGCACGCATAGGAGTCGCAGCAAAGAGGCGCGTTTCCTCTACACAATCCCGTCCGGAACACGAGCATTACCATCGGCCGCAATTCACGCCAAAACCTGCCGGTTAAGGCCACTCAAATTGCTACCCTTGAAATAGGGGTAAAGCATTCTCGCCCGATCTGGCTTCGCGGCGACTCGGCAATTCTGTTGAGCCTGACCTGCAGCCAAAGTTCAGCGCTGCAAGCCAGATGGTGGCTCTGCAGCCAGGCTGGTGCAATTTGCCGGCCCTAAGTCCTTTGGAGAGAGGAATTTACTAGTAAGTCGAATGATAAGACGAATTTAGCTCACGGGAAGAGCCATATCTCATAGAATCCAAGTTACTTGCGAGCCACCCTCCCGGTACCGGGGAGGGGATAGGGAGGGTACCGTTACCTACCCGCCTGCCAGTTGCCGAGCACGCTCCGTCGCCCGCATTACCGCTTTGATCAGAGTCACGCGCAAGCCGCCCTCTTCCAGTTCCAGAAGGCCATCGGCTGTGCAGCCCGCAGGCGTGGTCACCGCGTCCTTCAGCAGCGCCGGATGCTCACCGGTTTCCAGCACCATGCGTGCGGCCCCGTAGGTGGTCTGCGCGGCCAGCAGGGTCGCTGCATCGCGTGGCAAACCAACTTTCACGCCGGCCTCGGCCAGCGCCTCGAGGATGATGTAGATGTACGCCGGCCCCGAGCCGGAAAGCCCGGTCACCGCGTCCAGATGTTTCTCATCCACCTGCACCGTGCGCCCCACGCTCTCAAACAGTGATGCCGCCAGTTGCAGATGCTGCAGCGTGGCGTAACGGCCGCCGGACAGCGCCGTCATCCCGGCGCCCAGCATCGCCGGCGTATTCGGCATCGCCCGCACCACCGGCATGCCCAGCAGCTCGGTCGCGTCCTCGATCGCCTTGGTTTTCACGGAAGCGGCAAAAGAGATGATCACCTTCTCCGGTGTCAGCACCGGCTTGATCTGCCGCACCACGTCGAT
>JBJMGC010000204.1:0-3594 GCA_045808105.1 Acidobacteriaceae bacterium | reverse complement strand
CTCAGCTCGCATGAGTTGGAGACCGTGGAGCGTCTCTGCTCCCACGTTGTGATTCTGCATCGAGGCAGAATCGTAGCGGATGACTCCATAGAGCGGCTGCGGAACATGATGGCCTTGCCCACGCTGGAAGGCATCTTCTCGCAGCTCGCCGTCGAACACGACACCGACGCCGTCGCAAAGGAAATCGCAGATCTGATCCAGGCGTGAGGGTTCTCGTGAAGCGTGGTCAATTTGGTGTGCTCTATCGAGTCTTTCTCCTTCGCGCCATCGACCTTGATGCGATGACTGCCGAGGGAGACACCTCCCGGCTGCTCAGCCAATGTGTCGCGATTCTCGTAGGAATCAGCTTCCTGTTCGCATTGCCGCTCATCTTCATCAGCGGGCTGCCCCCGATCGACATCTGGACCACCGAACATCTGCTGATAGCAACCACAATCACCGTAGTCGGATTGTTCTCGGTGCTGAGCTGGGATTCTCTGGTTCCGGATCGACGCGATGTTCTTGTCCTCGCGCCTCTTCCCATCCGCACCATCACGCTTTTCTCCGCCAAGCTGGCCGCGATTGCTGCGTCACTCGGCCTGGTCATCGGCTCTCTCAACGTGTTCACCGGCATGTTCTGGCCGCTCTTGTTTGCTCCGTCTGTAGGCATAGCGGCGTCCGCTCGATCGCTGGCCGCCTATTGGACAACCGTCGTCCTGGCAGGAGTGTTCACGTTTTGTGTCGTGCTGTCAGTCTGTGGAATCGCCGCGCACCTCCTCTCTCGACAGCTCTATCTGCGGCTGTCCGCCTTGCTCCAAGTGAGCATCTTCTCTCTGTTCGTGGGATTGTATTTCCTGGAGCCCTCGCTGGAGGCACCTCAGGCGCTCACGGCAGCGAACCATCACCGGCTGCTGGCATACCTCCCGTCGTACTGGTTCCTTGGCCTCTTTCAGCAGCTCAACGGTTCCATCTCCGATGGTTTCTCATGGCTGGCGCAGCGCGCATGGACGGGCCTGGCAATCGCCGCCTGCGCCGCCTTCGGCGTGCAGGTCCTCACTTACTTCCGTACGCTGCGGAAGCTGGTCGAGGAGCCAGATATCCTGCCGTCATCGCGCGGCGCCGCGTGGTGGCTCCGCCATGGCGATGCAACGCAAACTGCCATCCTTTTCTTTAGTCTTCGCACGCTCTTTCGCAGCCGACAGCATCGCCTCATCGCCAGCTTCTACTTGGGTTTTGGAGGCGCGGCAGTTCTGGCCTACATGCGCATCCTTCTGGGTGATGGAGAACTCATCCGTGGCATGCAGGCCGAGCACATGCGTATGGTGGTTCTGAGCACCAGCATCTTGCTGATGTGCGTTGCCATCGCGGCAATCCGCATCGTCTTCTCGATTCCAATCTCACTGGGAGCGAACTGGATCTTCCGCATGACGGAACTGCTGCAGGTTCCGCAGTATGTTTCGGCAGTGCGCCGCACGCTGATTTTCATGAGCATCGGTCCAGCCTGGCTTTTGATTTCGATCGTGCTCGTATCGATCTGGCCTCCCGCTGTGGCAGCCGAACACTTGTTGGCTCTCGCCCTCTTCGGCTGCTGTCTGGCGGAGCTCAGCCTGCTCGGCTTTCAGAAAGTACCCTTCACCTGTTCTTATCTGCCGGGCAAAGCCAATGCCCATATCGTGTTCTGGGTCTCTGTCCTGTTGCTCGCCCCGCTGGCAAATCAAATAGCACGGCTCGAGGCATGGGCGCTGAACAACCCGCTGCGCTGGACTTGTCTGATGCTTCTTCTTTGGGTCATTTGGGCTGCCGCCCGACGGCACACTCAGGCTCGAGCAAGCGCCGCCAATCGCATGAAATTCGAAGAAGTTCCCAACCCCGACATCTTCGCCCTGAAGCTCGACCGCAGCTTACCCCGCATGCAGCTAACTGATCAATTGGATCCATTCACCTCCCGGAATAACGTAAGCACCGTGCCAGTGCGTCAGACGGAAGAGTAGAATTCGCGAACCGGGAGATGGCTATGCCAACCTACATCGCAATGGTGAAGTGGACGGAGCAAGGGCTGAAAGACATCAAGGAAAGTGCCTCTCGCCTCGATGTGGGTCGGAAAAACTTCGAATCCGCGGGAGTCACAATAAAGGCTTTCTACATGGTCATGGGGCGCTACGACAACATCGCCATTATGGAAGCTCCCGATGACGCAGCGGTCGCCGCGGCTATGCTGAAGGCGGCTTCTCTGGGCAGCATCACCTCGGAAACCTGCCGCGCCTTCACCGAAGACGAATACCGCCAGATCATCAGCCGGGTGGGCTGACGTTATCATCTCCGCATTTACTTCTGCTTCAGGTCGTAATCGATAATCAGCTTCAACTGGTCATACGGAATCCCGCCTAGCGGCAGCGCGCGGCCATTCACGAACAGGGTCGGCGTCGAGTTCACGCCCACCTCTTCGCCAACGTGGATCGATGCATCCACCGCTGCTTTTGTCGAAGGCTCCGCCACACACGCCTTCACCTCCGCGTCATCCAGGCCGGCAGCCTTTACCGCCGACGACAGCGCCTCCGCCGAACTCTGCGGCGTCAACTGCGTCTGATTCGCATACACCGCATCGCTGTACTTGAAGAACGCATCGTTTCCGCCGATCTTCGCGACGCAGACGCCCGTCTCCGCTGCTTTCTCTGCCTCGCTGTGAATGTTGCGCAGCGGGAATATCTGCGAGACGAAGCGTGCCTGCGGGTAATCCTTCAGCAGGCGCTCGATGGTAGGCAGCGCCTCTTTGCAGTGCGGACACTCGAAGTCCGCGAACTCCACCAGCAGCAGCGGCGAGGTCCCCGGTCCGCGCGAAGGTCCCTTCGCGTCCCGCTCCAGAATGCTCCGATAGCTCGCAAACGGATGCTCACCGAAAGGCAGAATGTCGTCATTCGCAATCAGGTGCTGGCCATCCGGCAGCGTCAAAAAGCTGAGCACTGAAGGCTGGTTCTGCTGCGTGCCCTTCTCCTCCACCAGCACGGTTACGCGGCTGATTCCCTGCACTTGCGTTGGCTGGATCCCCTGCACCTGGAAAATGCGGTTCGTATCGTATCCCCAACTCGCGCGCAGAAATGCTTCCACCGTCTCCTTGCTTGGCGACGCCGCGGTAAAGCTCTTTGGATCAGGCGGCGGCATTGGCGGCAGTGGCGCCGGTGAACTGGGTTGCGCGGGAGCAGCACTCTGGGCCGGTGCCGCCTCAGGGGCCTCCGGCGGATTCGCCTGCGCCGCCATCTCAATCGTCACCGCAGAAGTTACACATAGCAGTGCTGCCAACAGGCCCCCGCGCACAAATCTACCCATCGAGTTCTCTCCAAGTTCTCTCTAAGAACCGCCAGAAACTTAAACCTGTACTTTTACTGCGATCGGGAAGCGCCGCCCGCTGCCAAAAGACTTGGCTGTGACCTTCAACACCGGCGCCGCCTGCTGCCGTTTGTACTCGCTGTACTCAATCAACTTCACAACCTTCTGCACCAGCGCAAGGTCCAGCCCTTGCTGGTCCGCAATCGCCTGCATCGGCATATACCGCTCCACGTATGCCTCCACCAGCGGGTCCAGGACCTCGTAAGGCGGCAGCGAATCCGTATCCAGCTG
>JBJMGC010000203.1:0-10433 GCA_045808105.1 Acidobacteriaceae bacterium | reverse complement strand
GGACGCGAGGCTGTCGATTCAGATCACTATAGTCCACGCGTCCGTCCGCCGGATGACATCGCGGAGAAAGATCGCTCGGGGAGCTAGCTGGGATCGTCTTCGGTACTCGGCAGGTCGCGGTCGGTGAGCCCGGTGATGGCGGCGAGCTGCTGGGCGTGCTCGGCGCGGATAACTCCGCGGGTGAAGCGCCAGCTCCAATTGTCGCCGGTCCCGGCGGGAGTGTTCATGCGGGCTTCAGGACCGAGCGAGAGGATGTCCTGCAGCGGGAAGATGCAGGTATCGGCTACGGACTCAGCAGCGGCGCGGATGAGCGGCCAGACGATGGGCTCACTTCCGCTGCTGCCGGTGTAGATGCGGACGGCCTCGCGCTCGCGCTGGTTCGCGCCGGTGGCCCACCAGCCGGCGGTGGTGTCGTTGTCATGCGTGCCGGTGTAAACCACGGTATTTGGCTCGTAACGGTGCGGGAGGTAGTTGTGCGCGCCGCGGTCGTTAAAGCCGAACTGCAGGATGCGCATGCCGGGCATGTCGAATTGGTGACGGAGCTGATCGACCTCGGGCGTGATGAGGCCGAGGTCTTCCGCGATGAAAGGAATGGGGCCGAGGGCTTCGATGAGTCGCGCAAAGAGCTGCGCGCCGGGGCACTTGACCCACTCGCCATGGATGGCGGTTTCTTCTTCAGCGGGAATGGCCCAGTAGGCCTCGAAGCCACGGAAGTGGTCGAGGCGGATGATGTCGTACATGGCGTGGGCGCGGCGGATGCGGTCAACCCACCAGTGGCACTTGCGCTTAAGCAGCACGTCCCAACGATAGAGCGGATTGCCCCAGCGCTGGCCGGTCTGGCTGAAGTAGTCCGGGGGTACGCCGGAGACACGGATGGGCGAGAGGTCTTCGCGCAACTCGAAGAGATCGGGATGGGTCCACACGTCGGCGCTGTCGTAGGAGACGAAGATGGCGACGTCTCCGATGAAGCGGATGCCGCGCTCGCCGCAGTACCGGCGCAGTGCTGCCCACTGCTGATCGAAGGCGAACTGGATCACACGCTCGACTTCGAGCTGAGCGGCTAGGTCGGTGCGGAGCTTGGCGAGCGCTTCGGGGTGGCGGTGCGCGATCTCCTTGGGCCAAGTCGTCCAGGCGGCGGAGGCGTACTGACGGCGGAGGACATTGAAGAGCACGAAATCTTCGAGCCATCCGCTGTTTTCGTCGCGATAGGTCTCGAAGGCCTGCCACTGTGTGGGTGTGTGGTGAGCGAGAAAGCGGCTGGCCGCAAGCTCGAGCAGCGGCATTTTCGCGGCGCGAACCTGCTCAAAGTCGACGCGTTCGGGATGTGTGCCGGTCGCGGCGACGTATGACCCGAGCTCGGCGGCGGTGAGCCAGCCCCAATCGACGAGCACTTCGAGTGAGACGAGCAGCGGGTTGCCGGCAAAGGCGGAGATGGAGGAGTACGGCGATGAGCCGTAGCCGACCGGATTGAGCGGAAGCACCTGCCAGAGGCGCTGCTTGGCAGCAGCGAGGAAATCGGCGAAGGCGAAGGCGGCGGGGCCAAAGTCGCCGATGCCGCCTGCGGAGTCGAGAGACGAGATGTGAAGGAGAAGGCCGGAGGAGCGATCGAGAGGCATTCAGCAAATGTCCAATCTGTAGAGAGACGGAAAAGCCCGCGCCCTCGGAGAGATTCCGCGAACGCGGGCCGTGTTGCTCTAGGGAACTCCGGATTATCCGGGGATGAGCGGCTGTTGCTGCTGCGACTTCTTGTTCATGAGCACGCGGCCGGACTTTTGGTACTCCTGCGTGATGTTGGTGACGTAAACGGCGAAGAGCTCTTCGCGGCGTTGCTCGGCCATTTGCTGACGCGCTTGCGGCAGGTTCTTGGCGATGGCGGCAGCATCGGGCTCCTGCTTGCCGGTGAGCTTGATGACGATGCCGTTGCGGCCGGTGTTGATGGCATCGGAGACCTGGCCGTCGCTGAGGTTGAAGACCTGAGGTGCCATCTGGCCGATCTGGCCTAGATCTGGAACCTGGCCGTCGCGACCGACGAAGTCGCTGCTCTTGACCGTGGCGCCCACGGTCTTCGCGGCGGCTTTCAAATCGCCCTTCTGCTTAGTCTCCGCGGCCAGCGCATTCGTTTTGGACGCGAGCAACTGTGGCAACTGCTGATCGCGGAAGTCTTCGATGAGGTGCGACTTGTACTCGTCGAAGGTGGGGGCGTGGGCGGCGTGGACGTCCGCAACCTGGAAGACCGCGAATCCTTCGCCGGTAGAGACGACCGCAGGCGGCCCATCCTTCTTCGCGGTGAAGGCCTCGCTCATCAGCTTCGAGCTGTCGGCGAGACCGGGAGCGATGGCGCCTTGCGCGAGGTAGTCAGTGCTGACCACCTGGAGGTGACGCGCGGCAGCGGCCTTTGCGAGGCCGGTCTTCTGGGCTTCGGTGGCAAGCGATTGTGCGAAGGCCTGGGCGGCTTGGGACTCCTTGTCGCGCACCAGGTTGGCGAGGATGGCGCCCCGTACCTCGTCAAAGGACTTGGTGTGCGCAGTCTGCTTCTCCTCGGTTTGGATGATGTGATAGCCGAACTGCGTCTTCACCGGCTCGGAGATCTGACCGGGGTTCAGCGAGAAAGCGGTCTTGTCGAATTCAGGAACGGTGACGCCGTGCTGCAGGAAGCCGAGCTCACCACCCTGATCCTTGGAGCCGGGATCCTCGGAGTACTTCTTGGCGAGCGCAGCCCAGTTGCCGCCGGCGCGAAGCTGCTTGACCACATCTTCGGCCTTAGCTTTTGCGGCCGCATCGGTCTTGGCGTCTGCGCCCTTGGGGACAGAGATGAGAATGTGGCGTACCTTCACCTGGTCCGGAACCTGGTAGTCCTTGAGATGAGCCTGATAGTACTGCCGGGCCTGCTGATCAGTGATCTGTGGCGCGCCGCCAGGCACCTGATCAGGAGTGAAGGCGATGTAGTTGATCTTCCGGGATTCCGGGATGGCGTTCTTGTATCGAGCGGCGTTTTCCTTGAAGAACTTCTGCAGGTCGGCATCGGTGGGATTGATCTGCTTGCGCAGATCTTCGCCATTCAGCACCGCGTAGTCGAACTTGATCTTGGTGTTGTCGCGGCGATAGCTTTCGGCCGCGTCTTTATCCGAGACAAAGACTCCACCGGTGATGAACGATTCGAGGCGATTGATCTCAAGCTCGGTGCCAAGCTGCTTTTCAAAGGCGCTGGTGGACAAGTGTAGTTGCTGGTCCACCCAGTCGGCGTAGCGGTCCTGGCCGATGAATTGGCCTTTGGGAAAAAAGTAGATCGCCCATGGACCTTCGCGCAGCTCGCGGCGGATATCGTTCGCGGTGACCTTCAGTCCGAGCTTGTCGGCCTGCTGGAGAAGGATCTCGCGCTGAACGAGCGCCTGACCGGCCTGCGGCATCAGGAATGGGATCGCCTGCTCCGGATAGTGGCGCTGCTGCGCGATTCGTCCGGCGACCTGCGTCACTTCCTGATTGGTGATATCGCGTGAGGTGCCCAGCGGCAAGTAGCGGCCAAAGAAACCGGCGGGACGGATAGACGCGTAGGTGCTGGAGGGGGCGCCGCCCTGGTCGGAGAGGATGCCGGGAACCAAAAAGACGACCATGCTGATGCAGGCGGCGAGGATGATGATCCAGAAAACGATCTTGATGGCTTTGGAATCTTTTTGCAGGAAGCGAATCATGGAGCGATGACGACCTTTTGGAGGAGAGAGAGTCTCAAGCGCGGCGGAGAGATCACGTTTCTACGAAGGTCGTGAGCTGAGAGCGGCGCGCCTGGTCAGAGTTGCCTCGATTATATAGGGACGTCTATTTAGGGACGATCAGGAAGATGTGCGGCGTTCCTTGTCGTGCTCGCCTGCCCGCTGCCGTTGGACTGTGGCTACGGGAATTCCAAATGACAGCCCGCTGCAAGGGAAACAGCAAAAAGATCGGGATGGCCGAATCATCCCCTTGAAATGGCAGATGAGCCATCTTGTTCCTGACATCACCGCCCGCTACTCTCATTCCCATCTGAGTAGTTCTTTTGAAGAGACCCGGCAGAGGGCTCACCTTCGCGGCTCCGTTCTAATAGCTCGACGCTATCGTCCCCGTTCCAGCACTAACAAGTGAAACCCAATCGCGCGTTCGCAGGCGCACGCCTGCCCAGCGAGATGGGCCCAGTCCCCCTATCTGTCCATGAAAGCCATGAAACGAAGCAGTTGTTCGTGAAAGGAAGTATGAAATGTCAGCAATCAAGGATGTCGCAACAAGCATCAGCAATCACCTCTGGCAGTCCACCGGAACCTTTCTGTGTGTCGCGCTGCTGAGCAGCATCGCAGCGTGGCCTCGCATTGCCCAGAGCCAGGCAATGGATCATGACGGTGACAGGCATGTATCGGCCAGGCTCGTCCAAATCGTTCGGGAGGCGACGAGGAAGTACCTGAACGTGAACGATGCCGCCGGCTACGCACCGTTCCTAGGCTGCGTAACTGGCCCTGATCACGGGGCCATGGGCATCCACTACGTCAATGGCGCACTGTTGAATGGCACGCTCAACGCCGATCTACCACCCGCGCTGATTTACGAGCCGGAGGGGAACCGTTTGCGGCTGGTGGGCGTCGAGTACATTCTGGACGCCGCCACCTGGCTCAAGAACAATAACAACACACCCCCGGTGCTGGAGGGCCAGGTCTTTCAACTGGTGCCCAGCCCGAACCGGTTCAACCTGCCGACATTCTTTGAACTGCATGTATGGGCCTGGCGGGAGAACCCGCTTGGCGCATTTGTGGACTGGAACAACCGCGTGACTTGCGAGCACGGTGGTCAGTAGCCGTTGGCCGAGAGGGGCAAAGGAGGACCAGTCTGAGGCTGGTCCTCTTTTGTGCTTGAGATTTCCTTTGCCACAGATTGCTGCAGTGATTAGCGCCAGTAGCGATAGGGGTAGTAATAGCCGGGCGGCGGTGGTGGTGGAGGCGGATAGTAGCCGTAGGGATAGGCTGGGTACGGCCGACGTGGCCGCGAGACGCGGCGCAGCGGGGCTGCCGATGCCTGCAACTGTTGCACCTCGGCCATGCTGATGGGGCTGACGGTGAGCGGCGCCTTCAGGTGGAAGGTGAGAAGTGTTTCCGGCGGCATGACGGAGCGTGGGCCGCCTGAGGCCGCGGATCCGGCAAGACCAACTCCGCCTCCAGCGACTGCTCCGATGGCTGCGCCTGGACCACCTCCGGCAACCGCTCCGATGAGCGCGCCGATGGCCGCACCACCGACGGTGTTCGCGGCAGTGTAGCCGCCTTTGCCGTGCGTGTCCGTGGCAAAGGTGTCGGTGGATACGGGATAGTTCTGACCGCCGAGGGTGAGCGAGGTGATCTGGAGAGCGAAGCCGGCTGAGCCGCGGATGTCGCCGGGCCTCTTCACGCCGATGACGCTACCCTGCACGACCGCTCCGCGCGGAATCGCGAGATATTGCCCCTGATAGAGATCCTGCGCAACCGTGGCCTGGAAGCTCTCGCCACCTTTCAAGCGACGGCTATCGAGCGGCTCCGAGGTGCGAATGCTGAAGAGCGTGCCTGGCTGGAGGGTAAGTGGAGTAGACGAGAGTTGCGGAGGGATGTACGGCCGATTCTGGCCGCCATAGGGTCGCTGGCCATAGCTCTGCTGCGGATATTGGCCGTTGTATGCCGGGCGTTGCTGCCGGGGTGGCGGTGGAGTGCTGTTATTCGCAGCGGGCTCCTGGCCGGGGTCCTGCATCGGGTACTGGTCTGAAGACTGATTTGCCTGGGGCTGCTGTGGGATCTGGCCGTTCTGGGCATCGGGAGGCGGACCCGCTTTGCCCCAGTTGCCGCCGGCACCTGGCTGCGGTTGATCTTGCGGCTTGTACGGGGCCTGCTGCTGGTTGGGGTCGGTGGATTGCGCCTGCTGGACGGGCTGCGAATCGTCAGGCTGAGCCTCGTTGCGATCAGATGGATCTTGTTCGCTGGCCTGATTCGCCGTGCCCCCGCTGACGGCTACGTCGTTTACCACTGACCGGACTCCATCTACAGTAGCAGCAACTACTTGCGCTTGGTTCTTTGCAGTATCGGATGAGGCAGTACCGGAGAGGGTGACGATTCCATTTCGGGTGCTGGCCGTGATGTGCTCGCCGCTGATATCGGGGTAGCTGGAAAGCGCTCTGAGGACGTCGGCCTGGATCGCGACATCGGTGCGGGTGCTGCTTTGCTGTGCAGAGAGAGCTGGCGCTGCGGCCAGCGTCGCAGCGCCAGTAAGACCAAGGCTAAGAAGCAAAGAAAGACGGCCCGCCGCTGTGCCGGACAGCCGGAAGGCACGCTTGGAGGAATTCATAGGGCTTGTACTCCCTTTTCAATACTTATCGCGACGCTTCCACGGTCCTGTATGGGCGCGTCCGTTCGATTGCACAAACACCATGGCGGACAGATAGTTGCGCAGCCTTGGGCCTTTCCGAAGACAGCTCTGCCCGGAGAGCTTAGGGCCGCTCCTATCGGGACAACAATGGCGCAAGTGGGTGAGGCAAAAGGGCGTCTCGGACTCTAGACCCGTATTTACTGGGCAGACCGGAATTTGCGGATGAGGTTGGTAGTCGAGCTGTCGTGGGCCAGTTTCGGCTCGGTGGGGTTCTCGAGCTCGCCAATGATCTTCTGCGCCAGGACTTTGCCGAGTTCGACGCCCCACTGATCGAAGGAATCGATGTTCCAGATAACGCCCTGGGTGAAGACCGAGTGCTCGTAGAGCGCGACGAGCTTACCCAGGATCTCCGGCGTAAGGCGCTCCGCGAGGATGGTGTTGGAGGGGCGGTTGCCCTCGAAGACGCGATGAGGTACGAGCCAGTCCGCCGTGCCCTCGGCCTTCACCTGCTCCGCGGTCTTGCCGAAGGCGAGTGCCTCTGCCTGGGCGAAGACGTTGGCCATAAGCATGGCGTGCTGCTGGCCAAGCGGGTTCAGCGTCTTGAAAAACCCGATGAAGTCGCACGGAATAAGACGCGTTCCCTGATGGATGAGCTGATAGAAGGAGTGCTGGCCGTTGGTTCCTGGCTCGCCCCAGTAGACAGGACCGGTTTCGGTTTCGACGTGCTTGCCGGCGAGTGTGACGTGCTTGCCGTTGCTCTCCATGGTGAGCTGCTGGAGGTAGGCGGGAAAACGCTTGAGGTACTGCTCATAGGGCAGGACCGCCTGGGTCTGAGCGTCGAAGAAATCGGTGTACCAGAGGGTGAACAGGCCCAGCAGCACAGGAAGGTTCTTCTCGAACGGCGTTGTGCGGAAGTGCTCGTCCATTTGATGGAATCCGCTGAGCAGGGCGCGGAAGTTGTCCGGGCCGATGGCGAGCATGGTGGAGAGGCCGATAGCGGAGTCCATGGAGTAGCGGCCGCCAACCCAATCCCAGAAGCCGAACATGTTCTCGGTATCGATGCCGAACTTCGCGACCTCCTTTGCGTTGGTGGAGATGGCGACGAAGTGTTTGGCGATGGCGGACTCGTCTCCGCCGAGGCCCTTCAATGCCCAGTCGCGCGCAGCATGGGCATTGGTCATGGTCTCGAGGGTTGTGAAGGTTTTGGAAGCGACGAGGAAGAGCGTCTCGTCGGCGCTGAGGTCGCGCACGGCTTCCACGAAGTCGGTGCCATCGACATTCGAGACGAAGCGAAACGTGAGATCGCGCTGGCTGTAGTGCTTCAGCGCTTCGTATGCCATGACTGGACCAAGATCGGAGCCGCCGATGCCGATATTGACGACGTTGCGAATGCGCTTGCCGGTGCGACCCTTCCATGCGCCGCTGCGCACTTTGTCGGTGAAGGCGGACATCTTGTCCAGCACGGCATGCACGCCGGGAACGACATCTTCGCCGTCCACAAGGATCGATTCGCCTTTGGGCGCGCGGAGTGCGACGTGCAGCACGGCGCGATTTTCTGTGACGTTGATCTTGTCACCTCGGAACATGGCCTCGATGCGCTGCTTTAGGCCGCGTTGCTCTGCTAGCTGCACGAGCAGCGTTATTGTCTGGTCAGTGATGCGGTTTTTTGAGTAGTCGAGAAAGAGGCCGACCGCGTCGAGTGTGTAGCGCGTGCCGCGCTCCGGGTCCTGGTCGAAGAGCTGACGCAGCGTTGTCTTCGCGATTTCCTTGGAATGCGTTTCGAGTGCCTTCCACGCAGGAAGCTCGAGAAGCGATGTGGACGATTGCAGGTCTGCGGGAAGGGTGCTCGTCGATGCGTTTGCCATTGGCTCTCTCTCGATCCTTGTGAGGTCGTGCAGCTCGGGTCACTGACTAGGATGACAGAGACTAGGATGACAGACTCTCGGGAAAGCTTCACCTGTCGAGCGAAGAGTTCACGCGCTCATCGCAGAGCGCTCGCCACGAGAAGGATGAAAGCGACGATGAGACCGCATGTGCGGAACCAGTGATAGCGATCCCAGCGGCGCTCCTGGGCTTTCCAGTCATTGGGAAGATTGGTGGGTGTCCAGAGCTTGATGCGGTTGTTGATGGGAACAGGACCGCCCAGCGAGAAGATGATGGCGAAAACCTGAATGGCAAAGGCGGTGGCGGCAAGATGGCCGGCGAGCACACCCAGGTGTTCGAAAGGCAGCAGCAGAAGCAGGTTCAGGAGGGTAGAAGTTACCATCCAGAATGGCATCACGCGACCCAAGAGAGTGGCGAACGATGCGCGGACCGGAATGTGAACATCCGGTGACTGCCGGTTGAGCGTGGGATGAGCGAAGGCGGCGATGTTCAGTTCGCTGCCGCACATCAGGCCTAAGACCACGATGGCGAGCACCTGAAGAATCATAGCGTTTCGATGTAGTCGGCAGGCGGCAGTCGCATAACTTCGCGACAGGTGCGGGCACGGCATGCACCAGAAGTGTCATCTCCTTCACGGAAAAATCATCGGGCATTTGCACTGTTTTCGATGACGTCCGCCAGGATGACCGTGTGAACCCTGCATACGCTAGCCATCTGCAAGCTGGTTTGCTGCCGCATGCTGTAGCCGGTGCGGTTTTTGAGACGAGGGTTGGACGCACCCAGCCGGACTGGATTGGCTGCGACCTGCGCAGCTATCGACTGCGACTAGCAGAGACCGAGGCGGAGCGCACGGCGGCGTGCCGGTTGAGGTTCCGCGTCTTCAACCTGGAGCTGGGGGAAGGGTTGTCCGAATCGTATGCAAACGGGTTGGATCAGGATGCATACGATTCGGTGTGCGAGCACCTGCTGGTGGAGGAAAAGGCCACGGGCCGCATCATAGGTACATATCGGATGCAGAGTGGCGTCACCGCCTGGGGGCATCTGGGTTATTACAGCGCGCAGGAGTTTGAATTCGCGGCGTACGAGGAGCTGCGGCCGCATCTGCTGGAATTGGGACGCGCGTGCATTGAGCGCGAACATCGATCAGGCGAAGTGCTGACCCTGCTGTGGCGGGGTATCGCGCAATACGCGGATCACCACGGCCTGCGGTATCTGATCGGCTGCTCGTCCGTTCCATCGCAGGACGCGGCGACTGGCTGGGCCATGTATCACCGTCTCGCGCCGTTTCTGGCCGCGCCGCATCTGCGGACGCAGCCGGCTCGAGACTACCGGCTGCCAGCGCCGCCAAGCGATACCGCGATTCCGGAGACGAACGTGCCGAAGCTATTGAAGACGTATCTCGCGGTTGGGGCGCGCATCTGCAGCGAACCCGCCTGGGACCGCTCGTTTAGGACCATCGATTTTCTGACGCTGCAGGACATGAACGAGCTGACACCTGCAGCCCGGGGCCGGTTTCTATGCAGGCCATGACGACTGTTTCCTATCGCAATCCGGTTCGCTCAGGCCTGAAGTCCGCGTTCTTAGGCGCGGCGCTGGCCGAGGTAGCCGCGAGCTTTGCCACGCGCTCCCTGCGGCTGGGCGGAGCCCAGCCGCTCACCGCACGGGAGCGCGCCAACTGGCTGCAGGATGCAGCCTGCACGGTGCTGGCCCGTATCGGCATGGAAATCGTGACGGAAGGTGATCCGCCACTGAATGGGCTGGTGGTTTCGAATCATCTGAGCTATCTGGATGTACTGGCATATGCCTCGATCGCGCCTTGTGTGTTTGTAGCCAAGCAGGAGGTGCGGGCGTGGCCGGTGTTCGGCGCATTTGCCACTATGGCAGGCACGATCTATGTCGACCGTGAGCGGCGCGCGGCCAACGGCGGCGCGGCCGCATTGATCGAGGCGGCGTTGCAGGCGGGCGTGCCGGTGGTGCTATTCCCGGAAGGCACTTCGAGCGATGGAAACTCCGTGCTTCGCTTCCATTCTCGCTACTTCGAGCCTGCGGTGCGCACTCATGCGATGGTAACGGCGGCGGCGATCGGTTATGCGAGCAGTACGGCGGAAGAGGCCGCGCTCGCATACCACGGGGACGACGTGTTTGCGCCGCACCTGGTGCGAACGCTGGGACAGCGCAATCTGGAGGCACGCGTGGCTTTTGCT
>JBJMGC010000202.1:0-8095 GCA_045808105.1 Acidobacteriaceae bacterium | reverse complement strand
GTTGCCCGCACAACTGTGACCGCTCCGTAGGGCGGTCACCGCGAAGGCGGTCACTGCGTTGTCCTGAAAGGTGCGTGGGCAGGTTCACGGGTACTGCCAAGCGGCGGCTCATTTATGCTGAGTGCCGACGATGGCACGCATCCTTACTGCAGCGGTGCTGATCCCGCTGGTGATCCTTCTGCTCTTTCGCGCACCCTTCTGGGCCGTGACCGTGGCGACCGCGATGGTCGCGGTTCTTGCCTGCTGGGAGTACCTGGGACTGGCCGACAACAGTGGCGCCCGCACGCCGCGCTGGCTGGTGCTGATCGCGCTGGCGGCGCTGTTTGCGATCAGTTTCTTTCGTCCCGAGATGCTGATGGCGGGCTTTAGCGCGCTGGCTTTCGTTCTCTTCGTCGCCATAGCCTTTCGTTCCCCGTTGGAACGGGTGCTGCTGGACGCATCCGTCTCCATTTTTGGCCTGTTGTACATCGGGCTCGCGCTGGTGACGATTCCGTTGATCTGGGCGGCGGAGCATGGGCCGTCGCTGCTGCTGCTCCTGTTTTGCGTGGTGTGGGCCGGAGACTCGGTCGCGCTCTACGTGGGTCGTTCGCTGGGCAGGCACAAACTCGCGCCAAAGCTCAGCCCGGGCAAGACCTGGGAGGGCAGCCTGGGATCAGTAGCGGGAAGCCTGATAGTGACGGTGCTGCTCATTCTGCTTGCCGCATGGATGGCGCGCCATAATCTCGGGGGGCTCTCCTACGACGGCGGATGGCTGCACTGGCTGTTGTTGGCCGTGGTGCTAAACGTGGCTGCGCAGGTAGGTGATCTGGTGGAATCGGCGTTGAAGCGTGGAGCCAAGGTGAAGGATTCCGGCTCGCTGCTACCGGGTCATGGTGGCGTGCTGGATCGCATCGATGCGCTGCTGCTGGCAGCTCCCGTGTTGTGGTACGCGCAACTGGTGCAGCAGTCGTTCTAGAATCAGACGTTCCTGCGGTTCTCTCAATCGCGATCAGAGGAGACGAATGAAGACATCTCTGCTGCTTCTGGTTCTGGCTTTCCCGATTCTGAATGTCGCAACAGCGCCTGCTCAGAACAATTTCCAGACGGAGGGACTCTGGGAAGGCTACGACGGAGAGTGGTCGCATGTTTCGCAGCAGTTGATCGCGCTGGCGGAGGCTATACCTGCGGACAAATATTCGTGGCGTCCGGCGCCCGGCGTGCGTTCGGTGAGCGAGGTCTTCATGCACATCGCGCTCGCCAATTTCTATCTGTTGAGCGTGACCGGACCGAAGATGCCTCCCGATATGACATCGAATGACCTGGAAAAAACAGTTACGAAGAAGGCGGATGTCGTCGAGTGGCTGAAGCGTTCGTTGAACGCTGTGAAGACGGCCCGCGCTCAGCTGAAACCGGGCGATCTGGAGCGGAAGGTCAAGATCGATGGCAAAACGGTGAACGTCGATGGGATGTATCTGCGGATCATCGTTCACGACAACGAACATATGGGGCAGTTGGTGGCTTATGCGCGCGTGAACGGCATTGTGCCGCCGTGGTCGAAAAAGTGAAGGAGCGCTGCACATTTTGAAGCACATCGCCATCCTGGGTTCTACGGGTTCGATCGGCACCAGCACGCTTTCGATCATTGCCAGCTATCCGGAACGGTATCGCGTGGCCTCGCTGGTGGCTGGCCGCAATGTCGATCTTGCGTTTCAGCAGTGCGCGCGCTGGCGGCCGCTTGTGGCCTCAATGGCGACACCCGAACTGGCGGAGCAACTTGCGGTCCGCCTGCAGTCGTCCGGGATCACGGGCATCGAGATTGTCTCTGGGACCAAAGGCAGTGTGCGGGCCGCGACATTGAAAGAAGTCGATTTCGTTGTCTCCGCAATTGTCGGAGTTGCTGGGCTCGAGGCAACATACGCCGCTGTGATGGCGGGCAAGCCGATTGGCCTGGCGAATAAGGAGTGCATGGTGGCGGCGGGCGAGATCCTGACCCTCGCGGCACGAGAAAAGAACGTGCCGCTGCTGCCGATTGACTCCGAGCACAACGCGATCCACCAGTGCATGCGTGCGGGGACTCGGCAGGAGGTAAAGCAGATCTGGCTGACGGCATCCGGCGGTCCCTTCCGGCAATTGTCGCTGAGCGAGTTCGAGCACATCACGGTGGAGCAGGCCCTCAAGCATCCGACCTGGGTAATGGGGCAGCGCATCACCATCGATTCAGCAACGCTGCTGAACAAGGGACTGGAAATCATCGAGGCCTGCCGGCTTTTCGATCTGCCGCCATCGCAGGTCAAAGTCACCGTGCATCCGCAATCGACCGTGCATTCGCTGGTGGAGTACGTGGACGGCTCGATCCTGGCGCAGATTTCGGTCACGGATATGCGGCTGCCGATTCTTTACGCACTGAGTTATCCAGAGCGGGTGGAGAGCGAGTTGAGCTTTGACATGCGCGCGCTGGCCGATCTGCACTTTGAACCCCCGGACCTTGAACGCTTTCCGTGCCTGCGGCTTGCCTATGAGGCAGCCGAGGCGGGTGGTGCTCACCCGATCGCGCTGAACGCGTCTGATGAAGTGGCGGTTGCGGCATTCCTCGAAGGACGTATCTCGTTCATGGATATCCCGCGTACAATCGAGGAAGTTCTGGCAGCCACCCCGGCCAGCCACCCGGCAACCATCCCGGAGGTGCTGGCAGTGGACTCCCAGTCCCGCGAGCGGGCCCGTGCTGTGATAGCAGCAAGGGCGGTTGCGGCAAGGAAGGATACGCCAGTCCGGGCCTGAGATTTTTGTCTCACGACTCGGGCGTTTGAAAGCTGCGTTACCCCCAGGAAGGGAAGCCGCCTCTCACTTACATATGCCTTTCGTTGTCATCAGTATTTTGTCCACGCTGATTGTGCTCGGCATCATGGTGCTGGTGCACGAGTTTGGCCACTTTGCCGTGGCCAAGTTGTTCAAAGTGAAGGTGGAGGTTTTCTCCATCGGATTCGGAAAGCGCTTGTTCGGCTTCCGCCGCGGCGACACCGATTACCGCCTGAGTCTTTTGCCACTGGGCGGCTATGTAAAGATGCAGGGCGAGTTGGGTGGCGACGGCACCGTGCCACTCGAGACGACTGCGTTGTCTGGCACGGCGGCATCGGGCGATGCTCCGCGCGACTCCGGCGATCTAAATGCAAAGCCGCGCTGGCAGCGTGTCCTGATTGCCCTGGCCGGTCCGGTGGCGAACTTCATTTTGGCGCTGGTGCTGATGACCGGACTGTACATGATGCACAACGAGGTGGAGGCCTACCGTGCAAAGCCGGCGGACATCGACTTTGTGGTGCAGAACACGCCCGCCAGCGATGCCGGCATTCAATCCGGCGACCGCATCGTTCGCTACGACAACCGCAGCAATCCGACTTGGGACACGCTGTGGATGCGCACCGAACCCAATCTCGGCCAGAAGGTGCCGCTGACGGTGCTGCGCAAGGGGCAGCGAATCGATACCACCCTGAGCGTTCCGGCGCCGCGCGATCCCGATTCGTTCTCACTCGGCACGTTAGGTTTTGTTCCCGTAATGCAAACTACGCCGGTCACGGTGCACCGTGTCACTCCCGATATGCCTGCCGCCAAAGCGGGGTTGAAGGCGGGTGACAAGATTCTTTCCGTGGACAATCTGCCGCTGCACTCAGTGACGGCCATGCTGGCGTTTCTCCAGCAGAACCATGATGCGCCAGTGACACTGAAGGTCCAGAGCGGCAATACCGTGCACGATCTCGAAGTGACGCCAGCGTTCTCCGACAACACCGAGGGTGGCAAGAGCTATCAAATGGGATTTGAGGCAGAGCCGCCGCCGTTCAAGGTGCAACAGCTCCCGCTTCCTGCAGCGATCATCCAGTCAGTAAAGTTCAACGTAAAGAATTCCAGCCTGATTATCGAGGTGCTGCGCCGCATGGTGACGCGCCACATGGCGGTGCAGAATCTGAGCGGGCCGATCGGCATCGCGCGGGAGACGGGGCTGGCCGCGACTTCGCCGGGCTGGCAGCCGATCATCGCGCTGATGACGGTGATCAGCCTGAACCTCGGCATCTTCAACCTGCTGCCGGTGCCAATTCTCGACGGCGGCGTGATCCTGCTGCTGCTGATTGAAAGCGTGCTGCGGCACGATCTCGATCAGAGGTTCAAGGAGCGGATCTACCAGGGAGCATTCGTGTTGCTGCTGCTGTTCGCGGCATTCGTGATGATCAACGACATCACCAAGCTGCCGATCCTCTCGAAGGTCAAGCCGTAAGTGAGCGGAGGCCAGGCGGCCGAGGCCGCCTCCACGGCAGCAGGACCGGAAGGTCGGCCTCCGGAAACACGGCCTGCTGCGGCATTCGATCCTGCACTACGGCGGTTCCTTAGCTGGGCCGTCGTTCTGATCACCGGCGGTTACACATTCCTCGACTATTGGAACTTCAGCCGTACGTTTCATGACGGCGGCGGGGTGGCGTGGCAGAACCTGCTCGCTGGACACGGCGTTGCGCCGGCGCAGTATCGCATCGGTGTGCTGCGCACTGCCGACCTGCTGGCACGGCTGACCCATACACACCTGCGGCATATGTTTGCCGCGATCGACTGCGTCTCTCTCGGAGTCAGCCTGACGCTGCTTCTGTGGCTGCTCAGCCGCCGAGAAGTTTTCCGCGCAGCAAGCCACACAGGTCGCTGGCTGCAGGCGAGCCTGGCTCTGGGATGTTTTCTGCTGTATCTGCTATGGAGCTTCTGGTATCAGCAGCCGGAGACCGAGGCCACACTGCTGCTGCTGGTGCTGAGCGCGCTGGCGGCACAGTGGCGACAGCGCATTCCGGCGGTGCTTGCGCTGGTCGCGCTTGCGCTTATTGGCGCTACGGTGCGGGTGGATACCGTGGTTGCCTTCCATGCAGGATTTCTGGTCGTATGCCTGCTGCCACAGGCAAGTTCGCTGCCGCTGGGCCGCGCAACTCAGGCGCTCGCCAGTGTGCTGGCAATCGCGGCAGCAGTCGCAGTCGAGTACGTCATCATGCACCGCATCTATCCGAATGCACAGCGTGAGGTCGCGGCGGTTCAGCTCTTTGCCAACCTGCGGGCATGGTTGAACTGGTTCGTTCTCGCGATGGCGCTGTTTCCGTGGTGGATGATGCTACGGCTAGCGGCGCGACGCTGGCGGACGCTCGACGGCTGGGCGGCCGCGCTGGTGCTCGGCTCGGTGGCGCACTTCGTGCTCTTCTTCATTCTGGGCATCGCCTGGGAGGTGCGCATCTTCCTGCCCTTTGCGATGGCGGTGGTGCCGCTGACAGTGACACTGGCCTATGCTGCGATCGAGCAGAACACGGTGCCCTCGAACTCCCACTAAACTGAACGCATGTCGCCAGCTCACACTGTTTCCATCCGGGTCCGCTATGCGGAGACCGACCAGATGGGTGTCGTCTATTACGCGAATCACTTTGTGTGGTTTGAGATCGGCCGCGTGGAGCTGATGCGCTCACTCGGCTTCGATTACCGTGAGATCGAAGAGCAGGCGCAGTGCTTCCTGCCCGTAGTGGAGGCAAATTGCCGCTATAAAGCGCCTGCGCGCTACGACGATCTGCTTACGCTGGAGACGCGCGTGCTGAACCAGCGCACCTCGATGATCCGCTTCGGCTATAAGCTGCTGCGGGAGAGCCCCAATGCAGACCCCACAGTGCTGGCTGAAGGCGAGACGGTGCACGTCGTCGTGGACCGCGCGATGCAGAAGACGGCGCTGCCGGAGCGCTTTGCGACGGCGCTGCGCAGTATGACGGGACATGCGCACGAGTAGGGTACGTACACAGAAGTTTTTCTTGCTATGTCTCAGGCTGGCGCGGTGGGCGGTGCATTCCGAAGCGAATACAAAACAGGCCATTAGGTAAGGTTGCGGTTCTACTGTCTTGAGTTTCGGTTGACAGCGCTTATGGTGTGATCTTCACCAGGCTCACTCCGCTCGTCACATTCAGGGATACAGTCGTCTTCGCACCCAGGCTTGCGGTGCTCATTTCGCCTGCTTGGTCGAGTTGTTGGAGTCTTTGCGCCTTGTATGCGTTGAAGAGCGTCAGCGTAACGCTCTGCGGTGGAACCGAGATCTCTTGGTTCGCGGACGGACTATAGATAGACGAGCTATTCCACAGGGCCAGCCAGAAGGAGCCATCGCGCTTCTGGAAGAGAAAATGCTGCACGTTCGTTGTCGAGCCGGAG
Source organism: Acidobacteriaceae bacterium (assembly GCA_045808105.1). GTDB lineage: Bacteria > Acidobacteriota > Terriglobia > Terriglobales > Acidobacteriaceae > KBS-83. Next base: position 1,915 of record JBJMGC010000202.1, on the reverse strand, counting down.
ATTTCGAACTTCAGGTAGCCCGGATAAAACTGTGTGGTGCCCGGGTCCGAAAGGGTGGCAATCAGGTTCTTGACTGCCATGAATGCCGGCTTTGGCGAGTTGTCGGTCCGCATCAGTCCGTAGCCCAGCGGATCACCCGCATACTCCATCAGTTCGAAAAGATAGGTTCGCCGAATGCCCCATGCATAAGCCGCCATCACGGTGCGCGGGAAGTAAATCGCCTCCACGGCCTCCGTTACCTGGTAAGGAGTCGAGGTTGCAGGAAACGCGAAGAAACCGGTCTCGGTGATCACGCATGGCCGCCCTTGCGCGTAACCGTTCAGTAGCGGCAGCGTCTCCTGGTCGATCCACCACCGGATTCCGGCATAGCCGTAGCCATTCGGATCCCCGTGCGCCGGGCCCCAATTGTTGATCTCCGGCTGGCGCCCGCCACTGTAGAAATGGATGTTGCAGTCGGTCACATTCGCCGACTGGTTACCGATCTCACCTGCAGACCCGGCATAGACCATCGCCGGTCCGTACAGCGGCACCTTGAGCGTCGACGCTGCCGTGTGCAGCACGCCAAGCTGTGCAGCCACGTTCGTCTGCCAGACCGTAGCTCCGTTCTGGATGCAGCCGCTATTGTCGTCCGGCTCGTTGGCGGCTTCGATCGCGTCCATGTCGCCGACTAGCTTCGCGAACGCAACGATATCGGATGCAGACGGCAAAGCGCCGTTCACGAAGCAGTTCACCAAATAATTGGTGTGTATGCCCGCGTTGACCAAGGCGCGGTGGTCTGCGTAGTAAGGCGACTTGCCTGGATATGTCGTCCCCCAAGCCGCGGTTGACACGTATCCGTCCCGGATATGCCGCACACCGAGTTCCTGCAGCGCCTGCAGGACAGCCGAAAAGTTTGCGTAATTGGACTGCGTATAGGTGATGTGCGTGTTCACTCCGATCGCGTCGACAAAATTGTCGGCCGGCGACGCCTTCTCTGTAACAGCGACGCCGTTCTGAACCGGGTGCTGAGCGAATGCTCGGGGATTCCCCAGGCACAGCCCGACGAGGGCGAGTAGGGCGAAAGTCAATTTCATGAATAGATTTACCGTGATGAGGATTTCCCTCAATAATTGAAACTTCGACCTATCCGTTGGGGCTAAACCATGGAGTCGCTGAGGTTTATACACACTCTTTTTACGGGCAGCGGAGGAAAACACCTTCTCGTCGAAGATCGAACTTTCCGGGAAAAAGGCTCTTGCACCTGGGGATTAGTACCAAGATGGTTACATAAAGGCGAGGTCCCGAGGTATGCCGCGAAGGTGGGATTTGGGCCTGCCCCGGAAAGCGTGTGGTTTCCGTAATCTCTGGTTCTGACGAGTCGCGCATAGCCCTTCGGAAAGCTGCGACGCCCTCTTTGCTGGTTTGCTTGAAGGAGCCTAGGCGTGCGTCGCACTCACAGGGGGACAGGCATACACGGTATCGAACCACTAGTGGGATGCCTATCCCAGTAGTGGTTCAGCGTAGCAGGCAACAGGCATGGACCCAATGTCAGCTTCACGTAGCAAATGTGAGCAGCAACACTTCGACGATCACTTTCGGGGCGCCGCTCTCAGTGTCTATGGAGGCTCGCCGGAAATCTACCGTGCTCCGGCACCGCGCGAGCGCTCCAACTGATGCACGGCCAGGCCGGAGCGAAGTGGGATCCCATCAGTCTCTCGCAAAGTTCAAAATGCAATAGAAAAGGCCGCTCATTGGCGGCCTTTTCTAAGCTCCACATTTTAAATGGTTGCGGGGGTAGGATTTGAACCTACGACCTTTGGGTTATGAGCCCAACGAGCTACCGGGCTGCTCCACCCCGCAACATGATAGTAACAATCGGGGTGAGCCGCCGTCAAGCTTCCGAAACATCGCTCGAAACCGCTAAACAGCTCTATCC
>JBJMGC010000201.1:0-4916 GCA_045808105.1 Acidobacteriaceae bacterium | reverse complement strand
AGAGTTCCACCTTCGAGCAGGCAGGAATCTCCATAGGAACGGCCCATTCCGACCGGCAGCATGGCTGATTCGGTGGGCCGAGCAAGGGGAAAATCGCTCGTCCAATAGAGGGGGACGACATCGGCGCGGTGTTTGGGATAGCGGCCCCACGACTCAAAAACAGGCGGCGCGGGGGGGGGGGCAGTCTTGGGTGGCATGTGGGTTCCGGCAGGCTCTAGCGTATCAGGGCCGCAGCTCCGGAATGGAACGCTTTCCTGGCCGGGTGAGGCACCCCTCCCCTGGCCCTCGTACGGAGGCGGCGTATAAACCAGTGCAGACGACCGATCTCCTCATTTGATAGTCGCGGTACTCAGAAGACGTCGCCGAGCCGCCGGATGCCTTCACGAATTTCCGCTTCTCTCATGCGTGCGTAGCCCAGCATGATTCCTGTGCGTGAGGGCTTCTTCAAAAAATAGGACGATATGCCATACACGCCCACACCGCGCTCTGCTGCCTGGGTAAGGATGGCGTCTTCGGAGACTCGGCGTTTGGGCCAGAGCACGATGTGAGCGCCGGCGCCCTCGCCGGTGATCGTGACCCGATTCCCCAGATGCTCATGTATGGCATCGAGGAGCGCTGCGCGACGCGCTGCGTTGCGGCGGCGGACGCGGCGTAGATGCCGCTCATAGGCGCCGCTGGAGATGAATTCGGCGAGTGTCTCCTGCTCGAGCGTGGGAGAGTGCTGATCGTTGAGCCACTTCGCCGCCGTGAACACTGCGGCCAGCGACTTGGGAACGATCAGATAACCCACGCGCAACGCCGGAAAAACGGTGCGAGAGAAAGTCCCGACATAGAGGATGCGCCCATCAGTATCCAGGCCCTGCAGGGATTCGAGCGGCTGCCCTTCGTAGCGGAATTCGCCGTCATAGTCGTCTTCGACGATTACGGCATTTTTGCGGCGCGCCCACGCGAGAAGTGCCACGCGCCGCGCAAGGGGAAGAATGGCGCCGGTGGGAAACTGGTGCGACGGCGTGACGAAGCACATGCGCGCCTTCGCCGGAAGGCGAGCCGGATCGAGGCCATCGCGATCCACGGGGACCGGAACGAGCTGCGCTCCGGCTGCGAGAAGAATTCTCTTCGTGCCGTGATAGGCGGGATTTTCAATCGCTACCGGATCGCCACGTTCGAGCAGCACGCGCGCGATCAGATCCAGCGCCTGCTGCGACCCGTTCACGACGATCACATCCGAAGCATCGCAGACCACCGCGCGAGAACGCCGCAGATGAGCGCAGATGGCTTCTCGCAGCGCGACACTTCCGGCGGCAGGGCCGTAGTCCAGATACGATACCGAAGCCTTCCGCGCCCGGCGCAGCAGGATGCGCCGCCACGCCTCGAAGGGAAAGGTCTCGATGTCACTCTCGCTGCGTCCGAAGGCGAAGTCGTAGCGATGCACACGCGGCCGCCGACCCTGAAAATCGAGAGTGGCTGCCGTCTTTGCGGCCGCGGAGCCAAAACTGGAGAGGCGCAGCGGAACTGATGTTTTCGCGGGGAGCGATTCGCGGGAAGTCACGCCTTGCGCGATGTAGGTGCCGGAGCCGCTGCGGCCGGTGACGAATCCTTCGGCCAGCAACTGATCGTAGGCCTGCAGCACGACGGAGCGGGAGATGCCTAATTGATCGGCGAGATCACGCGTGGAGGGCAGCCGCGCATCGTCGCGAAAGTTGCCCGCAAGAATGGTTTGCCGCAAACCGAGATAGACCTGCCGGAAGAGCGGTCCGTTCCCTTTCGAAAGCGGTATGGTCAGTTGCATAGAAAGTGGCTCTTTGAAAGTACCACGCTGCGGGCGATGCTTGGATCGTGCTTGAAAGTTCCGGACAAGGTATCTGGAGGAGACGATGAATCCGCTTCGCCGTTTGGGAAACTATCTTCTGCTGTGCGGACTCGGCTGTCTATGGTGCGGCATTCCCGCGCCTTCACAACCAACGGCGAGCGTAGCGGCGCATTCTGCAGGCCCGCTGCGAGATGGACAGCACGATTTCGACTTCGATCTAGGGACATGGAAGCTGCACGTGTCGCGCCTGGACAAGCCGCTGACGGGCTCTTCCAAGTGGAATGAGCTGGACGGCACGGTCGTGGTTCGAAAGATCTGGGATGGCCTCGCGAATATCGCGGAGGTGAATGCCGACGGGCCCTCGGGTCATCTCCAGTTCCTGGCTCTGCGTCTCTACAATCCGGATTCACACCAGTGGAGCAACAGCTTCGCCAACAGCAGCGATGGCACGCTCAGCGTTCCCATGGTGGGCGAGTTCAAAGATGGCCGGGGCGAGTTCATTGACCAGGAGCCGTTTCACGGCCGAGCCATCCTGGTTCGTTTTGTCATGTGGCCCATGTCGCCCGACTCCGTCCGCTCCGAGCAGGCCTTTTCCGATGACGGTGGAAAGACCTGGGAAGTGAACTGGGTTAATACATATACGCGTGTGAGTGATGGCTCTGCGTCGTCACCATCGCAGAGCGTTGCGCCGCCTCGTGCGAGTGCGGAAACGGGAGGCGTGCGGCGCGACGGGCAACACGATTTTGATTTCAACTTCGGCATCTGGAAGACGCACATCTCGCGCCTCCAGCATCCTCTGACAGGCTCGACCACCTGGATGCAGCTCGACGGCACTGTGGTTGTTCGGAAGATCTGGGGTGGACGCGCGCAGTTGGAGGAGGTTGAGGCCGAGGGAACCGGCGGCGCTCGATTCAAGGATCTGGCTTTATTTCTCTACAATCCGCAGGCTCATCAGTGGAGCATCCATTTCGCAAACAGCAAAGATGGCAGATGGGAGACACCGACGGTCGGCGAGTTCAAGGAGGGTCGCGGCGAATTTTATGATCAAGAGCCGCTGCTTGGGCGAGACATTCTGGTGCGCATCCTCTGGTCGGGTATCACTCCGGATGCGCACCACTTTGAGGAGTCGTTCTCGGACGACGCCGGCAAGACGTGGGAGCCGGTCTTTGTCGCGCAGGTGACCCGCAAGGAATGACTGCACACATGAGGGATTTACCCATGCTCACGATTCGTCGCGCTACTGTCGCTGACGCCGCATTGATCAAAACGTTAATCACGGAACTTGCTGCCTATGAACGAGAGTCGCACAAGGTGCTAATCACGGACATGGACATTGCGCGCGATGGCTTCGGCACGGACCCACAATTTCGCGTCTTGATCGCAGAATGGTCTTCGCAGCCGGCGGGCTTTGCGTTGTTCTTCCACTACTACTCGACCTGGCGCGGGGCGGGATTGTATCTGGAGGACCTTTTTGTGCGGCCTGCATTTCGGCGGCGCGGTATCGGCACCTCGCTGCTTTCCGGTGTGGCGCGTGAAGCGGAACAGGAGAACCGGCTTTTTGTTCGTTGGTCCGTGCTGCATTGGAATGCTTGCGCGATGGAAATGTACAGGAGGCTGGGTGCCGATTTTCTGGATGAGTGGCGCACCGTTCTGCTAACAGGAGATGGCTTGAAGAAGCTGGTGCGACGAGATTGTTAGTTGCGCGGATCGATACAGGTTTCAACAAGGAGAGTGACATGATGCGGAGATACGTCGCTGTTGCGGTACTCGGAATGACAGTCTGGTTGGCTGGAGTAACAAGCGCGGACGCGCAATCTGCAATGCTGAACCTGCCACGCGTCAGCCAGCATGCAGAGGTGCTGCAGCGCATCGGCATCACCGATATCACAATCCAATACGCACGGCCGCTGGTGCGCGGTAGGAAGATTTTTGGTGGGCTGGCGCCCTATGGAAAGCCATGGCGGGCTGGGGCGAACGAGAACACGACCATCGCCTTCAGCGATCCGGTGACGATCGATGGTCGGGCGCTTGCAAAGGGAACGTATGGGTTGCACATGATTCCGGGCGAGAGCTCGTGGATCATCGCCTTCTCCCGGAATTCGACCGCGTGGGGAAGCTTTACTTACGATCCGGCAGAAGATGCGCTGCGCATCACTGTGACGCCGGAGACTATGGCAAACCAGGACGTTCTGAGCTATGCGATTGATGATCCAACGCTCACATCCGCAGTGGTTACGATGCGTTGGGAGAAGGTCGGGGTATCGTTCAAGGTCGGCGTCGATACTCCCGAGATTGTGGCAGCGAGCCTGCGCAATCAGCTTCGTGGGCGGGCGCAGTTTGAATGGGAGCCGTGGTCAGAGGCCGCAACCTATCTGCTGGATAATCACCTGAGCGCAGAAGAGGCGTTGAAATATACAGAGACATCTATCGGCAACGAGGACCGCTCTGAGAATGAATTCGTAAAGGCACGCGCCTTAACTGCCCTAGGACGCAAGCATGAGGCGACAGCCGCGCGTAATCGGGCGATTGAGATCGGCAGCCAACTGCAGATCCAGAGTTATGCCCGGGGGCTTCAGACGCAGGGCCACTACGATGAAGCGCTGGAACTGTTCCGAGCCAATATCAAGAAGGATCCAAAAAGCTGGGTGGCGCACAATGAAACGGCTCGGCTCGCAGTTGCGAATGGCGACTTCGCTGCCGCTATCAAGGAGATGAAGCTCGCCATACCTGTAGCTCCGGAGAGCGTGAAGGGGCAGCTAAACAATCTCATCACACAACTGCAGAACAAAGTGGACATCAACAAGTAGCACGCAGAAGTCAACGGGGGGCCAACGACCGCAACCATTGGCCTCCTCTTTCTTGATGCGCGATACTTTCCCTCAATGAATGAACAACAATTGGGAACGCTGATTGTGACCGGAGGCAGCCGCGGTATTGGTGCGGCTGTTGCTGCTCTTGCAGGCGCACGCGGATACGCGGTAGCCGTAAACTTCGGCTCGGGCGAGGTCGAGGCAAAGCAGGTGGCTCAGGGCATTGTGGCCGGCGGCGGCCGGGCGATGGCAATTCATGCCGATGTGGCGCAAGAAGACCAGATCGTGAAGATGTT
>JBJMGC010000200.1:0-3831 GCA_045808105.1 Acidobacteriaceae bacterium | reverse complement strand
TCAGCAAGAGCACCCGCAATGCAATCTGATTCGAGCGCGTCATGCTGGAAGCTTCAATCATTTCGAGGAAACGGCGGATCTCCTGATCTCCCAGGTCACGCTCGCGATTCACCACCCGGCCGATATCCTTCTTCGGGATCAGAGCAACCGGATTGAACTCCAGCAATTCTTCGGTCACCGCATAGTCGAGCATGCTCTTGAGCGCCTGACGCAACTTGAGAGCGGCGGCCGGATAGCCGGCGTTGCGCTTCTCGAATAGCAGCTTGCGAACGTCGGCTTTGGTGAGATCGCACAGCAGCTTGTCCCCGAGAGCCGGGGAAAGCTGATTGTCGAGAAGACCGCGCAGTGGCTTCGGATTCTTGCGATAGTTGCGGCCCCTCGGAGGGAGTACGCACTCGTTGTACCAGCGATCGGCGAACGCACGCAGATCGGGATTGCTGCCCCTGCCCTCCGCGCGTTCCTTCTGTTCCAGCTTCTGCGCTTTCTGCTCATGTGCCGGTGATAAGCCGCGAGCCACTTGCCCTGCGAGCTTGTCCCGCTCTTCCCGCGCCGCTCGGAGACTCAGATCGGGATACCTGGCGATCGTCATCTTCGATCGCACGCCGGCTTTGCTCCGATAACGGAACACCCAACTCCGCACGCCACTCGGCAGGACATCGAGAGCGAGGCCGCCGCGGTCGGTCAGGAGAAGGCGTTTGGAAGGCCAGTTCTTGGAGCTGTCGTACCTGCGAATCTCGGTATCCGTGAGCATCGTCCTGTGCCTCCTTTCGCCATCTCCGCGAAGGAGACGTGGAAGCTCTTGGAGTCCTGGAGGCCCGCTGGAATCCCAAAAGTACCCGGCAGGCTTCGGATTACTTCGGACTCAATCATACAGGTAAAGTACTCAAATCAACGACATAATATACGGCAATCGGACTGTGTCGGACTTGCTCGGACCGCGTTCAATATCTCTCTACGATCCATTCTGTTCACGGATGACTGCTCTCACTCGTCATCTTTTTCCCTCAAACGAGCGATGACCTGCAGGTCTTCGAGCGTCGTCGTGTCTCCTTTGATTTCTCCAGCACCCGCTGCGAGTTCGCGCAGCAGACGTCGCATGATCTTGCCGCTGCGCGTCTTAGGCAACGCATCCGTAAAGCGAATATCGTCCGGCCGCGCCAGCGCGCCAATCTCTTTTGCAACCCACGCGCGTAGCTCGTCCTTCAATTCTTTCGATGGCTTCTGGCCGCCTTCGAGCGTGACAAAGGCGGAGATCGCCTGTCCTTTCAGCTCATGCGGGCGACCGACCACTGCAGCTTCGGCGACCTTGGGATGCGCCACCAGCGCACTCTCCACTTCCATCGTGCCAAGGCGATGACCACTCACATTGATCACGTCGTCCACGCGGCCCAGCAGCCAGTAGTAGCCGTCCTCGTCCTGCCGCGCCCCGTCACCGGTGAGATAGGTGCCGGGAAACTCCGACCAGTAGGTCTTCTCGAAACGCGCAGCGTCACCGTAGATGGTGCGCGCCATGGACGGCCAGGGCCGCCGGATTACCAGCAGTCCGCCTTGTCCTGCGGGGACCGGCTTTCCATCTTTCGTCACAATCTCAGGCACGATTCCTGGCATCGGCAGCGTCGCCGAACCAGGCTTGGTGGGCACAGCCCCGGGCAGCGGTGCGATCATGATTCCGCCCGTCTCCGTCTGCCACCACGTGTCGGCAATGGGGCAGCGCCCGCGCCCGATCTTCTCGTGGTACCACATCCATGCCTCCGGATTGATCGGCTCGCCCACCGAGCCCAGCAGGCGCAGCGATGCAAGCGAGTGCTTCTCCACATGCTCGGCGCCGAGCCCGATAAAGGCACGGATCGCGGTCGGCGCGGTGTAGAAGACAGTGACCTTGTGATCGTCGATGATCTTCCAGAAGCGATCGGGCGCAGGAGTCGTCGGCGCGCCTTCATACATCAGTGTCGTGACGCCGTTCTGCAGAATGCCGTACACCACATAAGAATGCCCCGTCACCCAGCCGATATCCGCCGAGCACCAGTACACATCGTCTTCCTTGAGATCGAAGACCAGCTTGCTGGTGTAGTACGTACCCACACTGTAGCCGCCGGTGGTGTGCACCAGGCCTTTGGGCTTTCCTGTCGTCCCGGAGGTATAGAGGATGTAAAGCGGATGCTCCGCATCGAGCGGCTCAGCCGGACATTCCGGCGCGGCCTTCTCCATCAGTTCATGCCACCAGAAATCGCGCCGCGCCTGCATCTCCACTTCGCTGCGCGTCCGCTGGTAGACGACGACTTTCTTCACGCTGGGACATTGCGCGAGCGCCTCGTCCACTACTTTCTTTAGCTTGACCTCTGCGCCACGCCGCCATGAACCGTCCTGCGTGACGACCGCGACACACTGGGAATCGTTAATGCGATCCACCAGGGCATGCGCCGCAAAGCCGCCGAAGATCACCGAGTGCACCGCGCCGATGCGCGCGCACGCCAGCAGCGCGATGGCAAGCTCTGGGGTCATGCCCATGTAAATCGCGACGCGGTCGCCCTTCTTCACACCAAGGTCTTTCAGCACATTCGCAAACCGCTGCACTTCGCCGTGCAATTCGCGGAAGCTGAGCTTGCGCACCTCACCCGGCTCGCCCTCCCACAGGATCGCAGTCTTCTCCGCGCGTGTACCCAGCGCATGCCGATCTACGCAGTTGTGGCAGAGGTTCAGCTTGCCGCCATCGAACCACTTCGCATGCGGCGGCTGCCAGTCCAGCACCTTGGTCCATGGCGTGAACCAGTCCAGCTCCCCGGCAATTTCAGACCAGAATGCCTCCGGCTCCTCGATCGAGCGGCGATAAAGCTTCTGATATGCTGCCATCCCGCTCACGTGCGCCTTCGCCGCAAACTCCGGGGGCGGCGGAAAGACACGCTTCTCGTTCAGGATGGAGCTGAAGTGCTGGTTCTCTGCCGTTTCGGCCATACGTCCGGATGTCCTCCGCGCGGCGAATCTAAAAACCGCGCACACGCGCTCCACACTAAAGGGAAGCGGCAATCAAGGGCAAGTTGAGTACGATTGCGGCCGTACGCGCTACCATTCCGCTCGCGCCAAAGATGAATCTCCAATCTTGCGTAGAAGAGCCCGCCTCCAGCTTCCGAAGGCGGGCTCCAGTGATGTGCTGCTGATGAGATGTGCGGCTGCCAGGCTAGTGGCAGCTCACGTCGCTGACTGCCGTCAACTTGTTCGAAGCTGAATCCAGCTTCCGTCCATAGCAATGGCCAAGCGTATCGCTGGCCTTGTATGTCTGCGTGCTCGACGCATTGCTGGGGCCGAGGAAGCTGCCCGTTGCGCTAAACAGATCGGTATCCGTCGACGCGACCACGTTCGATACCGAGCTGTGGAAGAGCTGCAAAGGACCAAGCCACCTGTCGGTAGTCACGTCGTAGCCCTGGTTGGAGGTGTTCAGCTCACTCGCGGATCCGTCAGATGCGAACTCCTCGTCGATCAGGAAAGTAAATGGATATGAGTAGTGCTTCGTCTCCCGCGTCGAGAAAATGCCCTCACTGCTCGTGGTCGAAACATCCATTGTGGTGCCCTGCGTGATGTCCTGGATGTATTGCGTGGAGTTGATCGTGAACTTCTGATTGTTGCTGAAGTTCACGGCTCCGGCGACCGTAGTGGTCACGCGCCCGTGCGACGTGGTCGTCCATCCGCTGATGCTGTAGTTGCGGGAGGAGCTCACGCCAACCGTGCCCGTGATGTTACCGCTCGTGTCGACGGCCAGGTTCTCGCTAACGACCGGAGTGGGTGCCGCCGCCAGCGTATCGCTCAGCAGGCCACCATTGGTGCGCTGCGCGAACG
>JBJMGC010000199.1:0-19200 GCA_045808105.1 Acidobacteriaceae bacterium | reverse complement strand
GAGCGGTCTCTACGTAACGGAACTCATCGGCCAGGGCGTTAACATGGTGACCGGCGATTACTCGCGCGGCGCCTCTGGCCTGTGGATCGAAAATGGCGAACTAACTTATCCGGTCGAAGGCATCACCATCGCCGGCAATCTGCAAAAAATGTTCCAGAACATCACCGCGTCCGGCGACGACATGGTCTTCCGCAGCTCGATCGCCTCCCCTACGTTGCGCGTCGACGGAATGACCATCGCCGGATCGTAAGCCGTTGTACACGCGTCAAAATAACAAGGCCGCCTCGGGCGGCCTTGTTTCAGTTACTGCAACACCAAGTTCTAGAAGCTGAAGCGCGCTCCAAACTCACCGGTAAACGATTTAGGGAGAACCGTGCTGTTCGGCGTGATGAAATCTATTGGCTTCAGGAAAGTATTGACGCTGGGATCGGGATCAAAGTCACCCACGACATTATCAAGATTACTCCCGAAGTTTGCGCGATTCGTCAGATCGAAGCCCTGGAAGAATAGGTTGACGTTGTACCTGTCGGCAATCGTAATTGTCTTGCCGATACGTGCATCGAGCTCCACGAATGCAGGGCCACGATAGTTCGCGTAGGAAACTTCTTGGCATGTACGCGCCGCCAGACAGCCCGCATATTCGTCAACGCCCGTGCCGGCACCGATACCGGCCAAGGCTTCATAGCTCGCAGGCTTTGTTAGCGATGCGCCTATCGGCACGACGGCATGAGGGTTAGTCCGTCCGCTACCGATGCCCCACAAGTCGCTGCTGGATTGGACGACATCGACCGGACGGCCTGTCCCAATCTGGAAGATGGGCGAAACCGCGACCTTCCAGGGCAGGTTGAGTGTAGCCGATGCAGTGACGTGATGGCGTTCGTCACTCGGCGTTGCGCCGTAGTCTTGCCGGCGGAACTGCCCAAGGAAGGGATTGGTCGCGGTATTCCGGAAGGAGGCCGCTCCGCCTTCAAATCCCAGCGCCTTGGCATAGGTGTAGTTCACGGTTCCGGTGAAGCGCTTCCACGTCTGCTGCCGGTAGCTGACGTTTAGGCCGTCATAGTATGACCGGCCAATCGACTGCTCGTCGGCGATGCGACCCAACTTGGGCACGCCTGCGGCTACGAAAGCTGCGGAAAATGGGCGGACGCCACCGTTGAAGTACTCCGTAGGATTGATGTTGACTGTTTTATCCTCATGCAGCCCCCGTGCCTGGACGTAGTCAACTTCAATAACCGAGAAGTTGTTGGGCGCATATTGGAACCCGAAGTTGATCTGCTGAGTGTAAGGATTCCTATAGCTAGGATCCATGATGCGTCCCGTGGAACGCGGCGCCAGGTCATGACTGGCAGGTGGAATCACCGGCTGGGGATCAATCCCATACCTGTAGTTATTCAAAACAATGTCTGTGCCCGGAACCGTCTGATCGGAATTGCAGGATTGAAGCGGACCGTTGCAATTGATATTGAAGGTATTCGCGAAAACAGTATCGTTGGCCTGTTGAATCATGAACAGCGGGATGTTCTCGAACGTTTGGCCAAAATACAAACCATAACCACCGTGCAAAACGAAGCGGCCATTGCCTAGCAAATCGAAAGAGAAGCCGATGCGCGGACTGAAGTCCAGATTGTCGTTCTTGGGCAGACCGGTAAAGACGCCGCCGATGTTGGTGAGGTCCGGGGTGTAACCGGCCAGATATGTGGTGGGATTTACGGTCGTGGGCACCGTAGGAATCCCGGTTGCTGCCGCCGCCACTAGCTCCTGATGGGTGCGGCTGATCTTCTGCTTGTCGAGCCCATAGAGATCGATATCGCGGTCGTAGCGAATGCCCGCATTGATCAGCAGCCGCGGCATCATGCGAAAGTCGTCCTCGAAATAGAGGCCGAGCATCTTCGGCGAGAGTAGAAAGCTGGGATCACCGGAAGTACCGGTCATACTGATAACCGCACCGGGGGTCGAGAATCCCTGCGGTTGGCCAAGTATCTCGGCCGGATTCGCATAGAAGTCGAACTCGGGCGTAGGGTTGTTCTCGAAAAAGCCACCTAGCTGCGGCTCGTAAAGGTAGTCCACACCACCGCGCAACGTGTGCCGCCCATGAGTGTACGAGAGGTCATCACGGAACTGGAACTTGTGCTGGCTCGATTTCTGCGGCACGTTCACGTTCGTACCAAACTGGGTGGTATCAGGAAACGTGATGGTGGGCGCGCGGAGCTTGGAGTCGATCAGGTTATTCCAATATTGGAAGCCCACGGTAAAATTGTTGACCGTGTTCGTGGTAAAGAGCGAGCTGAGCGTGATGTTGGCCAGGATCAGATCGTTGATAGTGAAGTTGCCCTGCGTCAGATCGACACGCGCAGTAGCCTGGTCGTTGTTGCTCTTGTTGTCCTGCGCGGTGTAGCTGACGAAAGCCTTGTGTTTGTCGTTGAAGATGTGATCGATACGGCCGTTGTACCGCTTCTCATCAAACGGCGTCGGAATGGTGTGCGATGGCTGTGGCGGCACGGCAAAGAGGTTGGGTTGCTGCTTAGCCACATCCGCTACCAAGAGCAGATCGTTGTAGGCGTCTGGGTTTACCGAAATACTCGAGCGCTCACGCAGGCCCTCATAGGCAAAGAACCCAAAGTCCTTGTCCCTCCGGATCGGGCCTCCAAAGGCGCCGCCGTACTGCTGCCGGCTGTAATCAGGCTTGGGCTGGCCGCCCTTCTCTGCAAAATAATTGTTCGATTGGATGGCCTGCGTGCGGAAGAACCCATACAGGCTGCCGTGGAACTGGTTTGTCCCCGACTTGGTCACCACGTTCAGCGCCGCGCCCTCGGTGCGTCCGTTGGCCGCGGAAAAGCGGTTCGGACTGATGATGAACTCCTGCACCGCTTCGAGCGGCAACTGCATCACCGCACCGCCTACCGTATTGTCCTTATTATCGATGCCGTTGACCGTGGTGTTGGTATTACGTCCCGTCGATCCGTTTACCGCATAGACCGCGTAACGGTTCTTCGTGGGATCGTAGCTGTCAACCATCTTCACGCCCGGAGCAAGGATTGCCAGATTGGCAAAATCGCGTCCATTCAGCGGAAGTTCGGTGATCTGCTTTGGAGTTACTGCAACCGAAACATCACTCTTCTCCGGGTCCACCAGCTGATTCAGCGCCTGCACCTGCACGGTTTCACCCGTGCTTCCCGGTTTCAGCGGCAGATTAGCAGCCACGGTCGTTCCCACCAGCAGGTCAATATCTTTTACCTCACCTGCCGAAAAACCCGGCGCTTCCACGTGGATCTTGTAGTTGCCCACCGGCAGCAGGTCGAAACGATACTCCCCGGCCGTGGCCGTCTTGGCAGTTCGTTGCGCATTTGTGCCGGTATTCGTTGCCGTCACCACAGCACCCACGATGGCCGCACCGGAGGAATCAGTTATGGTTCCGGCAATTGTGCCGCTGGCTGTGGCCTGTGCATAAAGGGACGGCGCGGAAAGCGTGAGAACGGGAGTGGCCAGCAGGGCTGCGGCCAGACTGATTCTTAAACAAGACGACTTTCGTGATTCCATCGCGTTTTAGCCTCGAAAAATTGAAAAACAATACGCTGGCTCTGCGTGGAACCAGTGCTCGCTTCAGGTTTGGTTAGAACCCGTACGAAGGATTCTGTGGATCATATGACAGGCATTTTGATGTGTCTACAAGAAGTGGTTGTCCCCCAACAGAGAATTGGGACGAAATTGGGACTAACTCTGGATTTCGGGGCTCAATTTGCCACTTCTGGCTTCACATTTATCTCAACGGCACTTGCCAGAGCACCCCTGAATATCCAGGGACTGTGCGCTCATCCATGGCGTTCTGCGCGAATTGCACGCCGTCCTTTGCATCCAGCGACGGCGCGCTCAGTGTCCAGCATTCCGTCGCTCTCGCTCCGGCGCCGCGGATTCTCACCTGCACCGGACTGCTAGATTTGTTCACCGCGGCTACCACAAGCGCATCGTTCGCGCGCGCCGCATACGCACTCACATCGTGCGCTTCGCCCGCATCCGATACGCGAACGAAAGTGGCGCCCGCGAACCGCTGCGCCAACAGCATCCCGTAATACTCGGGACGCGGCTTCGTCGCATTCGGCTCTCCAGTAAGCGGCGCGTAGTATCCCTCACCACCTCCGTGAAGATTCACGCCGGCGTAACCTGCCTGCGCGACTCGCAGTAAGTAGTCCGACGCCCACAATGCAGACGCAAACGCATCGCTCACACCCGGCTGCCCGCCGTGATAGCACGTATTGCCTTCCGTCATCCGATACGGCACGCCCGCAGTCTTGCCCGCTGCGACCAGAATCGGCATCTCGCGCGCGAGCCGCGGATCATCGCTAAGCAGCTTCCGCGCATCAATGCCGGGAGCGCCCGCGGGGCCCATCGCGTAATAATGCGACGACACCAACACCACGTCGCCTTTCGCGCGTTGCGCAAACTGCGTCACCCAATCCGCCTTCGTGGCCACATCCGGCCCGGCAAATGGAGCCTGCGGTACACGCACCCGCACCGCCTTCACGAAACGCTGATACTCACTCCAGTAGCGATCAAAATTCCATCCGGCTTCGCGAAATGCCGGTCCATAGAGGTCCGCCTCGTTCCCCACCTGAAACGCAAGCAGATGATCGCCTGCGTGTTTCGCGACCAGCGCGGCCTCTTCTGCGGCACGCTCCGGCGTACCGGTACCGAGATTCAGTCCATAAAGCAGCTTCCACTCGGTCGCGTGTAGAAAACCGCCCAGCGCTTCAATGCCCTCCGGCCCAATCGTGGCGGGCCGCTCGCTTGCCGCTTTGCTGTCCGTGAGGCGCCATTCGTAGAAGCCCCGCACCTTCGCTGCTTCTTGCGGCGAGATGCTGTTCGCGGCGCTACCCTTCCAGAGCGTCACGTCGCTCAAGTTGCCGCCCAGCCGCAGAACACCTCGCGGACATAGCTTGCGAAAGGCGCCAACCAGCGTCGTATTGCTCGCGGCGAAAAATGCAGGATCGGCAAGCTGCGAGGATTCGTAACTCAATCCAATGAAGTCCTGCGGCATGGTGGCAAGTTCTTTGCCGCTGTCGATGGTCAACTCCAGGGCGCGCGTCTGCGCATGACTCCGTGTAGCGATAGCACCAACAGACAATCCAGCACCACGCACAAAGCATCGCCGATCCATCGCCATCATTCTTCTCCGATTTCCGATGGCAGCCAGCATACCGGAGTCGCGCTCTTCGCCCAGTCGTTCCCGCAATGCCCGACAGCTAAAATTGAAGCGTGCTGGCGCATACCCTACCGTTTGACCCTGCAAGCGCAGCAGCAATCCAGCCAGGCGCAGCGGATTTGGCCGATCAGTTGTCAACTCTGCCGGAATCGCCGGCCGTTTTCTCGCTTGGCTTTGGCGAACGCCGCGAGCCGTACATCGCGCGCACCACAAACCTGCGCCGCCGCCTCAAACGCATGCTCGCTCCGGAAGGCGCGCTCTCACGGCGCCTGCAACTCCTTCCCTTCGTGCGTGAGATTGCCTGGTCGCCCTACGGCTCAGACTTCGAAGCCTCGCTGCTGCTCTATAGCGAGATCGGGGACGTCTTTGGGAAAAAAGATGCGGCCGCCGTGCGCAAACGGCTGCGGCTGCGGCCGCCCGCATACCTGCGAATGGCCCTCGAAAATGACTTCCCTCGCCTCTTCGCAACCAACCGCTATGTCCGCAGCGCTGCAGACCGTAGCTTCGGCCCGTTCCCCACGCGTGCCGCCGCGGAGCGCGCCTGCGACGCCGTCCTCGACCTCTTTCAGTTGCGCCGCTGCGTTGAAGACCTGCATCCCTACCCGGAGCATCCCGCCTGCCCGTATTTCGAAATGAAGAAGTGTCTGGCGCCCTGCAACCAGACCTGCACTCCGGATCGCCATCGCGCAGAAGCAGACGCCGTCTTCGAAGCTCTCCGCACCCATGGCGCGAGCCTGCTTTCCTCCCTGGAGCGCGAGCGCGCCTCTGCATCCGAAGCCCTCGAGTTTGAAACCGCCTCAGCGATCCACCAGCGATACGAGAAAGCCGAGATCGCTCTCCGCGAGTTGCCCGAATCCGTGCGGCTGCTCTCCGAACTCTCCGCCGTCATGGTGCAGCCATCCGCCCAGCCTGGCGAAGTAGCGCTCTTTCGGCTCACGCGCCACGGGATCTCTGGTCCCGTGGCGTACGCGACGATCGGCATGCGTCTTCACAATGAGCAGTCGGGCTCCTCCTCGCTCTACTCACATCCCATGACCCTCGCCGCCGTTCCGCTTGAGCCCTCACCGGCTACGGCTTCCGCAAGCGACACGTTAGAGGAACGCCTGGAACAAGCACTCGGCGAACTCGAACCAATGGCGCCCACCCGGCCTTCGACCTCCGAGATCGAAGACCATTTGGCGCTATTCACGCGCTGGTGTTTTCGTCCAGTCGCAAAGCGCGTCGGCGATATCGTCTTCGCCGATCCTGGCGGAGTGATCCCACACAAGCCGCTGATCCGCGCCATCTCCAGGGTTGCCCGCAGCGCTGCTGCGGCCGTACCCTCGGCCAGCGCCTGAACAGCCGCGCTCCGCTGATACACTGGCCCCGTGGTTGAACTGTTGCCCTCTATATTGTCGGCAGACTTCGCGCGGCTCGCTGAAGGCGTCGCTGCAGCCGAGCGCGGTGGCGGCACTGTCATTCACGTTGACGTGATGGACGGCCACTTCGTCCCCAACATTACGCTGGGTCCGCCTGTCGTGAAGTCTCTGCGCAAAGTCACGAAATTGCCCCTCGATTGCCACCTGATGATCGAGAACCCCGACGACTTCATCCCGGCCTTCGCCGAGGCCGGCGCCAACTGGGTCGGCGTGCATTACGAAGCCTGCGTCCACCTGCATCGCACCATCGAGCACATCCGGGATCACGGCATGGAGCCCGGGGTTGTCCTCAATCCGGCCACCCGCGTGGACCTGATCTACGATGTGCTTCCCATGCTTCACCACGTGCTCATCATGAGCGTGAATCCTGGCTTCGGGGGCCAGAAGTTCATCCCCTTCTCGCTCAACAAGATCCGCCGGCTCCGCGAGTTGCGCGCCGAGCGGAACCTGAGCTTCCGCATCGAGGTCGACGGCGGAGTGGCTCACGAGACCGTGGCTGCAGTCGTCGAAGCAGGAGCGGAACTGCTGGTCGCCGGCAGCGCCGTCTTCGATGGCGGCCATCCGGAGCGCAACGCACGCGAATTACTGGAGGCAGCCCGCTCGGCAGAGCTCGCCTCCGCACATTAGAACGGTTTTCCGCCGGCATTTGTTTGGAAGGAAATGCCGGCTAAAACACAGGAGCGGCAAACCGCTCTAGAATGTTGTTACAAGAAACCCACAGGCAAAATCGAGCGCACGCTGCCGGTGGTTTTTGCCCAGCTCGCCTTGCTCAGGTCGTTTTGCCCAGCTGGTCTTGTTCAGTATCGAGGGATGTTGATGTCTATGAACCGGAGTCTTTCCGCCCGCCTGCTCGCTGTTTCGGCTGCCGCGTGCCTGTCCGCCGCCTTTGCAGTGAGCGCACCTGCACAGATCCTGCACCACACCAAGAAGCCGAGAAAGGTGAGCTCTGCGGACCCGCTGGCCGGCGTCACCTCCAAGCAGCCGGATAAGGAGCTCTTCGACAAGGCGATGACCGCCCTGAAGAAGGGCAAGTACGATGTGGCCCGTCTCGACCTGCAGGCACTCCTCACGACCTATCCCGAGTCGGAATATCAGATGCGCGCCAAGCTCGCCGTCGGCGACAGCTGGTACAAGGAGGGTGGCGCCGCCGCGCTCCAGCAGGCAGAGGCCGAGTACAAGGACTTCATCACTTTCTTCCCCAATCAGCCCGAGGCGGCCGAAGCGCAGATGAAAGTGGGCGACATCTACTTCCAGCAGATGGAGAAGCCCGACCGCGATCCCACCAACGCGGAACGCGCGGAGCAGGAATATCGGTTGATGGTTCAGCAGTATCCCGATTCCACCCTCGTCCCTCGTGCCAAGCAGCGCCTGCGCGAAGTGCAGGAGGTGCTGGCCCAGCGGCAGTACACCATCGGCAGCTTCTATGCCACGCATGACAACTGGGCGGCCAGCATCGCACGCCTGCAGACCCTCACCGACTCCTATCCGCTTTACAGCAAGAGTGACATGGCTCTGCTGCAGCTCGGTGACAATTACGCCGCCGAAGCCGGCATCGCCGCCAGGCTGAACATCAATGCCGCCGAGCGGGAGCGCCTGATTGCAGCCTATGACGATCGCGCTGCCGACTGCTACTCCAAGGTAGTCACCCGCTATCCCATGGCGCCTCACGTCGAAGATGCCCGCGAAAGACTCATCGCGCTTGGCCGTCCGGTGCCGGAGCCCACTCAAACCGAACTGGCCGAGAGCGAAGCCGAGGAGCAGAGCCGCGCCAACATCAAGCTGAAGGACCGCGCGATCCTGCTCGTCAAGCACGGGCCCTCCACGCTGCAGGCAGCACGCGTCGGTGAACCCCTGATGACGCCGGCGAAAACCGTCACAGCGCCGGAAGTCAGCAAGGAAAACGTCGCGATCTTCAACGAAGCCGCGGGTATTAAGCCAGCAGCGGGAAGCACACCCTCTGCCGCGGTCGCGAATGGAACCGCCGCGCCACGCACCGGCGATGCTGCAGTTCCCAATCCTGAAGGCGGCGCTTCAGGTACCGGCATCGGGGTAGAAGTCCTGAACCCCAACGGAAACGCCGTGGACAACAGCAGTGGCAACTCCTCGACGGGAGCAGCACCGCCGGCCGCTGCTCCGCCACCAGCGACGGAAGGCACAGGCGCTCCCGCGCCCGACGCCGGCGCGGCCGACAACTATGGGTTGAAAGCGGTCGGTCCGGCGAATACCGCGCCACTGCCCCCGGTCGAAAAGCCCGCTCCTGCCCAGAGTCAGGTGAATGATGTGAAGGGTGGCGCAGCTGGCAATGCCCAGGTGGAAACCGGCACGCCTGCTCCGGGCAAGAAGCACAAGAAGAATCCAAAGGTCAAAACCGACCAGAGCGCCGAATCCTCCAGCACCAACAAGAAGAAAAAGGGCATCGAGAAGATCAACCCGTTCTAAAGCTGACAACAGACAAAACCAGACAACGGCAGATGGCGAAAGCCTCTGCCGTTGCCGTTTCTGCCGCTTTTTGGAGTCGTCTGCTGTTCTCTGTAAGCTCTCTTGTCGTTTCCGTCGTTGGTCTGCAGTTGTCTGTGGTTATCTGCAGCCGCCTGTAATTCCCTTGTGTTTGTTACCCTGAAAGTTCCATGCCCGACGAACTGCCGAAAGCCTACG
Organism: Acidobacteriaceae bacterium; assembly: GCA_045808105.1. GTDB lineage: Bacteria > Acidobacteriota > Terriglobia > Terriglobales > Acidobacteriaceae > KBS-83. The sequence continues at coordinate 9,930 of JBJMGC010000199.1, read as the reverse complement.
ACCCTGCCGCAATCGAGGAGCATTGGGCCGAATATTGGGTGAGCGAAAAACTCTTTCACGCCATCTCTCTCGACCAGAGCCCGGCCCAGCGCAATTTCACCATGCTGCTGCCGCCGCCCAATGTCACCGGTCGCCTGCACATGGGCCACATGCTCAACCAGACGGAGATGGACATCCTCGCCCGCTGGCACCGCATGCACGGCAACCGCACCCTCTGGGTGCCGGGCACGGACCACGCCGGCATCGCGACCCAGATGATGGTCGAGCGCCAACTCGCCAGCGAAAAAACCTCGCGCCAGAAGCTTGGCCGCGAAGCCTTCCTCGAGCGCGTCTGGAAGTGGAAGGAGCAGTACGGCGGCGCCATCCTCGATCAGATGAAGCGCCTTGGCGCCTCCGTCGATTGGTCGCGCGAATACTTCACCATGGACGCCGGCCTGTCGAGCGCCGTGCGCGAGGCGTTCGTCCGTCTCCACGAGCAGGGCCTGATCTATCGTGGCGCCTACATCGTCAACTGGTGCCCGGACTGCCAGACCGCCATCTCCGACCTCGAAGTCATTCACGAAGAGCAGCTGGGCAAGCTCTACACCATCCCCTACGGCATTGTCGGCTCAAATGAATCACTACTCGTCGCCACCACGCGGCCGGAGACCATGTTCGGCGACGTGGCCGTTGCCGTCCACCCGATTGACGAGCGCTACCGTCATCTGCAGGGCGCAAGCGTGCGCGTGCCGTTCATCAATCGCGAAATACCTATCATCGCTGACCCATGGGTCAGCCCGGAGTTCGGCACCGGTGCGGTCAAGATCACGCCCGCGCACGATCCCAACGATTACGCCGTAGGCCAGCGTCACAAGCTGCAGTCCATCAACATCATGGATGAAACTGCGCACCTCAACGAGATCGCCGGCCCCTTCGCCGGCCTGGATCGCTTTGAGGCACGCAAGCGCATTGTCGCCGAGCTCGAAGGCCAGCCTGGCTACTCCGTCAAGGAGCACTCGCATGCCGTTGGCAAGTGCGATCGCAGCAAGACCGTGGTCGAGCCGCGCCTGTCGACACAGTGGTTCATCAAAATTCAGCCACTCGCCGAAAAGGCCATTGCCGCCGTCGACCAGGGCCACATCCGCTTCACGCCCGAGCAGTACCGCAAGACCTACGACGAGTGGATGCGCAACATCCACGACTGGTGCATCTCGCGCCAGCTCTGGTGGGGCCATCGCATTCCCGCGTGGCACTGCGCCGCCTGCGACAGGGTGACGGTCGCTCGTGTAACCCCGGAGGCGTGTCAGCACTGCAACTCGAAGGCGATCTCGCAGGAAACCGATGTGCTCGACACCTGGTTCTCCTCCGGCTTGCTGCCCATCTCAGTATTCGGCTGGCCGGACCAGACGCCCGATCTCGCCGCCTTCTATCCAACGGAACTCCTCGTCACCGGCTTCGATATCCTCTTCTTCTGGGTAGCCCGCATGATCATGTTCGGCTGCCACTTCATGCTCGACGTGCCGATGCCGGATGGCTCCCCGCGCACGCTCAAGGACGCGGTGCCCTTCCGCGAGGTCTACATCCACGCACTCGTGCGCGATGCCGAGCGCCAGAAGATGTCGAAGACCAAGGGCAACGTCATCGATCCCATCGAGATCGTGAAGCGCTATGGCACCGATGTTGTCCGTTTCACGCTGGCAACCATGGCCTCGCCGGGAACTGACATCGCGTTCTCCGAAGCCCGTACCGAAGGCTATCGCGCCTTCGCCAACAAGATCTGGAACGCCGCGCGCTTTCTCTTCATGCAGCGCGAACGTTTATCCGTCGGAGAAGGCGGGACGCTTCTCGGTCCGATTGACCTCGCAACGGTGAATCGCGATCAGGCAGTTCTGCTTGCAAATCCCGCGTATCCCGAGCCCTCGAAGCAGCCGGAAGCCTCGGACGAATCAAATCTCGAAGATCGCTGGATCTTGTCGCGCCTCTATGCCACAGCCGAAGCGGTCAATACCGCGCTCGAAATCTACCGTTTCGACGAAGGCGCCCACGCTATTTATCAGTTCTTCTGGGGTGACCTCTGCGACTGGTATCTCGAGCTGGTAAAGCTGCGCATCGAAACCGCCGAGTCCGAAGAGGACCGCATGATGGCCCTCCTGCTCTTCAGCGGGGTTTTCGAGTCGTCCCTCCGCATGCTTTCGCCATTCATGCCCTTCATCACCGAAGAGATATGGCATGCCTTTTACAATGGGCAGCCGCCGGCGCGCTCGATCGCGCTGATGCCTTATCCCGTTTCTTCGAAAAGCAGCATCGATGAGGCAGCCGAGCGCGATATGGCGCAACTCCAATCGCTCATAGTCGCTGTGCGCTCAGCGCGCAAGGACGCCGGCGTACCCGAGCGCGAATCGATCCCCGTGCTCCTCCGCACTGGCGATGCGTCCGTCTTCCAGCAGAACCTCGCCACCATCCAGCGCCTGGCGCGCGTGGCCACACTTGAAGTGGTCCCACAATTGCCGGACGGCCTTGCGCATCGCGCAACCCCCGGCTTCGATGTCGCTGTCGTCTACGAGAAACCAGTCGATGTCAATGCCGAGCGCGACCGCCTGTCCAAAGAACTCGCGAAGCTGCAGAAGGAAAAAGAAAACAGCGATCGTCAGCTCGGCAACGAATCCTTTCTCGCCAAAGCTCCAGCGCCGGTGGTCGAGGGCATTCGCCGCCGCAATGCCGAACTGACCACGCTCATCGAGCGCACACGCACCGCGCTAGACGGTCTGCCTGCCGCCTAACCCCGCCTCAGCTTAGTGGTTGAAGTTGTACGACAACTGAAACCCGCGGCCGTTCGGCGTATCCACCATGGAGAACGAATAGCTGCGGCTGGGCTCGCCGCGTTTGTTCACCACGTATCCGCCAATCAGGTAGCCCAGTGTGCTGCCCACCAGCACGTCCGACGGAAAATGCTCCTTCGCCAATACGCGCGAGAGGCTCACTGTCGACGCCAGCCCGTACACCGCGAGCCGCGTGCCAAAGCCCGGATACCGGTTTGCCACCACATGCGCAAAGCTCCAGGTGATGATTGAATGATTCGATGGCATCGATTGCCCATCCGGCCAGGTCTTCGTTCCGTGAGGCCAGAAGCGACCCGTCCCGTCCCCCTGGCTGGGAGTCTCGCGGTTGATCGCATACTTCAGGCCCTCGTTCAGGATTAGCGAATCGGCGATCGCCTCTCCCGCAATCACCGCGGTCTGCTTCAGGTAGTCGTCCCTATGCAGCGCGCCAACCGCATACCCCGCCACCACGCCCGCGAATGGCAGATAGACGCCTACATCCGACACATGGCGAAAGTCTTTCTCCCGCTGCGGATGGCTCCCCAGGCTGCGTATCGCGTGCGCGTCATAGTCGATGGCCACACCCGTCGCCAGCCCAACCGGCGCAATCCAAAGCAGGTCGGTCACCCGCGCATGGAACGGACTAGTCAAAATGGCGCCTTCGTCCTGGAGAACATGCTTGCCACACACTTCCAGCGCTCCCAGATCGCACTCATCGCGCTGCCGCTGCACCTGTCCATGTAAAAACGGCGGCACAAGCGCCGCCACCAGCAAAACAAATCCTCGAACAAACATCCCTTTATCCTATCTGTGCTTTCATGAAGCCCCGCTCAAGTTTCCAGCCGTCGCAGCGTATCATGAGGAAAGCGTATGGACTGGAAGAGCAAGCGAGTTGAGGCCATCCTGGAACACGCCCTGCTGGAAGATCAGGCGCTCAAAGACATCACAACGGCCTACACCATCGACCCAAAACTGCGCGCCTCCGGCACCATCGTGGCCAAGGAGGAATGCGTCGTCGCGGGTCTTGGCTGTATTCCGCGCTTTCTGGACATCTACTCCCGGCTCAGCCAGGCGTCCGACCGAGCGAACCCCGTCCGTTACGAGGTCGTGCATCACCCGGAGATCTTCGACGGCGTGCGCGTGAAGCGTGGGCAATCGATCGCTGTCGTGCGATCCACGGCTCACGTTCTGCTCTCCTGCGAGCGCGTTATCCTCAACCTGATGCAGCGCATGAGCGGTATCGCTACCGTCACGCGTCGCTACGTCGATCAGGTGCAGGGCACTCACGCAAAAGTCCTGGACACCCGCAAAACCGTGCCCGGCCTGCGCCTCCTTGATAAATATGCAGTCTCCTGCGGCGGCGGCGAGAACCACCGCCTCGACCTTTCCGACAGCATTCTCATCAAGAACAATCACATCGCGCTCGGCGGCGGCATTCCCAAGGTACTCGCCGCAGCCTTAGCGGCGCGCAAACCCGGCCAGCGCGTGCAGGTAGAGGTGCGCAACCGCGACGAACTCGACCAGGCCATCGAAGGCGGCGCTGATGCCATCCTGCTCGACAACATGACGCCTGCGGAAGTGGCCGCATCCGTCAAGCTCATTCACTCGCGAGGCCTCAAGGTACCCATTGAGGCCTCCGGTGGCATTCAATTGGACACCATCCGCAAATATGCCGAAGCCGGCGCCGACTTCATTTCCTCCGGCGCGCTCACCCACTCCGCCGCCGCCGTCGACCTCAGCATGCGCATCGTCGCCGAAAGTTGAGCCATGGTCTCCGCTGCCGCTCGTATCGCCGACGCCTTCGATCTCGACAGCCTTCACCGCGAGCTCGCAGGCACGCCTTTCGCCGGCAAGGTCCGCCACTTCCCGACCATTGATTCCACCAACACGCTCGCTATGCGCGAAGCCGAGCAGGGGCAGGAGAGCGGCGCCGTCTACTTGGCCGACGAGCAAACCGGCGGACGCGGACGCGGCGCGCACGAGTGGCACTCCGCCGCCGGCTCCGGTCTCTACGTCAGCATCCTGCTGCGTCCCGCCATTGCACCTGCTGACATCCTCTGGCTCTCGCTCGCCACCGGGCTCGCCGTGCAAGCCGCTGTGCGTGACGTCACCGCGCTCGCGCCAGACATCCGCTGGCCCAACGATCTGCTCCTCTCCGGCCGCAAGATGGGCGGCATCCTTACGGAATTGAACGCGGAAGTCACTCGCGTGCGCCACGCCGTCATCGGCATCGGCCTCAACGTGCATCAACCGTCGTTCCCGCCAGAGCTGGCAGCGCTCGCCACCTCGCTCAAAATCGAGACCGGCCAGGACTGGTCGCGTCAGGATCTCCTAGTCGCTCTCCTGCGTCATCTGCAGGCAGAAATAGAACGCCTCACTGCGGCCCGTACTCTCGAATCTGCAACCGCAGACATCCGCAGCCGCCTGGCCGCAAACTCCACCTGGGTCGAGGGAAAAGCCGTCATCGTCACCGAAGCGGATACGTTCTCCGGCATGACAGACGGCCTCGACAGCCGCGGCTTCCTCCGCGTCCGCACCGCACAAGGCATCCGCACTGTGCTCTCGGGCGGCGTCCGACAAGGGAGGAGCTGACCATGCTGCTCGCCATCGACATCGGCAACACCAACACCGTCCTCGGCCTCTACAGCCTCGATTCACCGGAGCTGATCGCCGATTGGCGCATCACCACGCACAAAAACCAGACCTCCGACGAATACGGCGTCCTCTTCCTGAACCTGTTCGCCATGCGCCAGATCGACGTCTCGAAGATCTCCGCCATTGTCGTCTCTTCTGTCGTTCCGCCACTCGATTCCACGATCCGACGCCTCTGCGAGCGCTACTTTGGCCTGCGCCCCATATTCGTCGAGCCCGGCGTTAAAACGGGCATGCCTCTGCTGGTTGACAATCCCGCCGAGCTCGGCGCAGACCGCATCGTCAACGGTGTCGCCGCGTTCGCGCGCTACGGCGGGCCGATCATCGTCGTCGATTTCGGCACCGCCACCACCTTCGACGTCATCTCCGCGCGCGGCGAATACATCGGCGGCGTCATCGCGCCTGGTCTCGGCATCTCCGCGGACGCGCTCTTCTCCCGTGCAGCCAAGCTCGCCCGTGTCGATATCAAACGCCCCGCGCGCACCATTGGCACCAACACCATCGCCCATCTGCAGAGCGGCCTCTTCTACGGTTACATCGGATTGGTCGATGGCATCCTCGAGCGCATGCTGGCCGAACTCCAAGCCAGCCAGCCCGACGGCAGTGCCGCAACTCCGAAAGTGATCGCCACCGGCGGCCTCGCGCACATGCTGCACGAAGATTCGAAATACATCACCGCGATCGACGACATGCTCACGCTGGACGGCCTGCGCCTGCTCTATGAGCGCAACCGCAATCCGCGCCGAGCCGCGCCCGCCGTTACGACCTAAGTGCAGAACTACATAAACTACTTCACGGAAATCGAGGAGCACTTCCAGCGTCGTCGCGGCTCTATCCTGCTGCTCTCCACGCTTGACTGGGCTCTCGTCGATACCTGGCGCGAAGCCGGCGTTCCCCTCGCCGCCGTTTTGCGCGGCATCGACTCAGCCTTCGACAAGTACGAGGCGAGAAAGACCCGGGCCCGCATGCGCAAGGTCAACGGCCTCGCCTGGTGTGCTCAGGCGGTCATGGAAGCGCTGGAAGCCATGCAGGACGCAGCCGTCGGCGGATCCCCCGTACAAACAGAAGCCGCCGGCCTGGAACGGGACCGCATCTCCCACCATCTGCGCATCGCAGCCGCGACATTCTCCAAAGTCGCCGCGAGCATGCCTCCACTGCAGGAGATCGCCGACCGCCTGGAGCAGCTCGCGCAACAATCGCTAGCCAACGAAGAGCTCGAACGCCACCTCAGCGCGCTCGAAGAAAAGCTCTTTGCCCTGCTCCTTACTCACACTCCAGCAGAAGAGCTGGAGCAGATGCGCGAGCATGCCGCGCGCGAGCTCGCACCCTATCGCAGCCGCATGCAGGCGCTGCAGATTCGGCAAATCGAACAGCAGTTCCTACGCCGCCGCCTGCTTGAGCGATACAGCCTTCCGCGCATCAGCCTCTTCTATATGCAACAGAGCGAGTAGCATGAAACTGCGCATCGAAAAGGCGATTTATGGCGGAGCATCGCTGGCCAGGGTTCCTACCGCGGTTCCGTCCGACGGCCCACCCGACCTCGCCGGCAAAGCCGTCTTTGTCCCCGGCGCCCTGCCCGGCGAGCTCGTGGAAGCTACTATCGCCAGTGAGCGGCGCAGCTACATCACCGCCACACTCGACTCCGTGCTCGAATCAACGCCGAGCCGCATCGCGCCTGGCTGCGAATACTACGGGCGCTGCGGCGGGTGTCACTATCAGCACGCCGACTATGCAGCCCAGCTCGCGATGAAGCGCAGCATTCTGCTTGAAAGCCTCGAGCGTGCCCACGTCTCCATCCCAGCAGACATTCGCGTCCTATCCGCGGAGCCTTGGGCCTATCGCAACCGCATCCGCCTTCACGTCGCAAAGCTTCCCCAGCCCTCGCTCAGCTATCGCGAAGCCGCCTCCCATCGCGATCTTCCCGTCTCCCACTGTCCCGTCGCCGCGCCGATCCTGCAGCGCGCCATAGGCGCGTTCAATGAGCTACTGCAGAAGCAGCCCGCCCTCGCACAGGACATCTCCGAAGTCGAATTCTTCACCACAGCCGAGGAATCCGCACTGCTCGTCTCGCTCTTCACGAACCGAGCCAATGCGACAGAGCATCTGCCCCGTTCGGTAGCCGATGCGCTCTTGCCAGCTCTGCCGGCACTCACCGGCGTCCGCACCCTCTCACTCGATCTCAAAACTCGCCGCACGCAACCGTCCGCGGCATGGGGGCAGGCGTCGCTCGAATACGCGGTCGGTCCGCTGCGATATCAGGTAAGCGCAGGCGCATTTTTTCAGGTGAACCGCTACCTCATCGCCACACTGGTCGAAGAAGTCGCCGCACAGCGAAGTGGCAGTATCGCCTGGGACCTCTACGCCGGCGTCGGGCTCTTCGCCCAGGCACTCGCGCAGCGCTTCGAACAGGTCATCGCGGTCGAGTCCTCCGCCGCGTCCACCGCCGATCTTGCCCGCAATCTCCACGGCGCCAGGCACAAGCGGATTGCAAAGGACACTCTTCGCTTCCTCCAGTCACCCCCCGCGCCGCGCCCCGATCTCGTCGTAGTCGACCCGCCCCGCGCCGGCCTTGGCACAGAGGTCTGCCAGCGCCTTGCCGCCGCGCAGCCACGCCAGATCGTCTACGTCTCCTGCGATCCCTCCACCCTCGCCCGCGACCTCCGTACGCTGCAACCATCCGGGTATCGACCCACCGCCCTTACCCTGATAGACCTGTTCCCACAGACATTTCATCTGGAGACCGTGGCCACCCTCGAACGTATCTGATCGGCGGGAACTGCGCTCTCGAGGGCTCCTCGGGTTCATGGCCAGCATCGTCGCTCCCCCGCAATCACCATCGCAGCGACCTGCATCCCGCCATCTCTCCAAGAATCTCCTCGCCAAGCGCAACATCGGAGCCATCGAGCACGATCCGGTACGTTTCACACGCGCGCCACTCCTCTTCGCGGCCCTCGCCTTCGCCGGCGGCAACCTCATCACCAGTCGCTACTGGTTCTCGCCAGGCTGGCTCATCATCGCGACAGTCGTTCAAGGCCTGCTCGCCGCCGCTTCCGCGCACTGGCGTCCCCGTGTTGCCCTCTGGCCCGTGGCCGCCACCTGGCTCCTTCTCGGTGGCTTCGTGGCAGAGATGCAGCCCCGCCCCGCACCGCAAACCGAGCTCCGCCTCATCGCGCAGAACGAGCCTGTCACCCTCACCGGCACGATTGAGCGCGCAACTCCCATCCGCCGTATCGTCTCCTACCGTCCCTTCTCCGACGAGCAGATCACGGAGCAGATGCAGTCCGTCGACCTGCATGTCCGCTCCGCTGCGGAGCCCGGCGACCCTCTCCAACCCATCCAGGGCGGTCTGCGCCTCTCGCTCTACGCCCCTGAAGATGCAGTCATGTCGCCACTCGGTTGCGGCGATAACGTCACCGTAACAGCGACAATCAAGCCGCCCGGGCGTTACCGCGACCCCGGCGTCTGGGACAGCCCCGCATGGATGCTCAGTCAGGGCATCGGCATCATCGGCTCAACGAAACTGGAAAAACTCCGCGTCGATGGACCCACCGGCCAGCGCAGCTTCGCCTGCCTGCAGCACACGCTGCAGACCATGGCCAGCGACCGCATCGTGCAGTTTGCCGACACTCCATTGCCCCGCCCGCTGCCCGGCTGGCTCACCCTCAGCCACGATGATGCCGCCATGCTCTCCGCGATGGTCACCGGCGACCGCTCCTACCTCGATAGTGCGCTCCGCACCCCTTTCGAGCGCACCGGCTCCTTTCATTTGCTCGTCGTCTCCGGCCTGCACCTCGGCATTTTTGCCGGCTTCGTCTTCGCCATCGGGCGCAGAATCCGCATCGGCCGCCTGCCGCTCACCGCCATCACGCTCGCACTCTCCTTCGCCTACGCGCTCCTCACCGGCTTCGGTCAGCCGGTACAGCGAGCTCTTGCGATGGTGGCGCTCTACCTCATCGGCCGCCTGCTCTATCGCGATCGCGGCCGCCTCAATAGTCTTGGCTTCGCCGCGCTCTGCCTGCTCGCGCTCGATCCCCACGCGCTCTTCGACGCCGGCTTGGAGATGACGCTGCTCACCGTCGTCGCCGTCGCGGGCATCGCCATACCCATCATGGAGCGCACCACCGCGCCGTTCCTGGCTGCCTCGCGATCGATCAACGCCGTCGGCATGGATACCTCATTTGAGCCGCGCCTCGCCCAGTTCCGCGTCACCTTGCGGCTTGTGGCCGAGCACCTCGAGCCGCTCATCAGCCGCCGCTATCCGCGTCGCACTCGCCGCGCCCTGAATGCGCTCGCAGTCGCGGTTCGTTGGGCGCTGCTGTTCTTCGACCTCTGCCTCGTCTCGGCCACCATCGAGCTTGTGATGGCGTTGCCGATGGCCGCCTACTTCCACCGCGTCACCACATCGGGGCTGCTCGTCAACATCCTCATCGTCCCCGCCCTCACACTGCTCTTGCCCGCAGCGCTGCTCACTATGCTCGCG